>JANXZQ010000134.1 GCA_025355445.1 Gammaproteobacteria bacterium
GCTATGCTGCCGCCGGCGGCCGCATTCGCCGCATCGGGAATTCGCTTAGGACTCGGCAGCGGCGATGGGATGCCTTATCAAAGGCTCGACGTCTGGGGCGGGATGACGATGCTGGCGCAGATGCCCTGCGCCGGTTATGCACCGCTCTCGGCGTGGGATGCGCTCGTCATGGCCACGCGCGGCGGCGCCGCGGTCCTGGGAATGGACGCCGACGTGGGCACGCTCGAGCCCGGTAAATGGGCAGACCTGTGCTGCGTCGATCTTGGCGGGCCCGCCATCCAACCGCTGGAGGACCCGGTGACGCAATTGGTTTTTTGCGGCGGCCGTGACATCGTGAGCGACGTCTGGGTCGCGGGCCGGCAACTGTTATCGGATGGCGAGTTGACTCGCCTGGATTGGCGCGGCGCCGCACAACGCGCCGGCGCCTGGGCCGCGCGGCGCAATACCGGAGAATGACATGCAAACATCCGCTCGAAATTCCGATCCCGCGGAACTCGCCAAATTTACCGCCCTCGCGCAGAGCTGGTGGGATCCGAAGGGGCCGTCGAAGCCCTTGCACGATCTCAATCCGCTGCGTCTGCAGTACATCGAGCGGGCAGCGGGCGGCAGTATCGCCGGCCTGAAAGGCAAACGGATTCTCGACGTCGGCTGCGGCGGAGGCATTCTCTCCGAGTCCATGGCGCGCAGCGGGGCGCGGGTCCTCGGCATCGACCTGGCGCAAGCCGTGCTCGACGTGGCTGAGCTGCATGCGCTCGAAGCCAACGTGACCGTGGAGTACCGCGCCGCTGCAGCGGAAGAGCTGGCGCAACAGCGGCCCGCCGCCTTCGAACTGGTGACCTGCATGGAAATGCTCGAACACGTGCCGGATCCGGCGGCCATCGTCAAAGCTCTGGCGGGCTTGGTCCAGCCTGGCGGCGACGTCATAGTCTCCACTCTGAACCGCAATCCGCTGGCATTTGCGGTTGCCATCGTCGGCGCGGAATATATTGCACGCGTCTTGCCGCGCGGCACGCATGAATATTTGAAATTCATCCGCCCCTCCGAACTCGCCCGCTGGGGACGCGAAGCGGGTTTGGAACTGCGCGACTTGACCGGCATTGCCTACAATCCACTGACGCGATCGTTTCGGCTATCGCCGAACACGGACGTCAACTATCTGGCGCATTTCACGCGCTCGGCAAAGGAGCTTGTCTGAGCATTCCTCGTCAGACCGCCCGGCCGGTGCGTGCAATATTGTTCGATCTGGACGGTACTCTGCTCGACACCGCGCCCGACATGGTCGGCGCCCTGAACGCGCTGCGCGGCGAGCAGGGATGCGCGCCGCTGCTCTACGATGAAGTGCGCCCGGCGGTCAGCCATGGCGCGGCGCGCATCTTGAAGACCGGATTTCCGGACGCCATGCCTAACCAAGCGGCCGCGTTGCAGGGGCGTTACCTCGAAATCTATCGCGGCGCCCTAAGCCGCGAGACGCAGCTGTTTCCGGGGATGGAACGGGTACTCGATGCCTTGAAGGGCCGGCGCTTGAAATTGGGGATCGTGACCAATAAGCCCGCGTGGCTGACGGAACCGCTGCTCGACGAAATGGGATTGCGCGCCCGCTTCGACTGCGTGGTCAGCGGCGACACGGTTGCGGAACGCAAGCCTCATCCGCTGCCCCTGCTGCACGCCGCAATGCTTGCCGGAGCGGCGCCCGGCGAATGCGTGTACGTGGGCGACGCAGAGCGCGATATCCAAGCGGCCCACGCGGCCGGCATGCAGGCGCTGGTCGCCGACTATGGGTATCTACGCGCCGACGAGGATTCGACCGCGTGGGGCGGCGACGGACACCTGCGCCAGGCACTGGATATCTTGGACTGGCTCGACGCCAGCGGGCGTCTATGAGCGACGCAGCGGTCTGGCTGGCATTCGCGGCGGGTGCGGTGCTAGGCGCGCTCGCGGCGCTGCTGTGGCGCGCGCGGCGCGAGCAATCCTTGCGGGTCGAGAGCGAGTTGCTGCGGGCGCGCCTGCAGAGCGAGGAAACCGTGAGCACCGAACGCGAACAGGCGTTGACGCGGGCGCGCGAACAACTGCAGGGCGTGTTCGGCGAATTGGCGCGCGACAGCCTGCAGAGCAACAGCGAGGTTTTCCTGCAGCTGGCCCGCGAACGCCTCACCCGCCAGCAATCGGATGCCTCGCAGGCGCTGAAGGAACGCGAGACCGCCATCGAATCCCTGGTGCAACCCATTCGCGAAGCACTCGCCAAGACCGAATTGCAGATCCAAGCCATCGAGCGCGATCGCATCGACTCCTTCGCCGGCATCAAAACCCAGATGGAAGCGTTGGCCGGCGGCCAGAACCTGCTGTCCCGCGAGACGCGTAACTTGGTCACCGCCCTGCGGCGGCCGGACGTGCGGGGACAATGGGGTGAGATCACACTGCGGCGTCTGGTGGAATTGTCGGGCATGACGCTGCACGTCGATTTTACCGAGCAACAGCACCGCAGCACCGACAGCGGCGCAATCCGGCCCGACATGGTGGTGCATATGCCGGACCAGCGCGATATCGTGGTCGACGTAAAGACTCCCCTTGAAGCGTATCTCTCGGCGGTTGAGGCGCAGAATGACGAAGACCGCGCGGCGCAGCTGCGCCGCCACGCGCAGATCGTCGGCGCCCGCGTGCGCGAGCTCTCCTCGAAGCAGTACTGGGCGCAGTTCGAGCGCAGCCCTGACTTCGTCGTGCTGTTCCTGCCGGGCGACCAGTTCTTGACGGCGGCGCTGCAGGAAAACCCAGCACTGATCGATGACTCCCTGCGGCAGAACGTCATGCTGGCCACGCCCACGAGTCTGGTCGCGCTGTTGAAGACAGTGCAGTTCGGCTGGAAGCAATCGATTCTCGCCGATAATGCTGCCGAGATTCGTCGCCTCGGCGAGGATCTATACAAACGCCTCGCCGTGTTCGGCGAACACTTGGGAAAACTCGGAAAGTCCCTGAGCAGCAGCGTCGACTCCTTCAACAGGGCGGTCGGCTCACTGGAACAGCAGGTGTTGCCCGCCGCTCGCCGTTTCGAGGGACTCGGGTTGCGCGTGACCCGCGAGATCGAGATCATCGAGCCGGTAGAAAGCCTGGCACGCATTCCGCGCAACGCCGGCGCCGCAGCGGACCCATTGGGCGAGATAGATTCTGAAAGCGCTTGATGAGACCTACCGGACACGGGCGATACCGCCCGGCACGGCGCGCTATTGGAGCTGGCTATTCGCCGCCCACGTGTCGCGCCCGCCCCTGCTCGGCATCTACGCCCTCGGGGCCGAGTGGCAGGCACTGATGGACCCCGCCACCGAATCCGCCGTGGCACAGTTGAAGCTGGCGTGGTGGCAGGAAGAAATGCGGCGCCTCACGAAGCGTTCGGCCGTGCATCCCATCAGCAGTTATCTCGCCGCGTTGCCCGGTGGCGCGTCGACCGATTTCACGCCGCTGCTGACCGCGGCGCAGGCGGCCGCCGCGCAAATAAGCGGTGTGCCTCTGGAGCGCGGCGCGGACCTGGAGACGCAATCCCAGGCGTTGTGGGGCGGCCCCTTGGCGCTCGTGTCGCGGCTCGCAGGCGAGGTCCAGGACGAGGCTGCCTTGAGCGAGTGCACTCGGTGGCTCGCAGCGGCCGATTACCTCGCCAGGAACATCCGCGACTACCGGCGCGAAGCGCGTGCCGGGCGCGTGGCCTTCGCAGTCGATGAGCTGATGGCGGCAGGTATCGACAACGCCGATCTCGCCGCTGATCTACCGCCCGCGCACTTGCAACTCTATCTGGGCCGGCTGCGTGAGCAGGCCACGCAGTACTTCGAACGCGCGGCGCAGGCATTACCGCGCGCGCAGCGCCGCGCAGACAGGCACCTGCTGGTGCTGGCGGCGCTCGGACTCGAGCATTTGCAACATCCTTCGCCCACGCTGTCGCGCCGGCGCCTGAAGGACATGCTCCTGGCGTGGCAGACGGCGCGCCACGCCCAACGATGAACTCGGAGCTTCGCTTGATCCCTCAACAATTCACCGCCGACTCGAGCCTGCTGGCCGGACGTGTCATTCTGATCACGGGCGCCGGCAGCGGCTTAGGCCGCGCGCTCGCGATCGAATCCGCGCGCGCCGGGGCCAGCGTCATCCTGTCGGGCCGCAACCTGCGCAAGTTGGAAGCGGTATACGACGAGATACAGAGCATGGGCGCACCGCAACCGGCGATGGCGCAGCTGGATCTCGCCACGGCAACGGCGGTGGACTACGACAATTTGGCGACGACCGTGGGCGCCGAGTTCGGCAAGCTCGACGGTCTGGTGCACGCCGCCGCGCTGCTCGGCGATCGCACGCCGCTGGAACAATACGACGTGCCCACCTGGTGCCGTGTGCTGCACGTGAACCTGACCGCACCGTTCATCCTGACCCAGGTTCTATTGGCCAATCTGCGCAAGTCGGCGGACGCCTCCGTGATTTTCGTCAGCAGCGGCGTGGTGCAAAATCCGCGTCCCTTTTGGGGCGCCTACGCGGTTGCCAAGTGCGGCTTGGAATCGGTGTGCAGCATGTTGTCCCAGGAACTCGAGGGCGAGGCCAACATCCGCGTCAACAGCGTGAATCCCGGGCGCATGCGCACGGCCATGCGGGCTGCGGCTTATCCCGCCGAAGACCCGAACACGGTGCCCGCGCCGGCTTCCGTGAGCGGTCCGTTTTTATACTTGCTGAGCGGGCAAAGTCGCGGTATTGATGGGCAGTACATCGAGGCGCAGTGACGACCAGGGGGACCGAATGAGTTCACGGCAATTTCTCGCAGCGTGCGGCTGCTTGGCGGCGCTTTTCCTGGGGCGGATTGCGTCCGGCGCCGACTACTCGCCCGCCGCCGGTGCGGCTCCCTACGAAGGCGACTACGTCATCAATGATTTTCATTTTGCCTCGGGCGAAGTGCTGCCGGAATTGCGGCTGCATTTCACGGCGCTGGGCAAGCCGAAGCGCGACTCGCACGGCCGGGTGAGCAACGCAATTCTGATCCTGCATGGCACCGGCGGGTCCGGCCGCAACCTGCTGAGCGAGCATTTCGCGGGCGTGCTGTTCGGCAAGGGCCAGCTGCTGGACAGCAGCCGCTACTTCATCATTCTGCCGGACG
>JANXZQ010000315.1 GCA_025355445.1 Gammaproteobacteria bacterium
ACATGCTCTCTGTCCGTGATTGTCATATAGTCTGTTGATGGCAAGTCCCCGCCAACGTCGTCGCAGCCGGATTTCCTGGTTTGTGCTGTTCGCTCTGCTGTTTCAGCAGCTGGCTTTGTCCGCCTATGCCTGCAAGTTGACAACGACACCTTCGGAACCTGTTGTTGTGTCGCCGAGACTGATCTCGCTCGACGGCTCGCCGACCAAGCACCAATCGATGCGCTCCCGGCGCTCGCGCAGCACCTCGACCACCCGCCGCGTGCCGTCCACCGAAGGACCTTCCTCATCGCTGGTGATCAGGAAAGCAATGGTGCCGCGATGCGCGGGATGACGGCTGACGAATTCCTCGCACGCCGTCACCATGGCCGCGAGGCCGCTCTTCATGTCGGCCGCGCCGCGCCCATAGAGAACGCCGTCCTTGATGACCGGCACGAAGGGATCGCTATGCCATTCGTCCAGCGGCCCCGACGGCACCACATCGGTATGTCCGGCGAAGCAAAACACCGGCCCGCCGCTGCCACGTTTGGCCCAGAAATTATCCACCGGTCCGAATCGCAGGTTCTCGACCGCAAACCCGATGGCCTGCAGCCGCTCGATCATCAACTGCTGGCAGCCGCCGTCGGTGGGGCTTACCGATGCGCGCGCAATCAGCTCCCGTGTCAGTTGCAAGGCACCCCGCTGCGGCGGCGCCATTAGAAACGCAACACCGGAGCCTGGCGCCGTAGATTGTTCCAGAGGCCATAGCCGCCCAAAGCGAGAGCCGCGATGAGCACCCAGGCCGGCATGGCGAGCCCCAGGAACTGCCAGGTCACCTTGGCACATTCACCGGAGCCGGTCAGCACCTTGACCAGCACCTCGCTCAAGGAAAATACCTTGAGCATGAAATCCAAAGATGCGCCGCAGGCCGGCACACTGCCCTCCGGCAGGTGCTGAATGTACAGATGCCGCAGCGCCACGCCGATGGTGGCGAGCGCAGCCAGGGCCAGCAGCGACGCGTACACGCGCCGTCCCCAGCCCACCGGGTCATGCGCAGCGGCGATCAAAAACGCGATGCCGATCGCAAACACGCCCACCCGCTGGAAAATGCATAGCGGACAGGGCTCCAAGTGCAGCACGAACTGGGTGTAGTACGCGTAAGCCAGCAACGCCGCGCAGGCCGCGAACCCCAGAAGATTGCCTTGCCGCGCAGTCATCAGCCGCGCGAATTCGCAGCGTGCGCGGCGTTGATTTGCTTGGCGACGTCCTCGAGCGAGGTATGGCGGATGTCCTTGCCGTGGACCATGTAGATCACATACTCGCAGATATTCTTCGCATGATCGCCGATCCGCTCTAGGGCGCGAACGATCCACATGATCTCCAGCGCGCGCCTGATGGTGCGCGGATCCTCCATCATGAACGTGATGCACTGGCGGTGAATCGACTCATATTCCTCATCCACCATTTTATCTTCGCGCGCGGTCTTGAGGGCGGCCAGCGAGTCCATACGGGCAAAGGCATCGAGCGCATCGTGCACCATCTGCGCGACTTGGCGGCCGAGATGCTTCACTTCGCGATACTTGTCGGCCGGCCGCTCCATGGTGGCGAGGCGCGAAGCGATGTAGCCGATCTTTTCGCCCTCATCGCCGATGCGTTCCAGGTCCGTGATGGTCTTGATGATGGCGACGATGACCCGCAAATCCCCGGCCGCCGGCGCCCGGATCGCAAGAATCCGGCTGCACTCCTCGTCGATCGACACTTCCCTGCCGTTGACCTTGTAGTCGTCGGTGGCAACGGATTCACCCAGGCGGCTGTCGCCCTCCACCAGAGCGGTGATGGCCTTGTGCAGCTGTTGTTCCACGAACCCGCCCATCTGTAGCACCTGGTTGCGGACCTTTTCCAGGTCCTCGTTGAAGCGCCGCGAAATATGGTGAGTGAGGTCGGCCGTTTCCATAAAAATTACCTTCAATGCTCATGACTTAATAACACTCAAGAATACAACACCTGCAAATTATACCCCTTCAAGCGCTCTGCGCCGTGCGCACATCCTGTTTCCAAATCCTCGCCTGCGGGAACCGGCAGGTGAATGTACTGCCCTTGCCCTCGACGCTTTGCACGTCGAGCCAGCCGCCGTGGCGCTGCAAGGCATGTTTGACGATGGCCAGACCCAGCCCCGATCCACCCTGGCCGCGCGACCGTCCCGCATCCACGCGGTAGAAGCGTTCAGTCAGCCGCGGGATGTGTTCCGCCGGTATGCCGATGCCGCTGTCGATCACCGAAAAATAAGCGCCTTCCCCGTCGGCCCACCAGCGCATCCGCACCGTGCCCTCCGCCGGCGTGTACTTCATGCCGTTCACCAATAGATTGGTGAACGCGGATTCGAGTTCGTGCGCCGCGCCGAACAATCCGTCCGCGGATTCCAACTCCAGCACCACCTGGCGCGGCCGGTCGGCGCTGGCGAGCGCATCGCGCTGTAGGCGCTCCAACATGCTCGGTACATCGATGGCGTCGCGCGGCGCCTCGCCGTCGGTGGACTCCAGGCGCGACAGCTCCAGAAGATCGGCGATGATGGCGTTCATGCGCTGCGCCTGCGCGCGCATGTCGCGGATGGGCCCGGACCAGGCGGGATCGATGGACGAGTCATCGGCCAGCGTATCGAGGTAGCCGGAAATCACGGTCAACGGCGTACGCAGCTCGTGCGAGGCATTGGCCACGAAATCCTTGCGCATCGCCTCCAAGCGCATTTGCCGTGTCACATCGCGGACCAACAGCAGGGACTGGCCGCCGCCGTAGGGCACCATCTGCAATGCCAGGTACAAATCCAGCGGCACCGGCGGCCGTATCACCAGCGGCATCGCAAAATCATCGCCGTGCAGGTAGAGCACGAACTCCGGTGAGCGGATCAGATTGTCGATCCTAAGACCCACGTCGACCGGTCTCCTCAAGCCCAGCAGGCGCGCCGCCTGACGATTGAACCAGACGATTTCCCGCTGCGGACTCAAGATGATGACGCCGTCCGGCAGCGCGGCAGTGGAGCGGCGCAGCTCGCGAAACAGCTGTATCAGGCGTTGTTTGTGGAACTGCTTGCGCCGATGCAGGCGCACCACTTGCGCGACTATATCGCCCCATATACCGCCGAGATTGGGCGGATCGATCTGCGAGCGCAGGCGCAGCCAGCGGTCGAGGCGGTACAGTGTGAGCAGCTGCCAGCCCAGATACAAGCAGGCGGACACCAGAACCCACAACCAAATAGGTCCTATCAACAGGCCTACGCATAGGCCCAGCAGCAGAATGCCCGCGAGCCGCGCGAGCGCGAATGTCCACATTGCTGCCATTGACTAGCCTCGCCCGCCCTCCCTATGCGTACCGCCTAGGCGTCCCGCGTGGAGAACCGGTAGCCCGCGCCCCGCACCGTTTGCACCAGCCGCTCCAGTTGATACGGCTCGAGCGCCTTGCGTAGCCGGCGGATGTGCACGTCCACCGTACGCTCTTCGACATAAGTATTACCGCCCCACACTCGATCGAGCAACTGCCCCCGCGAGAACACACGCTCCGGGTGGGTCATGAAGAAATGCAGCAGGCGGTATTCCGTAGGCCCCAAGGCGATCTCGCGTTCGCCGGCGCTCACCCGGTGGCTCGAATCATCGAGCCTCAGTCCGTCCGCCTCCACCACATCGGCCGCCCCCGCCGGCGCGGCGCGCCGCAGCACCGCCTGAATGCGCGCCAGCAATTCGCGCGGCGAGAACGGCTTGGTGATGTAATCGTCGGCGCCCCCTTCGAGGCCGCCGACCTTGTCCTGCTCCTCGGCCCGCGCAGTCAGCATGATGACCGGGATTTCTTCGGTGTCCTTGGCGCGCTTCAGCGAGCGGGTCAGCTCGAGCCCGCTCATGTCCGGCAGCATCCAATCGACCAGCATCAAGTCCGGCCGTACATCGACGATGCGCGCACGCGCCTGGCGGCAATCCTCGGCTTCCCGAACTTCATAGCCGGCGCGGCGTAAGCCGAAAGCGACCATGTCCCGGATCGCCTTTTCGTCTTCAACAATGAGGATGCGCTTAGCGGTCATATTTCCTAGTCGCTTGATTCCCTTAACCCACTATTACATCGTTCGTCTGTGACAGTTCCATGACACCGCTACTTGGCCGCGCACTCGGCTTCGGTCAACGCCACCTTGTCGCGCAAATACAGGGGCTGCAGAACCGCCGGATCGATGCCTTCGCCTAGGCCCAGCCGCAAGGTGCCGAGCCAGGCGATTTCCCGGGCATGCGGCAGCGCGCGCCCATGCTCGGGCAGCACGTTAAGGCCCGCCAGTGATACCAGCTGAGGATAGGCCGAAAAACCGCGCCCGATCCCCTGATACTCACCAGCCGTGGGCGGACGCACACTATTTGGCGGCGAGACCTGCCCAGGTCCGAGCGCCACCAAGCCGCGCTTGGGATCGGCGCCGAAGGACCCCCAGTACACTTCGCCCATGCGCGCATCGAGACAGGCCATGGCCTGCTGCGCGCCGCGCTGCAAAACTTGTAACGCCAGCGCCTCGAGAGTGGTGACGGGCACCACTGGCAAGTCCGCACCGAACGCCAGGCCCTGCGCCACGGCCACACTGATACGTACGCCGGTGAAGGAGCCGGGCCCGACACTGGCGGCCAGGCCATCCAGCATCGACAAGGACCACTGCGCTTCCGCCAGCACAGCGTCAACCATGCTGAGAATCTGCTGTGCGTGCGATCGGCCGACCTCCGCGAATCGCGCGATCACCTCAGCGCCGCTCTGCAGCGCAACCGAACAGCCCTCGGTCGCGGTATCCAGGGAAAGTACTCGCATGGCCTCAGGTAGCCTGCGACGCTAAAGCGCGAGCCGGTCGCACCTGGCCCAGACGCTCGGCCAGAAACTGCGCGGCGGCGGCGCCATCGGTGGTGACCGGACTCGCCGGTAGCGCGTCCAAGAACACTCGTCCATAGGCCTTGGTTTTGAGGCGTGGGTCGCCGATGACAATGACGCCGAAATCATCGAAGTCACGAATCAAGCGCCCCACCCCCTGTTTCAGTGCCAACACGGCCTGCGGCAACTGATATTCGAAGAACGGGTTGCCGCCGCGGCGGCGAATTCCTTCCAGTCGCGCCTTCAGCAGCGGGTCGTCGGGCGAGGCAAAGGGCAGCTTGTCGATGGCGACGATGCACAGCGCCTCGCCCTTCACGTCCACGCCCTCCCAAAAGCTCCCGGTGGCCAACAGCACGGCATTGCCGAGCTCACGAAACCGGTTGAGCAGGGCTTCACGCGG
>JANXZQ010000320.1 GCA_025355445.1 Gammaproteobacteria bacterium
CCATGCTCGGCGCCGCCACGGCCGCGACCTCGTTTGCGTGGACCGGACATGCACGCCTGCTCGAGGCGGATATTTCACCCTTTCTCCTCGGCGTGCACCTGCTGGGAGCCGCGTTCTGGTTGGGTGCATTGGCGCCCCTGCTCATCGTCTCCGGCCACGGCGACATCTCGCGGATCGCGGCTCCGACAGCGCGCTTCGGCGCCGCTGCAATTTACGTGGTGGCCGGGATGATGGCCGCAGCCCTGTGGTTGTTGTCGATGCTGTTGGGCGGTGTTGCGCAGCTGTGGAGCAGTGATTACGGCCGCATAGCCCTCTGCAAGCTCGGGTTCGTTGCCGTTCTCTTGTGCTGCGCTGCCTTCAATAAATTGCGCTTGACGCCGCGATTGTTGGCCGGTGACGCGGGCGCCGTGAGCAGCTTGCGTACCTCCCTTCAATTGGAACTGATGCTCGGTGTGCTGATTTTGGCGGCCACCGCGGCATTGACCACCATTGCCGGAGCGCCGGCGCTGGACTAGGCCAAGCTCACAGCAATCGCATCGCGCGCCTGCCCCGCAGCGATTACACTGGCGGCTCATTAGATGCTGCCAAAGGGGAAGGACATGCGAATTCTGCAAATCGTCGGCGCCATTCTGATTGCCGGCGGACTTTTCGTGCTCATCAGGGGAGCGTCCTATTCCAGCGAAAAGAGCGTGTTCAAGATCGGCGATGTGGAAGCCAAAGTATCGCAGCAGCATTCGATCCCGCCCTGGACGGGCGCCGCGGCGCTGGCCGCCGGGGTGGTGCTCATCGTGGTCGGTTCCCGCAAAAGTTAGCTTTATATCGCCAGCTCCTTGCGCAGCATCAGCAATTCACGGCGCCGCGCCGCGGTGGTTTTCGGATAACTTAATTGCAGAGCCTCGATCGTGTCGAGCAGAATTCGCGACACGATTAGGCGGCTGTTGAGCTTGTCGTCGGCGGGCACGACATACCAGGGAGCGTGCTTGGTGCTGGTGGCGCTCAAAGCCTTCTCATAGGCGCGCATATAGCGCTTCCAATACTGCCTCTCCTCGACATCCGCGATGCTGAATTTCCAATTCTTCTCGGGCTTGTCGATGCGGTCGAGGAATCGCTTGCGCTGTTCTTCCTTGGAAAGATGCAGGAAGAACTTGATGATGCGCGTGCCGTTGCGATGCAAGTGCCCTTCCAAATCCACGATGGAGCGGTAACGGTCCTGCCAGACTGACCTTTCATCCGATTGGTCGAACAGGCCCTCGGCGTGCAGAATTTCCGGATGCACGCGTGCAATCAGCACTTCCTCGTAGTAGGAGCGGTTGAAAATTCCGATCCGCCCACGCTCCGGCAGATCGCGAGTGGTGCGCCAAAGAAAATCATGCTTGAGTTCCGTCGCGCTCGGATGCTTGAAGCTGAATACCTGGCAACCCTGCGGGTTGACACCCGACATGACGTGCTGAATCGCGCCGTCCTTGCCGGCGGCATCCATCGCCTGAAAGATCAACAGTAGCGCATAGCGGTCCGAGGCGTAGAGCAGCTCCTGCTGTGCGCTCAGGGCTTTGACGTGCTTGCGCAGCAGTTCTTCATACTGCTCATTGGTCTGGTACACGGGTGGCACGATGGTCGGCCACTTTTTGAGGTCGACCTGCGCTGCTTGCCGTACCCGAAAATCAGCGGATTTGATGCGCATTGCAATCCTCACGTAGGCGCCGTTCGACAGCAACTCGACGTAGCATGGTACAGCCGCGCGCTGTAGTAACATTAGGAATCTCCGCAACCGGTTCGCTTGGAGTTCCTCAGCTTTGCCCGACTCGATACCCCAGCCCGACGCGCTGCAAACGCGCCGCATTCTGTTTGCAAGTCTCGTCGGCACCACGATCGAGTTTTTCGACTTCTACATCTACGCCACGGCCGCCGTGCTGGTGTTTCCCAAGCTGTTCTTTCCGAAGAGCGATCCAACCACGGCCATGCTGCAGTCGTTCGCGACCTTCGCGCTGGCTTTCTTCGCGCGTCCCGTGGGTTCGGCGCTGTTTGGCCATTTCGGGGATCGAATCGGACGCAAGGCGACCTTGGTCACCGCCTTGCTGACCATGGGAGTCTCAACCGTGCTGATCGGGCTGTTGCCGACGTACTCCTCCATCGGCGTGGGGGCGGCATTTTTGCTGGCGCTTTGCCGATTGGGTCAGGGCCTGGGGCTGGGCGGCGAATGGGGCGGGGCCGTGCTGCTGGCGACGGAAAACGCGCCTCCCGGGAAACATGGCTGGTATGGCATGTTTCCGCAGCTCGGTGCCCCATTGGGGTTCTTGTGCTCCACCAGCGCCTTTCTGCTCATGACCAACAGCCTGACCGAGGCCCAGCTATTCAGTTGGGGCTGGCGCCTGCCGTTTCTGGCCAGCGCCGTCCTGGTGCTGGTCGGGCTCTACATACGCCTGCAGCTGGTCGAAACGCCGGCGTTCAAACGCAGCCTCGCGCAGGGCGAGAGGGTGCGGGTGCCTTTCCTGGTGGTCCTGACCCAGTATCCGCTGCGCCTCGTTTTGGGAACGCTCGGCGCCACTTGCACCTTCGTCGTGTTTTATCTGATGACGGTATTCGCGCTCGGCTGGGCCACCCGTTCGCTGGGATTCGGCCGCCAGCCATTTTTGATCTTGCAGATGATCGGCGTGCTGTTCTTTGGTTTGACCATCCCCGTGGCCGGGCTCATGGCTGATCGCATCGGTGGGCGCGTCATGTTGATGATTGCCACGGGTCTGATCATTGCCTTCGGTTTCGCTTTTGAAGCGCTGTTCTCCGCTCACAACACGGCGAACGTGCTGCTGTTCCTGGTGCTCGGTTTTGCTCTGAGCGGCTTGACGTACGGCCCCTTGGGCAGCGCTCTGGCAACGCTGTTTCCCACCGCGGTGCGCTATACGGGCACCTCGCTGGCATTCAATTTCGCGGGAATATTGGGGGCCTCGCTCGCACCATCGATTGCCACCTCGCTGGCGTCGCACTTCGGCATCGCCTATGTGGGGTATTATCTGTCGGCGGCGGGGCTGGTGACCTTGATAGCCCTGCTGTTGATAAAAACCGACGAATGAGATCGGAAGTGGCTGGGATCCCGAAATCTTAAGGAGTACAAGAATGGTGCGCAAATCATCGGTTTTGCATTGGTTGGGATCGTGGTCGCTGCTGTGCGCCGTTTGGGCGTTTGCCGGCAGCACCACCGCAGCGGCGGCGGATGCCTATGACGCCGCCGTCGTGCACGCTGGACGCAGCGACGCCGACCTGAAACGCGACCCATTGGATCATCCGGCGGAGATCTTGCGTTTCGCCAGCATCAAGCCGGGAATGCAGGTGGCCGACGTGCTGGCCGGAGATGGTTACTACAGCGAGCTTGCAAGCTACGTGGTGGGCCCGAAAGGCAAGGTGTTGATGATCAACAATGCCGCTTTCGATCATTGGGGCGAGCCGGCGCTCGACGCACGCTTGAAATCCAATCGTATGCCCAACGTAGAGCATGAAACCCTCGACCTGAATCATCTGAACCTCGCCGCGGCGAGCTTGGACGCGGTCTTCTTGATCAAGGTGTACCACGATTTGTACTGGCTGGATCCGAAGGGCCTCGATTCGGAAGGCCTCTGGCCCAAGATCGACGCCGGTTCCGTGCTCGATCAACTGGTGCGTGCGCTGAAGCCCCGCGGCGTACTGCTCGTAGTGGATCACTCGGCGAAAGCCGGCAGCGGCAATACCACGGCGTCCACGCTGCACCGTATCGAAGAGAGCTATGCCGTCAAGGACTTCGAGTCACGCGGGCTCAAAGTCGCTGCCAAGAGCGATGTGTTCAAGAGGCCGGAGGACTCGCGCGAGCAGATCAGCTACAAGGGACCTGCACTCGGCAAGACGGATCGCTTCGTGCTGCTGTTTCGTAAGCCGGGCTAGAAACGACGGCGGCGCCGCCCCTGCGCTGCGCGCCGCGCGCTTCAGACGACGGAGCTCAGCCAGCGGGTCAAACCAGCGATGTCCATCGCGCCAGACTGGCGAGCGATTTCCTTGCCCGCGCGAAAAACGATCAACGTCGGGATGCTGCGAATGTTGAAGCGCGAGGCCGGACCCGGTTCATCCTGTGTGTTCAATTTGGCAAAGCGCATCTTCGGCTCGAGTTGGCGGGCCGTTGCCTCGAAAAAAGGCGCCATGGCGATGCAGGGACCGCACCAGGGCGCCCAAAAGTCCACCACCAAGGGCAGATCGCTCCGGCTCACATGCCGGTCAAAATTCGTCTCCGTCAGATCGATCGGCTTGCCTGCGAACAAGGGGGAATGGCACTTGGGGCAGTGCGGCGCATCTTTTAAGCGGTTGCCCGGCAGCCGTACCACCGAGTCGCAATTCCCGCAAACCACTTGAATGGAATCGCTCACGATGCTCAGCCTATTTCGGTTGCGCCACCAAGATGGCGAAGCTGTCGGGCACGATGCTGGGACGCGGGTGCGGCGTGTCCTCGGTCGGCGGCGGTGTGGCTCCGAGATTTGCAGCCGCCAGGAAAATTTTGTGGGTGGCGGGGTCAAGCACCATGGTGCGCGCGCTGACCTGGGTCGTTACCGTCGCCGCGACGCGGTACTCATCCGGCGTCTCTTCATGAATCACGGTCAGCGTGCCATCCAGACCGTTCGAGCTGAAAACCAGGGCGAGGTCGGAATCGAAAACCGCGTCATCCGGTCCCCTGCCGATCACGACCCGGGCAACTTGCTTGCCCGATAGGCTATCGGTGACGGCCATGACCTGATTCGCGCACACCGAGAACAATCGGTGATGAACTGCGTCGAGCGCGAGGCCGGTGGGGTTCGAGCAGCCCTGCAGCGGCCAGGTCGCCTTGACGGCGAGGGATTTCGTGTCGATCACGGCGAGCTTACCCTGATCGGCCTCGATATTGACGTACACCATCCCTGCGGGATCGGCGGCCATGAATTCCGGAGGACCGGCCAGGGCGATGGTGGCGACGATTTGCATTGTCCCGGCATCGAATACCGACAGGTTGGCCGATTCGCTGTTGGCGGTGATGAGCAGATTGCGCCGCGGTTCGTACAGTATGGCATCCGGTTTCTTTCCGGAAACCGGCACCTCCTCGAGAACCCGCAGAGTATCCAGTTCGAAAACCGAGACGCTGTCGCTGCGTCCATTGCTGGTAAAGCCGCGCGTCAGGGCCGGCGCGAACGCGATGCCGTGAACACCCAGGGTGTGCGCAATGTTACCGACCGGCTTGCCGCTGACGGTTTCGATGATGTCTACGCGATCGCCGCGGCTGATGAACAGGCGCGCACCGCTGGCCTCTAAGGCCAAGGTGTCCCAACCGCCGGATCCGCCCAGGGGCCAACTTCGCGAGACCGTGTAATTCGCTGCGGGCAAAGGCGATGTGTCCGCGGCGTGCGTCGCAGCGGCCGCCATCAGCAATAACGCGTACCCGACCAACACCAGATGGCGCAAGTAATTAGCCTCCGTTGGATGGAAATCAGTTTACCTGGATTGACGGGCGGAGAAAAACCGCTGGAATTCCCCGTGTAATTACTACAAATAACCAATTCGCATTTACATCGACGTAGACGGCAGTTCACAGAAAATGCCGCGACGGCGATCATGCTGCCCGTTCCGCACATGCGGCTGTCGAA
This sequence comes from Gammaproteobacteria bacterium, assembly GCA_025355445.1. Classification (GTDB taxonomy): domain Bacteria; phylum Pseudomonadota; class Gammaproteobacteria; order Steroidobacterales; family Steroidobacteraceae; genus Bog-1198. The sequence continues at coordinate 5,631 of JANXZQ010000320.1, forward strand.
GCAGGAGTATTGGATGTCTTTACGGGTTATTGCAGTTTTTGGCGTCGCCGCCATGGTGTTTCAGGTCCCGGCGTCCGCTGCGGCGGAGTCGACGTCCGCGAGCGATGCCGGCGGTCTCGATGAGGTCGTGGTAACCGCTCAGCGCCGTGTGGAATCCTTGCAGGATGTGGGCATTGCCATCTCCGTTCTGTCCGGCCAGAGCCTGGCAGATAAATCCATCACCTATGTCAATGACCTGAAAAATGCGACCCCCAGCTTGCAGATCGAGCCTGCTTTCGGCAGCGGCCAACCCCAGTTCCGCTTGCGCGGTGTGGGATTCATCGACTACACGTCAAACAACACCTCGCCGGTCGGCGCCAGCCTCGACGGGGTCGCCTATGCGCTGCCGATTCAGACTGAAGGGCAATTGTTCGACATCGACCGCGTCGAAGTGCTGCGGGGCCCGCAGGGCACGCTGTACGGACGCAATACCACGGGCGGTGTGATCAATTTCATCAGCAATCGGCCTACCGCCGACTTTCATGCGGGCTTCTCCGCCGAGTACGGTTCGCATAATGCGGTGACAGCCGAGGGCTTCGTATCCGGCGCAGTGGCGGACGGCTTGACGGCGCGGCTGTCGGTGGCTACGGAGCAGGGCGGCGCCTGGCAGCGCAATCGGCTCACGGGTCAGGAACTGGGGAACAAGGATAAGATCGCGGTGCGCGGCCAATTGCAATGGGATCCTTCCGAGGCAGTGAACTTCCGGCTCGGTGCGCATTTTGCGCAGGACAAATCCGACGAACAAGGCCTGTACCTGCTGCGCAGCTACGCGCCGGCCAACGGTGCGCCGGCAATTCCGGCCGATACCTCGCGCTATGCCACGGGCTGGAGCCTCAATCCTACGTTCGCAAAGATCATCGGGATCGACGCAGGCTCCAAGCCAGGGCTCGACGATTCCAATAACGGCGTCGATCTGACCGCAAACATCGATTTCGGCGCGGCGAAGCTGACCGGCATCACCGCCTACAACAAGCTCCTCCGGCGCGAGTTCGGCGACTGGGATGCATCGCAGTACTATGACTCCGACGAATACTTCAACAGCAATCTGAACGTCTTCTCGCAAGAGCTGCGGATCGCATCGACGGGGAATGGAGCCCTCGGCTGGGTGGCTGGGGTGTTCTACTCCAATGAGGACTTGCAGGAGAATTTTTATTCCGATTTCACCGACCGGCTCGGCGGAATCGCGTTGACGCGCTACGAGCAAGTCGCCAACTCGGTCGGCATATTCGGCCAGGCCAATTTCCATTTCACCGACGCGCTGAACGGCACCCTCGGCGTGCGCGAGGACCACGAGACGCGCGAGTTGAAAGGCTTGAACACGGGCTTCCTGGTGCCGTCGATTCCCTCCTTCACGGGCGGCGCGCTCGGCGGAACCACCACCTCGAATTTGCCGTCGGGCAAGCTCGAGTTGGATCATAAGGCGGCGGCGGGCACCTTGATCTATGGGAGCATCAGCCGCGGGGTCAAGTCCGGCGGATTCACGGCGCACAATACCGTGAGTGCGCCGGCGGCCGATCCTTTCCAGCCTGAAAAGCTCACCGCCTATGAGGTCGGGGTGAAATCGGATATCACGCGCACCCTGCGCCTGGATGCGTCGGTGTTCTACTATCGCTACAAGGACCAGCAGATTCTCGGCAAGGTGTTCGACGACACTTCGCAGTCCTATATCGGGCGGTTCGTGAATGCGAACTCGCGGATCAGCGGCGGCGAGTTGGAACTTGAATGGCGGCCTGTGTCCGGAGTGTCGATTTCGCAGTACGTCGGCTATGCGCAGGGCTATTACACGAGCACGTTGCTGGACAGCGGCAATGTCGACTACGACGGCAGGCCGTTGAGTTTCCCGAAGTGGAGCTACGGCGGCGATCTTGGCTATTCGTGGAACGTGCGCGAGTTCAAGGTCAGCGTCGAAGGCAACTACAGCTTTCACGATACCTATAGCCAGTTCTACTTGCTGGGCAGCAACGACTTCACCGTGCCGAAGTACTGGCTGGCCAACGCGAACCTGTCACTGTCGCCGGCCTCCGGCGGACCTTGGACGGTTGCATTGTGGGGCAGGAACATTCTCAACAAGAACTACGACATCACCCGAAACTTCTTCCTGCCCAGCAGCGAAGTGGCCGCGGCCGGCGAGCCTGCCACCGTGGGAATTCGGGTCGGCTACAAGTATTAGGGCCGACGCGTGAAAATACTGGCCGTGGTTTTGGGGATCCTGATTCTGGGTGCCGCCGCCGCGTGGCTGAAACTGCGCGGGCCGGACATTCCCTACGCGGAATTGGAGGCAAAATACGCGAGCGAGGCATCGCACTTCGTCGATCTGCCGGGCGGCTTTCATGTTCATTATCGCGATGAAGGGAATCCCAATGGGCCGTGGTTGCTGCTACTGCATGGATTCGGCGACTCGTACACCAGCTGGGAGGGCTGGGTGCGGGAACTCAAGCCGAGATTCCACATCATCAGCCTTGATTTTCCCGGGCACGGCCTGACGCGCGCACCGCAAGGCTATCAATTGAGCGGCGCGGGCTTGGCGGATTTCGTCGATGCCTTCGCAACCAAGCTGACGCTGCCGAAGTTCGCGGTGGCGGGCAATTCCATGGGCGGCGGCGTCGCCTGGCAGCTGGCCGTGCGCCACCCAGAGCGCCTCGATGCGCTGATTCTGGTGGACGCGGCCGGCTTTGCGAATGAAAAACCGCCCGCCGCGGTACCGCTGGCCTTCAAGATTTTGCAATACCCCATCGGCCGCGCCATCCTGCGCAACATCGACAATCGGCCGCTGATCGCCGAAGGCCTGAAGATCGATGTGTATGACAAATCGCTGATCACGCCGGCGCTGGTGGATCGCTGGGCGGAGTTCCAACGCGCGCCCGGGCACCGCGCCATATTGTTGGATATCAATTTCGGCGCACAGACAGCGGCTACGGCGGATGTGCTCGGCGCCATCAAGGCGCCCACCCTGGTATTGCACGGCGCAAGCGATGTGTTGATCGAACCCGCGAGCGCACAGAAATTCGCGGCGGCAATCCCGGGCGCGAAACTCATCCTCTACAACCAAGTGGGACATTTGCCGCAAATCGAAATACCGCAGCGCTCGGCCGACGACGCGGCGGCGTTCCTGGACGAGGCGCTGGTTCATCCCTGACGCCGCCGCTCTCCGGTATCATCGCGACATGCAGCGCGACTATTTGAGCAATCCGGTCGGCGCGCAACGCGACGCCACGTTGCGCGGCATCGATGATTTCATCGAAGGTTTCCTGGCCTACGAGACCCGCGCCGAGCGTATTCTCGGCGCCGCGGACGCCGACGTTGATTCCTGTCTGGCCAACACCTATGCCGGTATGCTGTGGATGCTGCTCGAAGCGCCCGACGGGCCGCGCCGCGCGGCGAAATATCTGTCCGCCGCGCAAGCCGCGGCGCCTCGCGCCACGCTGCGTGAGCAGCTCAACACGGCCGTGCTGCGGGCCTGGGTGAATGCCGATGTGGCCGAGGCCGTGCGCCAGTGCGACCGCATATCCGATGAATTTCCGCGCGACCTGGCCATCGTCAAGCTGCATCAGTATTTTGAATTCAATCGCGGCAATGCTCCGCAAATGTTGCGGGTGGCGCTGAAAGTGGCGGCCGTCAGCGCCGATGTCCCTTACATGCACGGCTTGACGGCGTTTGCCTACGAGCAATGCCATCTGTTGGACGAGGCGGAAGCCGAGGCGCGCACGGCGCTTGCGATGCGGCACAAGGAGCCGTGGGCCCAGCATGCGCTGGGACATGTGCTGCTGACGCGTGGGCGCATCGACGAAGGCGCGCGGTTTCTGGAACAGGCGGCAGATACCTGGACCGATTTGAACTCCTTCATGGTCACCCATCTCTGGTGGCACCTCGCTCTGTTCTATCTCAGCCAGGGGCGCAACGACAAAGTGCTGGAACTCTACGATCATCATTGCTGGGGCGTCGCGAAGGAGTATTCCCAGGATCAAATCGGCGCCATCTCACTGCTGGCGAGATGCGAGCTTGCCGGAGTTGATGTGGGACGGCGCTGGCAGGAACTAGGAGCTTTTCTTGCACCGCGCGCGCACGACACGGTGCTGCCGTTTTTGACGCTTCAATACCTGTACGGTCTGGCGCGGTCCGGGCGCCCCGAGGCCGAAACCCTGTTGGCGGCAGTGCGCCATGCCGCCGAGACCGCGCCGCCGTTCACGCGCGAGGTGTGGCGCGATGTGGCGCTGCCCGGCTGTGAAGGGCTGTACGCGTACGCACACGGAGACTACCCCAAGGCCTGGCACTGGCTCGTTGCCTGCGTGCCGCGCATGGCGGAGGCCGGCGGCAGTCACGCGCAACGCGACCTGTTCGAGCAGGTTTTGCTGGACGCCGCCATCAAGAGCGGCCGAACCACGGCAGCCCAGCAAATACTGGAATTGCGACGCGGGATGGATCCCGAGGGCGTGCCCGTGAACAACGCGCTCGCCGCGGTGTACTTGACATTGGGTTTGCCGGAACTCGCCGGGCAGGCGGCGGCGCGCGCCGCGCTGACGCGAGCCAGGCATCCAGCCTGATACTTGATCCGAGGCCGCATGTCCACCGATCCGACGGATGATCTCTGCAAGGCCATCGATGAGCGCCGCGATGAGCTGGTCGAGTTGACACGCGCGCTGATTCGCTTCCCCACGGTTAATCCGCCCGGCGAGGGCTACCGTCCGTGCGCCGAGTTCATCGGCGATCGTCTGCGTGCCCGCGGTTTCACGGTGGACTATGTGCGCGCCGCAGGCACGCCCGGCGACAGTGAGCGCTATCCGCGCACCAATGTCATTGCGCGGCGCGCAGGCACGGCGCCCGGGCCGTGCGTGCACTTCAACGGCCACATCGACGTGGTGCAAGCCGGCGGCGGCTGGACATTGGACCCGTTCGCCGCCGTGGTGAAGGACGGGAGAGTCTACGGCCGCGGGGCCTGCGACATGAAGGGCGGCCTCGCAGCCGCCATTATCGCGGTCGAAGCATTGATCGATTCCGCGGCAAACTGGCTCGGAACGCTGGAGATCTCGGGTACGGTCGACGAGGAATCGGGCGGCTACGGTGGTGTGCACTACCTCGCAGAGCGCGGCTGGTTCTCGCCGCCGCGGGTGGATCACGTCATCATCCCGGAGCCGCTCAATGTCGATCGGGTTTGCATCGGGCATCGCGGTGTATGGTGGGCCGAGATCGAGACTCATGGACGGATGGCGCACGGGTCTATGCCCTTTCTCGGCGATTGCGCGATACGTCACATGCACGCGGTGGTCGAGCGCTTCGAGCGCGATCTGTATCCAAAGCTTGCGGCCCGCCATACGGACATGCCCGTGGTGCCGCCGGGCGCGCGGCATTCGACTCTGAATATCAATTCCATCCACGGCGGCCAGGCCGAGGTGCCGGGATTTCCCACTCCGGTGGTGCCGGACTCCTGCCGCATGATCATCGACCGCCGGCTGCTCATCGAGGAGAGCATCGACAGCGTCAAGGGCGAGATGCGCGAACTGCTCGACCAGCTCGTCAACGACCGGGATGGATTTGGCTATCACATCCGGGATATTTTCGAGGTGGCGCCTACGATGGCGGATCGCAATGGGCCGGTCGCCCGCAGTACCGCTGCCGCGGTTTGCCGCGTGCTCGGCCGCGACCCTGAGTTCATTTGTTCGCCCGGCACCTACGATCAGAAGCACATCGACCGCGTCGGCAAATTGCGCGACTGCGTCGCCTACGGCCCCGGAATCCTCGATCTGGCGCATCAGCCGGATGAGTACGTGGTGATCGAGGACATGCTCAATTCGGCGAAGGTGATGGCGCTGGCCGCCCGATCGCTGCTGTACGGAACCGCGTGAAGGGCCGATTACTGGCAGCGCTGCTGCTGCTGATGGCGAACTTAAGCGCGCCCGCAGCCAATCGGGTGACGCTGGGCATGCAACTCGAGCCGCCCGTTCTCGATCCCACGGCAAATCCGGCGGCGGCGATCTCCGAAATCTTCTACGGCAATGTGTATGAGGGGCTGGTGCAATTTGCCGCCGATGGCTCGGTGGTACCCAAACTCGCCACGGCCTGGGAGTCTTCCGCGGACGGACTGACGATGGTCTTTCATTTACGCGGTGGCGTGCGCTTTCATGACGGCAGCACCTTCGACGCGGCGGCCGCCAAGTTTTCCCTGGAGCGGGCCATCGACCCCAACTCGGTGAATCCGCAGAAATCGCGCTTGGCCAAGATCCGGGCGATCGACATGGTCGATCCCCTCACCTTGCGCATTGCCCTCAAGCAGCGCTCGGGGGGACTGCTGCAATCCCTCGCGTGGGGGGCGTTCGTCATGGTGTCGCCGCAGACGGCGGCGAGCAACGCGGTACGGCCCGTGGGCACGGGTCCTTTCCGTTTCTCCGGCTGGCGCCGCGGCGATTCGCTTACCTTGGTGCGCAATGCGGACTACTGGGGCACCCCCGCCAAACTCGATGTTGCGACGTTCAAATTCATCGCGGAGCCCACCGCAGCATACGCCGCGCTGATGGCGGGCGATGTGGACGCGTTTTCGAACTATCCGGCGCCGGAGAGCTTTGCACAATTCGCGGCCGATCCTCGTTTCTCGGTATTCACCGGCACCACGGAGATGGAAACGGTGCTGGCGCTGAATCAGCGGGAAGCGCCGTTCAACGAGATCAAGGTGCGCCGCGCGATTTCCTACGCACTCGATCGGAGCGCCATCATCGACGGCGCCATGTTCGGCTACGGCACGCCGATCGGCAGCCACTTCCCGCCGCACAACGCGGATTATTTGGATCTCACCGGCGTGTATCCCCACGACGTGGCCAAGGCCAAAGCTCTGCTGGCGCAGGCCGGATACCCGCAGGGCTTTTCTGCGACCCTGAAGCTGCCGCCCCCGAGCTATGCGCGGCGCGGCGGCGAAATCGTCGCCGCTCAGCTCGCACAAGTCGGAATCCGTGTGCGCATCGAGAACCTGGAATGGGCGCAGTGGCTGGAACAGGTGTTCACGCGGCATGATTTCGACATGAGCATCGTGGGACACGCCGAGCCCATGGATTACGATATCTACGCGCGCGCCGATTATTACTTCGGCTACAGCAATCCTGAATTCAATGCGCTGATCGGCGCACTCGACGACACCCTCGATGCGGCGCGGCGCCGCGAACTGCTGCAGCAGATTCAGCGCAAGCTGGCGGAGGACGCGGTCAATGGCTTCTTGTTCCAGTACCCGCGGCTCGATATCTGGGATGTTCATTTGCACGATCTTGGCTTCGACAACGTACTGGGAGTCGTCGATTTAAGCCGTGCCCACTATGATGCACTGAGCGCGCGCACCACTGCACCCGACGCGACGGCACCCGGCGCGACGGCTCGAGCCGTCGCCGGCGCGGACGGCGGCACCGGCTTCTCCGCCGGCCGGCCATTGCGTTGGCACATTGCCGCCGTGGCTTGGTCGGCCATCGCCGTGCTTTTGTGCGTGTTCATTTCGCGGCGATTCGGCGTCGTGTATCTGGCAGAGCGATTGGGCCTGCTCGTTGCCACCTTGCTGGCTGCGACCGTCATCGTTTTCATCATCGTGCAAATCGTACCCGGCGATCCGGTGCGCTACATGATGGGGTTGCAGGCAGATCCGGACACCGTGGCGGCGGTGCGCCGGCAACTGGGCTTGGACGCAGCTCCGCTGCAGCGCTATGGACATTGGATCGCCGGGCTGATGCGCGGCGACTTCGGCAGCAGCTACACCTACCGAGTCCCTGTGGGCGAGCTCATCGCGGAGCGCCTGCAGGTGTCCTTGCCACTGGCCCTGTATGCATTGCTGCTTGCCACAGTGCTTGCCTTCCCCGTCGGCCTGATATCTGCTGTCCGGCGCGGCCGGGTCGTCGATGCGCTGCTGACGGGAATCACGCAGCTGGGGCTGGCCATACCGAATTTCTGGCTGGGAATATTGCTGGTCATGGTGTTCGCCGTCGGCCTTCACTGGGTATCCGCGGGCGGCTTTCCGGGCTGGGATGCGGGACTGCCGGCGGCCCTTAAGGCGCTGACGCTGCCGGCGATTGCGCTCGCCATGCCGCAGGCGGCCATCCTTGCGCGCGTGTTGCGCGGTTCGCTGCTCGACACATTGCACGAAGACTATATCCGCACGGCGCGGTCCAAGGGCGCGGGCGAGTGGCAGGTGCTGTGGCGCCACGCGCTGCCCAATGCGATGGTACCGGTGCTGACCATCCTCGGTATGCAGTTCTCATTTCTCCTGGCGGGCGGCGTCATCATTGAGAACGTGTTTTTTCTGCCGGGGCTGGGCCGGCTGGTGTTCCAGGCCATCGTGCAGCGCGACCTGATCGTGGTGCAGAGCGTGGTGGTAGTGCTGGTGTTTGCCGTGGTGACCGTGACGTTCGTGGTGGACCTTTGCTACCTGTTGGTCAATCCGCGATTACGGGCGGCGGGCGCCGCATGAAAGTCTCCGAGTTGCACAGCGGCACGGCAGCACGTCGCGCAGGTCTCGCCGCCGGCGCGGCCATTACGATATTTTTCTTCGGACTCGCCCTACTGGCGCAATTTTGGACGCCGTACGATCCCACTGCGCTGTCGATCGTCGACAAGCTGCAGGCGCCGAGCGTGCGTCACTGGTTCGGCACCGATCAGCTGGGCCGCGACGTGCTGTCGATGATCATGGCCGGTACCAAGAACTCGGTGGGTGTGGCGTTGCTCTCGGTGATCATCGGCGTGCTCATCGGAGTGCCCCTGGGGCTGCTGGGGGCGTCGCGGCGGGGAGCGATCGACGAGCTGGTCATGCGCGGCAATGATGTGATATTCGCGTTTCCCTCCTTGCTGCTCGCGATCCTGATCACGGCCGTGTTCGGTCCCGGAGCGGTCAACGCCATCATCGCCATCGGCCTTTTCAACATTCCGGTATTCGCACGCGTCACGCGCGGCGGCGCACTGCAGCTGTGGACTCGCGACTACTGCCTGGCCGCGCGGGTTGCAGGCAAGGGGCCGCTGCGAATTTCTCTCGAACACATTTTGCCGAACCTGGTTGGATTGCTGGTGGTGCAAGGTGCAATACAATTTTCTCTCGGGGTCATTGCAGAGGCGGGGTTGTCCTATGTGGGGTTGGGCGCGCAGCCTCCCGTGCCCAGTTGGGGCCGGATGCTCAACGAAGCGCAGACGCTGACGGCGCTGGCGCCGTCGCTTGCCTTGTTCCCAGGCGTGACCGTACTGCTGTTCGTATTGGGGCTGAATCTGCTCGGCGACGGCTTGCGCCGGCGCCAGGAACGGTCGATATGACGCAGGCAGCAACCTCGGGCGCGGCTCCAGCACCGCTGCTGCAAATCGACGCGCTCAATGTGTCGATCGGCGGCGTGCAGATCATCAAGAATCTGTCGCTGCAAATGGGGGCCGGGGAGATTCTGGGTTTGGTCGGCGCCTCAGGCTCCGGCAAATCGATGCTGGCGCTGGCCATCATGCAGCTATTGCCCACGTACGCCCGCTCGAGCGGCGCGGTGCGTCTGCGCCATGAGACTCTGACCGGCATGGGCGAGACCGAGATGCAACACGTGCGGGGCCGCGACATCGGCATGGTGTTTCAAGAACCCATGACGGCCTTGAACCCTCTGATGCGTGTCGGCGATCAGGTGGCGGAGACGGTGCGGCTGCATCGCTCCGTGTCCGGTGCAGAAGCGAGGCGCATGGCGCGCGAGACCCTCGCTCTGGTCGGTTTGCCTGACGAGCCGGATCGGTTGCCCTACGAACTCTCCGGCGGCCAGCGGCAGCGGGTGGCCATTGCGATGGCCGCAGTATTGGCGCCGCCCTTGCTGATTGCCGATGAGCCCACTACCGCCCTGGATGCAGTCACTCAGATGCAGGTGCTGGGGCTTCTGAAAGATTTGGCACGCACCCGCAATATGGGGCTGATATTGGTGACTCATGATCTTGCCGTCGCGGCGCAGATGACGGATCGAGTCGCGGTGATGAACCAAGGAGAGATCGTCGAGGTGGGCGCAACCCGCTCGCTGCTCAATGCCTTGCAGCATCCCTACGGCAAGGCGCTGCTGGCCGCCGCCGAATTGCCGCATAAACGGGGGTTGCCTGCTCACGCGAAGGTCTCGCCGGTGTTGCTGGCGAGCGATGTCGTTCATGAATATCCGCGCCGGCGGCGCTCGTTGTGGCGCACGTCGCCGGCATTGCGGGCAGTGGACGGCGTTTCACTTTTCGTCGATGCCGGCGAGACCGTGGGCCTGGTCGGCGAGTCCGGCTCCGGCAAGTCCAGCTTGCTGCGCGTCATTCTCGCGCTGCAACGGCCGCAGGCAGGGGAGATTCGCCTGCTCGGCGATGCGTTTTCCAGCGCCCGAGGCGCCGCGTTGCGCCGGCTGCGCCGCTCGATTCAAGCAGTGTTTCAAGATCCCTACGGCAGCTTCGATCCGCAATGGACTGTCGAGCGACTGATTGCGGAGCCGTTTTTTCTGATGGATTCGCCGCCGTCCTCGGCCGAGCGCCGGCATAGAGTGTCCGGCGTACTCGAGCAAGTCGGTCTGTCGCGTTCCGATGCCAAACGCCTCCCGCACGAATTCTCCGGCGGACAGCGTCAGCGCATCGCGATCGCGCGTGCCCTGATTACCGAGCCGTCGCTGATCGTATTCGATGAGGCGGTGTCGGCGCTCGACGTGCTGGTCCGCGCCCAGATACTGGAGTTGCTGACAGCCCTAAGCGAACGGTTGCGTCTGGGATACTTATTCGTGTCGCACGATCTGAATGTGGTCCGATCCATCGCCGACCGGATATATGTCATGCAGCAAGGCCGCATCGTGGAGCACGGACCGACACAGGCCGTGTTTGCCGCGCCTCGCCACGCGTATACCGCAAGCCTGATCGCCGCCATTCCGACATTTCCCGCCGGCCCATAGGTTCAAGGAACCGCTTCCGGACCCGCGGCAGGCGGCGCATCCCGCATATGCTTGAACAATTCACCATTCGCCGGCTTGGTTCCGATCCCGCAGACGGGGAAGGGGAGTGGGGCCAGCACCAGCACGCATCGGTCATTCAAATTAATGAGCAGCCCGCCTTCCGGCAAGGATTCAACTCGATGGGTGGGCGCGTAATCCCAGCTGAATTCCGGGGGTTTCGCCGCCGCCGGACCCGGGTGGTGCGGCAGGCCGAAGTCGCGCCGGGCCGGGGCCGCCTCGCGCAACGAGTTGTCTTTCACGGCCCGCTCCAATTCCGCGTTCCAGTCTATGCTTGGCCCGTCATCACGAGCCTCATCCGGCGCGGCCAGGAGCGACAGGGAATCGTCGGCTTGCGGACCCGGCTTGCGAAGCTCGACCCCTAAGGGCGGAATTGCCGGCGCATGCACTTGAGGATGAATGAGCACCTGTGAAATGGGTGGCGTGATGAAGACATACTCGAATGCCGATGCTCGGTCGGGCAGGGATATTTTGATCCTCGTCGGCAGCAGCGAAAACACTGCGATATGAAGCAGCGCCACCAACAAGGCGGCCCAGAGACTCTGGGCTCGTCGCCGAGTGTCCGGCACGAGAAGCTCCGGTAAGTCAGTCCAAGCTCTGCCGAGTGAGCCGGCGAACCGCCAGCCACAGAGGTCCAAGAACGAGCGCCGCCATCGCCGCAGCTCTTGCCACCTGTCCCGGAAGGGAGTCCATCGAGAGCCCAATACCGCCGCCGGCCGTTCCGGGGTCCACGCCTCCGCGGACGACCACCTGAACATTCATGAGGGAAACGAATGCACACAGTGCCAGTATGCCCGCGACCGGCCACTTCAATGCGACGCGCTGTCGATAGGCCAGTGCGGCAAAGGCGGCCGAGATGGAAATGGGCGCGATCCACAAGAGCGCCAGCTGCGCTCCCAGATCGATGCGGTGAGAAACCTCAGGCGCCACTTGGATTCGGTGGAGATAGGCTTCCAGTGGAGTGGAGAAGGCCCAGGCGATGGCCACCAGCAGCAGAGGCAGGGCGACGAAGCATAGGAATGGGAATAGAGTGAACAGGAGTCCGGCACGGCGGCTTACCCAGGATTGCAACTCCGGCCGACTCACAAACCGGTGGACGATATCTTGATCGGATCCGAGCAGAGCGTGTGCCTCGATGCGCGCCTCTTCCAAGCTCGCGCCGCTTGTCAGCGCCGCATCGACCGATTGTTGGAAATGGCTCTGGAATTCTGCGACGGTTCGATTGGCGTGACCGGCGGCAATTCCCGAGCGCAGCAGGCGTTCCCTCAAGGAGATGAACCTACGCTCAATCATGGGACCCCTCCCCGAGAATGGCTGCGACACCGCGGCTCATCCGGCGCCAATCCTCGGATAATTTGGCGAGCCGTGCACGGCCCCGGGCCGTCGGACTGTAGTAGATCCTGGTTCTTCCATCGACTCGAGCGCTTCTGGCGCGCAGCAGCCGCCGCGACTCCATGGCATGCAGCGCCGGATAGAGCACGCCCTCGCCGATGATCAAGGCGTCGCTGGAAATGAGTTTGATCGAGCGGGCGATTTCATAGCCGTACATCTCGCGTGCGGCGAGCAGCCTGAGGATCAGCAGTTCGGGGACACCGGACATGAGCGCGGAATTTCGTTCAGCCATTGCCATACCTCGCAGGCCAAGGTATACCTCAGGATTGGCGCCTGCGCAAGAGTCCTAAGCCGAGGCGCTGAAATGCACGGCTCGGCCGATGGCGCGCGCCAGGCAATCCGCCGCGGCAGAGCCGATACGCCCGATGTGGGCTGCGCGTTGATACGTCGCATCGAGTCCCACCGCAGCACTCGCCAGCGCGAAAATCGTATCGCCATCAAAGGGGGTGTGGGCCGGACGCACCGCGCGCGCGATCCCGTCCTGCGCCATCATGGCCACGCGCTTGCATTCCACCGTGGTCAGGTCGGCGTTGCATGCAACCACGCCCAGCGTGGTGTTTGCGCCGGCTTGCAAGCGGCCGAGCGCCCGAAGCCGAGACTCGTCGGGTGCAGGATCGCTCAAGTCCATGGACGCGGGCGGACCAAGGCCGCCGAATTCCCGGTCGAGCTCAAACGCCCAGGCCCAGCAGGTCTTGCCGTCGGGCATCAGCGCCGAACCCACCGAGTTCAAGGCCACCAACGCGCCCACCATTAGTCCGTCGCCCAAATCCAAAGAGGCGGAACCGATGCCGCCCTTGATCATGCCCGCCATGGCGCCGCGTCCGGCGCCCACGGAACCTAATGCGAAATCAGCGGCGGCGGCGTCGAGCGCGCGAAGACCTAAATCACGGTACGGCGGATCGAGGCCCCAGAGCTTGTCGCCGCCATTACCGAGATCATGCAGCACCGCGGATGGCACGATGGGAATGTGCGGTGAGCCGGGCCGCAACTGCAAGCCGATGCCCCTGGCCGAGAGCGCCGTGGCCACACCGTCCGCTGCGGCCAGTCCGAACACCGAGCCGCCGGCGAGCACCACCGCGTGCGCGCGACCTACCAGATTCTCCGGAGACAGGGCATCGGTCTCGCGTCCGCCAGGCCCGCCTCCCCGCACATCCACCCCGGCCCGCCAGGCCGCACCGCATAGCAGCGTGGTGACTCCGGACCTGACATGCTCATCGGACGCGTGCCCAACGCGCAGCCCCTCAATATCGGTAATCAGGTTTTTGGGGCCGGGCCGAAACATTGGCCTCAACGTGGCTGAGCCGCGAAGACCGCCAATCCCTGCAGCACGAGGTCCGGCACGATCTCGCCCTGCAAGCGCATCGTGCCCGTGATCATTCCAGCGTCGCCGCCGGTGATGAACAATCTAGGCTTTACGCCGGTGCTTTGTTCGATCACGTCGGCAACCCGATCCGCCATGCCTGCCAAGGCAAAAACGGCGCCGCGGGACACGGCTCCGATGGTATTGTTGGCGAGCACTCCCGCGAGCGATGGTGTGCTGCGTTGCGCCGCCTTGGCGATATCGCTGGTCTTTTTCATCAATGCCTCGCGCATCATGTGGATGCCGGGCGCGATCAGACCGCCGAGATGCTGGCCGGCGGCATCCACGCTATCAACCTTGACGGCAGTGCCGGCATCCACCACGCACAGCGCCGAGCGCGCCATGGTCCAAGCGCCGATCAAGGCGAGCCAGCGGTCAGCGCCCAGCAGTGTCGGGTCAAGATATCCGTTGGTGAGCCCTTGAAAATCCAGGGCGGCGGTCACGTACTCGACGTCGACCTTGAACAACTTCTTGGCGAGGCGGGTGAGCGTTTTTGCCATGGCCGGCCCGGCCACGTTGGAAACCAGCACCCGGCTTGGGCGTTGGCCTGATTCGAATAGAGCGCTGGTCCAAATGCCCGGCTTGGCGTCGCGATGCACGACGGCCTGCTGATCGGACAGTCCGGTGCTCGTGAGCCAAGCCCACTTCAGGCGGGTGTTACCCACGTCGATGACCAAAATCATGCGGTGCTTATTGCTCTAAATACGCCGACGATCGCGCAAGCGCGCAAGGATAGCATCGCCGGCGGCTTATGCGGAGTGGCCGGCCTTCGAGTCCTGCTGTGTGCCGCCGACGGCGCCAAATACGGCCTGCGACACCCTCTCGTCGGTTTCCGCCGCATTCTGTAGATGCACCGGATATTGAATATGCGCCTGGGCTCCGGCCGCCGAGAAAGACAGCTGCACTCGAGGCCGCGCGTCGGCGGCGGAATTCGAAGCCGTGGCTCTTTGGATTTCCTTGGTCTGGCGCACGATCTCCTCACGATAGTCCTTGACCGCATCGGTTACCGCTGCGATAAGTTTTTCCTTTGCCGCGGCGTAGTCAATGCCCGGCGGCAGGTTCAAGACTATTTCCCGCCAGATGAAATTGACGCCGTGGATCTGCTTGAACAGTCCGCTCGAGACCTGAAAGACGATTGAATTCGCAAACGCAACCACCCGTCCGGTCGGGCCGGATACTCCGTGGCCGCCGAGTTCCATCAGGTATAGCCTGACCAGCCCCAATTCGATCACTTCGCCCGTGACATCGCCGATTTGCACGCGGTCGCCGATGCGCAGCCCGTATTTTCCGATCAAGAAGAAGTAGCCGACGATGGAAACGAGTACGCTTTGCATCGCCACCGCGAGACCTGCGGTGATGAGCCCGGCGAAGGTCACGATCGAGCCCAGCTCGCTCGCGAATGCGAAGCCGACGATGACTATCACCAAGCTCCACAGCGCAATCCTGCGCAGCAGGAGGAATTGATAGCGGCGCCGCGAGTCGGGGATGTAGCGCATCACCGCTCGGCGCCACATCTCCGCGGCCGCAAACACCAACGCCAAAAGAACGGCGAGCACGCCTATGCGCACGCCCAATGTCTTTAGCGCATTGACGTACTGGCTCTTGACGGCGTCGCGCCAGTTATGGACGGTGTGGCGATACTGGTTGAGCAACACACCTTCTTTACTCAACGGGATGAGCATGACGGATGTTTGCTTGAACTGCGACGACAGGGTGTCGAGCTGGTCGCGAACCTGGTTGAGGGTCGCGCTGCCGGCCGAATCCGCCTGGCTTGCCAATGTATCGCCGCGCGCCGACAAAGCCTTTAATTGGCTGATGAGCGGCGCACTGATCTGTGAGAACGTCGCCTGCAGAGCGGCAGTTCGGGCATCGATGATGTCGATGGTGGCGATCTTCTCGGAGAGGCGCACGGCGTTCGAGGCCAAGTCCCAGATGCCGAACCGGGCGGCAGCGCTGCTGCTTGCGCCGGTCAGCGCCGACACGGGTGCGGCGGCGTTGGGGTTCGCGGATCTCGCGGCATCTGCGACGGCGTTATTCGGCATGCCGGTGGCATTTGCCGCAGTGGGCATGGTCACCGCCATGGCCTCGATCTGCGCCTTGAGCGCATTCCCGCCGCTGCCGTTGGGGTCGCTTTGACTGGCGAATGTCGACAGGGTGCCGAGCAGACTCTTCCTGGCATTTATCAGGTCAAGCTCCCCTTGCAACTCGGCGCTCTTCGCCTGCAGCTGATTTTTTTGTTCCGGCCGTGCCTTCGCCAGTAGATGCTGGTCAGATTCGATTTCGGCCTGCACTGCCGTGCCCATTGCGGCGAACTTGTCCAGCAGCTGACTCAGCGTCGGTGATGACGCAGGGTCGGCGCCGGCCTCCTTGGGCCTAGGCTGCTTGCTCAGGATCTCGGCGTTGGCCCGCGCTAATTCGAACGCCAGCGCGATGACTTGATTCGCCGTCTGGCGATTGTCGTAGAGAATCAGCAGGTCGCTGGGCTCGTTCGCCGCTTGCTGCTGGACGCCCAGCGTGCGATACCAGTCGATCGTTTGATCGAGCATCTGGATGATGCCGTGGCCCGTCATCGGTGCCGGCGTAGCGACCGATGCGGCGGGCGGAGCCGTCGAAGTAGCGGCGAGTTCTGCCGCGGCGGCAAAGCCCGCGGCGCTCATTGCGAGGAACCCCGCGAGCGCCGCTGCAACAACCGAGCGGCGAGGGTTTGGCGTGGACATGGACTCGAGTACCCCTGTGACGTTGAGGAAGGACGCTACCACAGGCCGGATCGCTCCGGGATATCGCGGCCCGATCGTCTTAACCGGCCGGTAACGCTAAACTGCCGGATGCCGGTAGCGTACGTGGCGAGAGGTGTGCTGAATGTTTGAATTGAAGCAAGCGATTTCGAATGTGCCGGATTTCCCGCGTCCCGGCATTCTTTTCCGCGACATATCGCCGTTGCTGCGCGATCACTTCGACGCCACGGTGCAGGCATTGGATGCGTTGCTGACGGAAGCGCAGTGGGCCGACGTGGATGCTGTGGCGGGAATCGAGTCGCGCGGATTCATCTTGGGCGCCGCTCTCGCGATACGCCGCGGCAAGGGTTTCGTGTTGGTGCGAAAACAAGGAAAACTGCCGCCGCCGGTGGTCGACGTGGCGTACCAGCTCGAGTATGGGGCGGGCGTTCTGGAGATGCAGCGCGGCCAGGGGCGCCTGGTTTTGGTGGATGACGTGCTCGCTACCGGCGGCACCATGAGCGCCGCGGCCGAATTATGTCAACGCGCAGGCTACCAGCTGCAAGCGTTGGCCACCTTGATCGATCTGAATATCGTCGCCGGCTATGAGTGGCGGAATTTGCGGCTGCGTGCGGCGATCAGCTATTAGCCGCGGGTACCCGTGATAACGCTGCCGAATACGCTGGTGGTCATGGCGCTGCGCGCAGAATCTGCCGGCGTATTTGAGGCGGCTGGCGTGCCGGTTCTGTATTGTGGCGTGGGCAAGGTCAACGCCGCCATCGCGCTTACCCGCCAGTTGAGCCGCTACGTGCTGCAGGATCAAGTAATGCCGTTGGTGCTGAATTTCGGGTCGGCGGGCAGCCGCCGCCACGCCGCCGGTACTCTGGCGCAGTGTCATGAGTTCGTTCAGCGCGACATGGATGTCAGTGGCTTGGGGTTTGCTCTGGGTGTGACGCCCTATGACGAGGCCCCCGATTGCTTGCGCTTCGAGCCGATGTTCACTCAATTGCCTTCCGCCGTTTGCGGCAGCGGCGACTCGTTTTCGACCGGCATGGTCGACGTCGATTGCGCGGTGGTCGATATGGAAGCGTATGCGCTCGCCAAGGCATGCTGGAGCCACAAGGCGGCATTCGCCTGCGCCAAGTATGTGACTGACGGCGCCGATCACGCGGCGGCCGATGATTGGCAGAGCAACGTGCACAAGGCCGCCGACGAATTCTTGAGTTTGTACCGCGGTGTCGTGCGATAGTCGCGCGACGCGTGCTTTAGCGGGTGGCGCAGGGGAATTATGGGCTTTTCGAGACTTGCATTATCGCTCTGTGTCCTCGCGCTGGCGCTGCCGGCCGCCCAAGCAGACGTGATGGTGATCGAGGGGCCTACGCCGATCCAAGATGGCGAAGCCAAGTCGGCCGGCGATATCACGGTGGTGAACGAGAAGTTGGCTTTTGCGCTCGCCGTCGGATCGCCGGTCCCCTATGGGGTGCCGCGTGGTGCGATTATCGATGTGGCGCCGGTGGCGAACGGCAAGATTGGCCGCGATTGCGTCGTCTTCGCGGACTTCATTCCCGACAATTGGTCGGCGTGGCCCAACACCTTTCAACACATCAAGATTCTCGAGCGCGGCTCCGCCCAAGTAGTCATCCGAACGGAGCGTGACTGGGGCAAGGTAACGATCACCTCGCTGTACACACTCAAGTCGAATGCGGACGCGGTGCAGATCCGTACCACCATGACCAATGACGGCCCCGCGCTCCCCGGTTTATTGTCGGGACTTACCCTGTGGCCGAAGGGAGGTTATCTTTTCGGTGTCCCCGGAGTGGCAGGGGTGGCCAGCGGTACGATGCAGGGTGCGCTGGCCGATCGGGTGGTCGCCCATGATGAGCATTGGACGGTGGCGCTGCATGCTCCCTATGCCGACCATTTCAGCGACGGGTCCATGGACATGTATCGGTTGCACACTCTGGGCACCGGCCGCTCCCAGGTGTTCGAGGCATGGTTGCAGGTGGGATCGAGCGGCGATCTGAAGCCGGTGATCGCCGCCGAAATCGCGCACCACCGGCTCACTTCGGGACTGGTTCGCGGGGTGATTACCGGAGCAGACGGCAAGCCGGTCGACTCGCCCGTGGTCGTGATCGAAAAGCAAGGCAAGCCCTATGCATGGGTGTTGGGCGGGCACGGCGAGTACCAGCTCACACTCCCGGTGGGGGACTACAACGCGTATGCCACTGCCAAGAATTACTCGCAGAGCGCACCGGCCGCGTTGCAGGTGACGAAGGATGCGGCAATAGTCCGTGATTTCCGGAATTTGCAGTTGCCCGGGAGCATTCGATTCGCCGCGGCGGATTCACGCAACGGCAAACCCATGGATGCGCGGATTTCGATCGTGGAAGGCCAGAAGCCGTTGGTGGAATTTCTCGGCCGCAAGACATTTTTCACGGAACTCGAGCGCAAGGGCCAAGTCGATGTGCCGATCGCGCCGGGCGATTATTCATTCACCATCTCAGCGGGCGGGGGATTCTTGGCCGATAGGAAGCAGCTCAGACTCAAGGTTGTTCCCGGCCACGCTCAGGCGGCCAACATTGCGCTGACCCCGCTGTTCGATCCGCCGGCGCGGCATTGGTATTCGGCCGATTTGCATCATCATGCCGATCAGGCGGAAGCGGTGACTCCGCCGGCGGACTTGGCCCGCTCGCAGCTGGCGGCCGGGCTCGATCTCCTATTCGTCAGCGATCACGATTCGACGGTGAATCACGGCCCTTTGCAAGCCATCGCCGAACGGCGCGGCAAGGGCTTCATTGCCGGCATCGAGCTGTCGGCGTCGTGGGGCCACTTCAACGCGTACCCGCTTAAGGTAGGCCAGAAATTGGCGATCGACACCGCGACCGCCTCCATCGACGACATCATCAAGGAAGGGCGGCGCCAAGGCGCATCCGTGGTGCAGGTGAATCACCCGTTCATTCCCTATGGCTATTTCACCAGCGTCGGCGCCGGCGTCGCGCCGGGCGGCTTCAATCCAACTTTCGATCTGATCGAGATCAATGCGGGAGCTCCGGCCGACGACGTGAAGGTGCTGCAGACGTTGTGGAATTTCTGGAATGCCGGACATCATTACTATCTGTCGGCGGGAACGGATACCCACGATGTGTGGCACGACGAGTCGGGCTCCGTGCGTGCGTTTGCGCACATCGACGGCGCAGTGACCGCCGAGACGTTTGCCCGCTCGCTGAAGGAAGGCCACGGATACGTGAGTTTCGGTCCGCTGGTGTTCCCCTCGGTGATGTTCGGCGATGAGTTGAAGGTGAAGCCGGGCGAACCATTCGTACTCGGATTTGATTTGGAATCCGTGGCCGGACTCAAGCAGGCTGAGTTGATCGGCGGCGGGCGGGTGCTGAAGACGGAAACCTTTTCCGGCACGCCGCACGAGGTTCACGTCGACTTTCCATTGTCGACGCCGCGCCCCGCCTGGTATGCCCTGATCGTCGAAGACCGTGAGGGTCACAAGGCCTATACGGACCCGGTCTGGGTGGATGCAATCGCGTCGCCGTTCAGCCCCGGTGGGCATTAAGACGCCAATAAACGTTACGGCCATTGTGCTTTTCTTATAACTTCGTTATTGTGGAAGATATGAGGAAGCGCGAGTATTTAGGGCAGTTGGAACTCATGGTCTTGCTCGCCGTGATTCGACCCGCGAAGGACGCCTACGGTGTGCTCATCTCGCATGAGATTGCGGAAAAGAGCGGACGCGAGGTCGCGCTCGCGAGCGTCTATGCGGCGCTCGAGCGACTGGAGAAAAAGGGCTTCGTGGTTTCGTCGCTCGGCGAACCTACTGCCGCGCGTGGCGGCAGGGCACGCACTTATTTCAGACCAACTCCAACCGGGCTACGGGAGGCGCGCGATGCACACGAAACGCTGCTGCGTCTCGCCGACGGCCTGTCGCCGCTGAAGGGCGAGGCCGTATGACGGAACGAGCACCGCCTAAATTCGCCTTGTGGCTGCTCAAGCATTGGGGGTCTCGCTATCAGGGCGAGGCGCTCGCCGGAGACTTGATCGAGCAGTACCACGAAGGCCGAAGCCGCGCATGGTGTTGGCGGCAAACGATCATGGCAATTTTGCTTGCTCGGGGACGCTTCATTGGCGCGATGCCATGGACGGCGTTAGCGAGAGTCTTGTCATATCTGCTGGCGGAAACAGCGGCGGTGCTCGCCACAATCGTCGTCGTCGATCATGAGCGCCGCGTTCAGGTCCTCGCCGAGCCGATTAGTCCTGCGCTCATCGGCCTATTCCTGAGCTTGATCGCCGTCGCCGGTGCCGGTTTCTTGGCGTCGGCTCGCAGCGGTGGGAGCATGCTGGGGCGCGCGGCCACCAAGGCATTATTGCTGGCATTCGGCGTGATTGCTCTCGGAGTCGGCACTCTGACCTGGGCATTGACAGCGCCCTGAATCATGGACTTCGAGGGCATTTTCACTCTGCTGCTCGCGGTCACCGGCGGCATACTGCTGGCCGATCGCGCGATCCTCAAGGGTAGGCGGCAACGGCGCGTGCAGAACCGGCAGGTGCCGGATCCGCAGTTAATACAGTACGCGCGCTCGTTCTTTCCGGTTATTTTGATCGTGCTGCTGGTACGCGCGTTCGTATTCGAACCCTTTCGAATCCCATCCGCGTCGATGATGCCTGGGCTCGTTGACGGAGATTTTATCTTCGTCAATAAATTCTCCTACGGGCTACGCCTCCCGGTGATCAACACCAAAATAGTGTCCGTCGGCGAGCCGCGGCGAGGAGATGTGATCGTGTTTCGGCTGCCCACGGATCCAGCCGTTCACTTCATCAAGCGCTTGATCGGGCTGCCGGGCGATCATGTCGTGGTGCGCGACAACCAACTAACCATCAATGGGACGCCGATGCCGATGCAGGATGACGGGGTCTATTCGGGAGGTTATGGATTTACGGGCGCTGAACTTGCGCTCGAGCGATTCGGCGCGGATCAGCATGTCATCATGCTGGCGCAGAATCGTGTCGCCACGGATTTCGATACGCTGGTGCCCGCGGGGCACTATTTCTTCATGGGCGACAATCGCAATGACAGTGCCGACAGCCGATTCCCCCTGGTGGGGCTGGTTCCCGAGCAGAATCTGGTCGGGCACGCCGTTCGAATCTGGATGAATTGGCAAATCCCCGGTTGGCCGCACTGGCGCCGAATCGGCATGAAAATTCGCTGAGGCGGCGCGGGCCTAGTTCTGGCGCCGCCAGGTCTGTGAACGGCCGAGCAGCGAAAAGCCGATAAAACCACGCACCACCAGGACGCTGCCGTCGTTCTCCAGGTGAAATTTGCAGTGATACACCGAGCCGCTGTCGGGATCGAGAATGTCGCCGCCGCCGTACTCGCCGTCGTGCAAAGTCACGTTGCGAATAATCAGAAGCCCAATGATGGGTTGATTCTTGCGGTCGTCCTTGCACACCGAGCAAACGCGTGTTTCGGCGCCCGGCGTGAAGCTCTGTTCAATTCGTCCTAAATATTTCTCGTCTTGCAGATAGATCCGCACCAGCGCGCGGGGCATACCTGTCTTGTCGTCGAAGGTCTTCCACAGGCCCAGTGGCGATTGCGATCCGACGGCTTGCACGCTGAGCGGCAGGCTCGTGAGCAGGAACGCGGCCAGGCAGGCGGCCGCTAACCGGCTACCAACCCACCGCTTGTCCGTCTTTGCGATGATCCGAAGCTCCATGGTAAACACCCTCAATCGGTTTCCCTGCGCCGCCGCCCGCCGGCGGTTGATCGTCAAAGCGCGCCGATCCGGCGGCGGCGGGCACGAAGGAGATTGCCTGGTAACCGCCCATGTCGTCCCCGTTCGCGGAGACCACCGTGTGTCCGAGGGCTTTCAACTGCGCACCTACCAAGCTATACAGGTTCGATTCCAACCGCAATGTGTTCGTCGCCTGAGCATGCGAGAAGCGCGCTGCATCGCTCGCGGCTTGGACGTTGGCGCCGAGATCGATCATGTTGATGAGCGCCTGCACGTGTCCTTGGGCCTGCTGCGAGCCGCCCATGAGGCCGAACGCCGTCAGCGGCCGCCCGTCCTTCATGACAAATCCGGGCAGCAGCGTGTGGAACGGCCTCTTGCCCGGAGCTACGAGATTCGGACTGCGCGGATCCAGCGAGAATAGGGCACCGCGGTCGTTCAGCACGAAGCCGTAACCCGGCACCGTCACTCCCGAGCCGAAAGTGTCGTAAATGCTGTAAATGAACGACACCATATTGCCCCAGCGATCGGCAGTGACCAGATACACGGTGCCCCCGACCGGGTCGCCCTTGGCTTCGGGCACGCTCGCTTTATGCAAGTCGATGCGCCGGCATTGGTCGGCCGCATAGGCTTTTGAGATGAGCTTCTCGACGGGAATATCCGCAAAATGCGGATCGGCGTTATAGGCATACAGGTCGGCATAGGCGAGCTTCTTGGCTTCGATGAGCAGATGCCAGTACACCGGCGACCGCGGGCCGAGCGCGGCAAGGTTGACTCCCAACGTGGGCGCACATACCTCGAGAATGTTCAACATTTCCAATACGGCGAACCCTTGGGTATTGGGCGGAAACTCGAACACGTCGTAGCCGTGATAATTCGTGCCAATGGGCGTCACCCACTCCGCATGGGTATTTGCCAGGTCCGCGGCCGTGAAAGTTCCGCCCAGCATGCGGGATTTGGCCAGGATGGCCGACGCTATCTCACCATGGTAGAAGGCGTCACGGCCTTGCGCCTGCAGGATACGGAACGCGTGCGCGAGATCGGGATTGCGAAACACGCCGTAGGTAGCCGGCGGTTTGCCGTCGACCAGGTAGGTTTTCACCGAGTCGGCATCCGCTTGCAGAACATCGGCGCCGTAGATCCAATCGTTGCGGATGCGCTGGCTCACCGCAAATCCCTGCTCGGCAAGATCCACTGCGGGCTGCAACAAATCCTTGAACGTGCGGCTTCCGGCGCGCTTCAGCAAAACATCCCAGGCATCGACGGCTCCCGGAGCGGTGGCGGAATCGATTCCATGCTGCGGCATTTCCTTCACGGCGCCGCGCTCGGCAAGATGCCGGGGCGTCGCCCCCGAAGGAGCCCGGCCGCTGCCGTTCAACGCCACCAGCTTCTTCTCTTTTGCCAGCCAGGCGATGACGAAGACATCCCCGCCGATCCCCGCACTGCCGGGCTCGACCACATTCATCACGGCCGCGGTTGCCACAGCGGCATCGATGGCGTTTCCGCCGCTCTTCAATATTTGCAGGCCTGCTTGCGCCGCCAACGGCTGGCTGGTGGCCACCATGCCATTGCGGGCCAAAACCTCAGAGCGCGATTGCGGCAGCCATCCGCTCGCCCGATCGCCACCGACCGCAGAGAATTCCGGGGATTGCCCGTGCACGTCATTCATGAGGCCGCCGAACAGCACGATGCATGTCAGCCGTGCAGCAAGGGATACGTGAGCGTGAGTCATTGCAGAGCCTCATGAAATGCGGGCGGTCATTCTGGCACGAGCGGGGTTTCAGGAAACATCGAGTCGAGCCTTCTGCCCGCGATTGGCGCCGCGCCAAACGTATAGCGCGAGTAACGGACTGGTGCCGGTGCGCATGGCGTGAGGTTGCTCACTGCGGTGATGAATCGGTGTTCCCGGCGCCTGTTCCTGCCATGCCGTGTCGCCTTGCTGCCAAGCCGCGGTGCCGGAGAGCGGCACATACAATTCCTCGGCCGCGTGCCGGTGGCTCGGATAGTAGGTAGCTGGGCCGAGGATCAGAAAGCCGCAGGCGATCCGGTCGCTCTGAATGGGACCCACTGAACCCACGATCTCGCTCCATCCGTAATCGTCCAGAAAAGCCGGAGAGAGATCCTGCGCCGTATAGGTTTGGCGCCAATCCAGCAAAGGCGCCGCGCCGCAGACAGCGGCCACGAGATCAGCGCCGAATGGTGCGGCGCCCGCGGCAAGTTCCGGGAGCCAGCGCAACACCGGCAAGCGGGCGGTGGCAATCTCGCGTCTCGAGTAGACGGGCGGCCAATCGGCGAGAAACGGCGCGAGCTCGGGCTGCCGCAAGGATTCGAGCAGCTCCTTGACTCGCACGGTGATGCCCTCGCGGGCGGTGTCGGTCTGCGTGCCCATAGGCTATCTATTATACTGCCGCGCCGGTGTCCGGCAGTTCGGAGAATTCGTGCCGCCCAAGCAGTCGTTGACGGAAGGCTCTATCGCGCCCGCGCTGTTGATTTTTTCATTGCCCATACTCTTCGGAAACATCCTGCAATCGATCAATGGTTCGGTCAATGCCGTTTGGGTGGGCAAGTACTTGGGCGAAGCCGCCCTGGCGGCCGTCGGAAACGCCAACGTCATCATGTTCCTGTTGTTCGGAGTGATGTTCGGCTTCTCGATGGCATCGACCCTCATGGTGGCGCAATGCGTTGGGGCGAAGAATATCGCCGAAGCGAAACGCGTCGTCGGCACCAGCGCGGTGTTCTTTCTGGGCTTGTCACTGGCGATGAGCTTGCTGGGGTTCTTTCTGGCGCAATGGCTGGTCGGTTGGCTGCACATCCCGCCGGATGCCGTGCCTCTGGCGCTCACCTACATGCGCATCATTTTTCTGGCGCTGCCTTTCATGGGCGGATTGTTCTTTCTCATGGCGGTGCTGCGCGGTGCCGGCGATTCGAGAACGCCTTTCGCGTATCTGCTCATGGCGGTGGTGCTCGATATCGCGCTGAACCCGCTGTTGATCTTCGGCTGGGGGCCGGTCCCACGCTTCCGTATAGCCGGGTCTGCGATGGCCACGCTGATCGCTCAGGCGCTGAGCTTCATCGCGCTGGTGGCGCATTTATATAGGACCCGGCATTTCCTATGCATTCACCGCAATGAGCTGCGGCTGTTCAGGGTCGATTGGCCGCTGGTGCGATTGCTGGTGACGAAGGGAACTCCCATGGGTCTGCAGTTCTTCGTGATCTCCTCCAGCATGATTGCATTGACGTCGCTGGTGAACCGCTTTGGATCGCAGGAAACGGCGGCATTCAACGCGGCCACGCAGCTGTGGAACTATGTGCAAATGCCGGCGATGTCGATCGGCGCCGCGGTGTCGTCGATGGCGGCACAGAATGTCGGCGCCGGAAAGTGGGACCGCGTCGGCAGAGTCGCAACGGCGGGGGTGATGTTCAATCTGTTGATCGGCGGTTCCTTGATCGCCATCATCCTTTTGCTCAATCGGCATGCGCTGGGTCTATTCTTGCCCGCCGACAGCGCGGCACTGCGCATCTCGACGCACATCAACGGCATCGTGATCTGGTCTTACCTATTTTTCGGCACATCGATGATCTTGTTCGCCGTGGTGCGTGCCACCGGAGCGGTGATGCCGCCGCTCATCATGCTGGTCATATCCTTGTGGCTGATCCGCGTGCCCTTCGCCTATTCGATGCTGGATCGCTGGCAAGCGGACGCGGTGTGGTGGAGTTTTCCCTTGGCGTCGGGGACGGTCCTGCTGATGGCCGTCGCGTACTACCGCTACGGCGGCTGGCGGAAAGTTCGGCTGGGGGTGGCAAACCTACGCGCAGCCCCGGTGCCCGGCGTTTGAATCGTCCACTGGCAGTGCGGTGCGGCGCCTTCGGCGACATGGTCCTGCTGACGGCATTGATTCGCGTATTGAACGCGCGGTTTGGCGCACCGGTGGATATCGTGACCTCCGGCCCCTGGAGCGAGCCGCTGCTTCGGAAGCAACCAGGGGTGGGCGACATATGGAGCCTTCGCAGCCGCAAGACTCCGTACTGGTTGAGCGCGGATCAGCGGCGCGTGGTAGGGGCTTTGCGCGCGCGCGGCGTGGGTCCGACCTGGTACTGCGACGGCAGCGACGCGGCGCGGCCCCTGCTCGAGCGAGCCGGAATTGCGGCGCAATTCGTGGTCGACGTGCGGGATCATCCGCTGCTGCCCGGCGAACATGCGACGCAGCAATGGCGCAGGCTCGCGCAAATGACGCCCGCAGCAATCGCAGAAGCGCGGCGCGGCGCCGAGTTCGCAGCGGATCTCGCGGCGGTGGCACCCGGTTGCTATCTGGAAGTCAGCAGCCGGCAGCGCGACGATCTTAAGAGCTGGCTGCAGGCACGCAGTCTGGCCGGGGCGCCGTTGATCCTGGTTCAAATCGGCAATAAGCGCACGATGCGCCGCGGCCTGCGCCGTTTGGCGGTCAATCTCAAGTACTGGCCGAACGAACGGTGGGCCGAGGTGTTGCGCCACGTGCGCAGGTTGTGTCCGGATCACTCGATTGTGTTGCTGGGCACGGGACCCGAATACGCACTCAACGAAGAAGTCGCGCTGCTCGCAGATGTCGCGCGGGTGTACAACGTGGCTGACGACTTGCCGATTCCCCGGCTCGTGGCGCTGCTGGCAAGCGGCGCGGGTTTGATCACCGTTGATTCGGGCCCGGCGCACGCAGCTGCCGCGGTGGGTTGTCCCATGGTCGTGTTGTTCGGCAAGGCGCTGCCGTCGCTATATAGACCCTGGGGAACGGCGGGAGCGGATGTGAAAGTGCTCCGCGGCGAAGTGGCGGGTGCGCCCGATATGCTGGGAATCGATGTGGGCAGCGTGGTTGCAGCTTGGACCGGCTTGAAAATGCGCACGGTTTGAACGCTGCGCCCAGGGCTAGCGCGCCCCGGCGGCGCGCAGCATGTCCTGGGTCACCAACACCACGCCGCGCTTGGTCACATAGAAGCGCTTCTCGTCGAGGACGCGGTCCTGGCCGATTTGCGTGTCGTCCGGAACCACGCAATTTTCATCGAGAATACAGCGCGTAA
>JANXZQ010000322.1 GCA_025355445.1 Gammaproteobacteria bacterium
GCATGCGGTTGTCGCATCTTCATGCGGTGCGCCGGAATCGTCCAAATGGCGTTTTCAAAATCGAATTCCTCCCACTTGGCACCGATGATCTCTACCGGCCTCGCCAAGGTGAGCCACATCAACTGCAGACCAGCCTTCGTCGGAAAATAGAGGGGCGATCGCTCCAGTGAATTGAAGAACGCCGGAATCTGGTTTACGCGAAGCGGCGTCTTGTGTTGGGTGGCACGGACTTTCACCGCGGACCGAAGTGGGTACGCGATGTCGACGTCTCCACGCATCGTCATGATTGCCAGTCTCGCGATCGAGCTGAAGCACTGGCGGGCGAGTACTGCCATCTGCGGCGCCCGGGATTCGATTCGCATCAGTACGGCATGCGCGTGCGCGGGCGTGACCTGACGCATCGGGAGTGCGCCGACGTGGGGCAAGATGTCGAGTTCTAAGATCCGCTCCCGCTGCCGATAGCTACGCGGTGCCCAATGCGGCTTGTTGGTCGCGAGCCATTCCAGGGCGATCGCCTTGAAGGTATTCGAGCCCTCGTAAACGGCCTTGATGCGCTCGGACTTGCGGTTGTGCGAAGGGTGAATCCCGTGGTCCTTGATCAGCCTGCGGGCCTTATCGCGATCTTCCCTCGCCGCTGCCAACGACACCTCAGGGTACGCACCGATCGCGAACATGTTCTCTTTGCCGCCGATTCGGTAGCGGTAGCGCCATAGGCGGGCGCCGGTGGGGCTTACCTCAAGATGCAGGCCTCTCCCATCGGCGAGCCTGTACGCCTTTTTACGAGGCTTTGCGGCGCGTATGCGGGTATCGCTGAGGCCAGCGTTTTGTTTGATTGCCATAATACCCACAACGATACCCGCACATTGGTGGGATATCTAGGTCCATTATGGGACGCAGCGGGTATCTTTTAATTAGGCCATTCGTCGATAAGTAAGACGTGTTGGTCCGTTATGCTGCCATGACGGGTGATTCTTGCGCACAATCACCCTTCCGGGATTGCCGAGCCGAGTCAGGCCGATGAATTGATTACCCAACGCGTCAAGGAGGCGCTCGGTCTGGTCGACATACGACTGCTGGACCACATCATCATCGGCGATGGCGCCACTGTGTCGCTGGCGGAACGTGGATTGGTGTAAGTCTCGCGGTGATCGCTCTTTCCGAGCCCCCGTGTCCGACGGTAATCCTTTCGATCGTGATACATCTTGTAGTGTGGCAGACTAAGCCTACCCACCTGGGAGGCCGCGTGAAACAACTAATCGCCATGTTCGCGGTCTTAGCGACCGCGTACCTGTCTGCGGCCGCGTCGCAGGAAATGCATTCGCATCCGCCACCGGAGATACTGGGCACCGTCACCTTCCCAACCTCGTGCGCACCCGGTGTTCGCAATGATTTTCAGCGCTCGGTTGCGCTTCTGCACTCCTTTGCCTACACCGCCTCGGAACAGTCATTCCGCAAGGTCGCCGTCGCTGATCCCCACTGTGCCATGGCGCACTGGGGCATTGCCATGTCCTACTATCACCAGCTCTGGAGTCCACCGAACCCCGACGAATTGCGCCAAGGCCAATTGGAAATTTCGCAGGCCGGTCATTTCGACGGCGCAGCGCCGCGGGAAAAGCAGTACATCGCGGCCGCGGCACTCTATTACAAGGATGCCGAGCACGTACCGCCTCAGGCCCGCGCCAAGGCCTATGCAAACGCCATGGCAGGGGTGGCCCAAAGCAACTCCACGGATACCGAAGCGCAGGTGTTCTACGCCTTGTCGTTGATCGCGACTGCGCCTCCCGAGGATCGTAGTCACGCCAACCAGAAGCGCGCGGCCGCCATTCTGGAACCCATTTATCGCGATCAACCCGATCATCCCGGCGCTGCGCACTACCTGATCCATGCCTACGACAGCACGGAGCTGGCGCCGCGCGGCTTGGCCGCGGCACGCGCCTACTCGAAAATCGCCCCTTCCGCGCCGCACGCCTTGCACATGCCGTCGCATATCTTTACGCGACTGGGTCTCTGGGACGACTCCATTGCTTCGAACCTCGCCGCGCGCACCGCCGCGCGCACCCAAGGTGACCAAG
Organism: Gammaproteobacteria bacterium; assembly: GCA_025355445.1. GTDB lineage: Bacteria > Pseudomonadota > Gammaproteobacteria > Steroidobacterales > Steroidobacteraceae > Bog-1198. Next base: position 2,073 of record JANXZQ010000322.1, read on the forward strand.
GCGAAGAACTGCATGCCATGGACTATCTGACCTATGCCTATCTGCAGCGAGGACGCGATTCCGACGCCGAGCAGATGGTGGCCGACCTGCGTGCCATGGGTGCATTGCTAGGAGGGGATTTCAAAGTGGGTTATGCCGCGACTGCCATGCCCGTTCGACTGGCGATTGAACGCCACGCGTGGAGCGACGCCGCGGCATTGCAACCGCTGCCGCAATCCGCCCCGCACATTGCCGCCCTCGTCTACTGGGCACGGGCGGTAGCCAATGCCCGCGCGGGGCGCCCGCAGGCTGCGGATGCCGACATAGCGACGATCGAAACCTGCCGGCAACAGCTCAAGGCGGCAAGCAACGTCTACTGGGCGACACAGGTGGATGTTCTCGGCAAGGAGGCCAAGGCGTGGCAGCTGGCGGCGAGCGCCCACCCGGCAGAAGCGGTGCAATTACTGCGAGAGGCGGCAGACCTAGAAGAGTCGCTCGAGAAATTGCCGGTGACCCCGGGCCCCGTCGTTCCTGCGCGTGAGCAGCTGGGAGACTTACTGCTGAGCCAAGACCACCCCTCAGAGGCGCTGCGTGAATTTCGCGCCGCGCTGCAGGACGCCCCCGGCCGGCGCGGAGCTTTGCTGGGCGAGACCAAAGCCGGCGCAGCCGCAACGCACTGATTTTAAAGACTATTACCCTGAGGAGCGGCCGAACTTATTGCCCTGCCTTGGCGACCCTGGTATAAAGCCCGGCTTCTCCACGCTTCTACAAGGTCAAGGGTTTGCCACATGTCGCGAGTTTGCCAAGTCACGGGCAAGGGTCCGAAAACGGGTAATACGGTTTCGCATGCGAACAATCGCAAGCGGCGCCGCTTTTTGCCGAATCTGCATACTCACCGCTTCTGGTCCGAAGTCGAGAAGCGCTTTTTGAGCCTGCGCGTATCCACCCGCGGTCTGCGCACCATCGAGAAGCGCGGCGTGGACGTCGTGGTTGCGGACCTGCGCGCCAAAGGCGTCAAGGTTTAAGGAGCCATTCATGCGCGACAAAATCAAATTAGTTTCTTCGGCGGGCACCGGACACTACTACACCACCACGAAGAACAAGCGTTTGCATCCGGACAAGCTGGAAACCAAGAAATTCGATCCGGTCGTGCGCAAGCACGTCGCTTACAAAGAATCGAAAATCAAGTAGATCACGTCCGAGCGGTCTCACGCCCGAACTCCCTGAAGTAGAGACGACCA
>JANXZQ010000324.1 GCA_025355445.1 Gammaproteobacteria bacterium
GCTGGAGCCACGCACGTCCTGAACATTGTCGCTTTCGCCTTGATCGTCCATTCTCATAGGGAACTCCTGCTTAGTTCTCAGCGGCCCGTGCCCGCTAAAGCCAGGCAAAAATCTAGCTTCCGTTCGTGCGGATTGCAATAACCAACTCTTACTTTGGGGTGTCGGTGACGTCCTACGCTGTTCACTATCAGTAACTTATTAACACCAACGTGCGCCTTGGAATGTGCACTCCGAAAGGGGCTAGTGTGAGGCATCGTCACGAGATCATCATGCAAACACCGGATGTCGATAGTAGGGCTTCCCGACAATCCCATAGGTCTTTAGAGCAATGGCAGCGCCACTCGTCTTAGGGCAGCGTTCTCTTGTGCCCGATCCGACCCTGTTTTTGGAGAGTACGTTACATGGTGGATTTGTATCATCCGCGGTCGGTAGAATCGAGCAAAGCCCGGTGCGCAAATAGGCGCACTGGACACCGCAAGTCAACACTGAGATCGGCATGTCGAACAAAACAAAGATGGTGTTGAACTGGCCTGTGCTCAGCGCCCTTACACTATTGGTTGGTTGCTCATCGCTACCGCCAGCGGCTAACTTTCCAAGGCAGGAGACACACGCCTTAGTTCCCCGGCAAGCAGCTACGAGCGCCCCATCAAAGAACGCCGTACTGTTGCCCAATCAATCGGCATTCGGCATGCTGGTGAACGGCGTAGACGGGCTGGCGGCACGCTTGGAATTGATTGGCGGAGCAAAAGAATCATTAGATCTGCAATACTATATCTTCCGAGGCGATACGTCGGGCACCTTAGTGGCCCAAGCAGCGCTTCATGCGGCCGATCGTGGTGTTCGGGTGCGAATATTAGTGGATGACGGTGAATCCGTAGTCGGGGACGAGCGGCTCTTTGCCTTGGCGGCGCACCCCTCGATTCAGATCCGGGTGTATAACCCGTTTGACTACCGAGGCCACAACCGGGCCAGACGCGCACTCGACTTCATCTTTCACAAAAAGCGCCTCGATCACCGTATGCACAACAAGCTTCTTGTCGCGGACAACGCGCTCGCGGTCATTGGAGGTCGCAATGTAGGTGACCAATATTTCCAGATTTCACCCGACTCGCAATTTGGCGATGATGACGTGTTGGTCCAAGGGCCAATGGTTCCGAAGCTGTCCGATGTATTCGATGAATTCTGGAATCATCCGCTCTCCATACCGATCGAGGGTCTTGAACCGACGCACGCCTCACGACAAGCGCTCGAGGCGTTCAAAAGCGCAGCACTGGCGAGTCGAGCGCAGCAGAGCTCATTTGACAACGACCTGGCTCAACGTCTTGCAAACGGTGAACCCCTCGCGGGCGTTCTGAACGGGCGCACCCACCTATCGACGGCGACGGCGCAAGTGATCTACGATAGTCCTGACAAGGGTGGAGTATTGGGCGGAGCCACGCCGCCCCCTAAGCAGATTTATGCCGAAATAGAAGCCCGGAGTGCGGCGGTGACGGCGGAGCTGCTGATGATTACGCCGTATCTCGTGCCTTCCAAAAAACAATTAGGTTTATTGAAGAATGTCCGCGAGCGAGGTGTACACGTGCGAACGTTAACAAATTCGCTGGAGGCCGCGCCAGATGTAACGGCGCACGCCGGCTATGCGCGCGTTCGATCTGTGCTTGCAGACGCTGGGGTGGAGCTGTTTGAAATCCGCGCGCGGGTCGAAGGCCAAAAAGGCACCGGGCAACCGAAAAGGTTGTCGCGTCATGGAAATTACGCACTCCACGCTAAACTTTATGTGTTCGATCGACGGTCCTTGTTTGTAGGTTCGATGAACTTCGATCAGCGCTCGGAGCATTTGAACACCGAGATCGGTCTCCTAATCGATAGTCCAGAAATGGCGGTCGACGCCGCGAAACGATTCGAATCACTGACCCAGCTGAACAATGCTTACTCAGTAAGACTGGGCAGCGATGCTGGCAAGATCAAGCGCCTTTTGTGGGAGACGGAGTCTGACGGGGTGAAAATGACACGATCCTTGGAACCCGCACGAAGCACCTGGCAGCGCTTTAAGATGACGATACTTACTTGGCTGCCCATAGACAACGAATTGTAAATGGCGCACCGATGTCGTTATCTGAGTAAAAGCGCTGTTGCGATTTTTGATGAGTTAGCTGAACGAGGGCCGCCGCAATTAACGGCGGCTCTCGGCCTGCGCTAAATGCTCCGCCGGCTATGCATGAAGAAAGAAACTATCGCGCCGATTAGGAATACGACGAACAGTACTTTAGCAATGCCGGCAGCGCCAGCGGCTATGCCGCCAAATCCAAAGACCGCTGCGATGAGGGCCACGACGAGAAAAATAATGGCATAGTGAAGCATCTGAACTCCTTGGTTTTATGAGAAGGGAAACTTTCCGTTAGCCCTTAGTTAGGACTTGGGCGGAGTCACTTTAAGGTCATCTACCACGCGGCTTTGGCCCGCGATCGCCACTGCCTTCGCCTCGACGGTGCTTTTCTCTTGATCCGAACGCACGACTCCATTCAACGTGACAGTACCATTGCTGGACACGATTTTCACATTGTGTGCATAGGTCGAAAGCGATTTGTCGGCCATTATGCTTTTTCGGATACGCTGAGTAATTGTGCGATCGTTCGCATTGTCCTTTAGCGCATCTGCTGTCGCTGCGGAGTTCGAGGGATCAAGCTTATTCGCTTTGGTATTATCGGCTGGCACCGTGCTGACATCGGCCGGTTTAGTATTTGATTGAGTCATAGCGCTCTGCGCAGCGATGCACAGCACGACCGCCGTCACGGCACTGGGTAGCAATTTGGTTTTCATAATTTAATCCTCTGGCCCTTTCCATCGAAGATGAATTGGCCATTTATCAGCTCTCGGCCCATTCCAGTCAGGCTTATGCCACACGAGATGTCGAGATGTTGCTCGAACTCTCGCCCGCGGAAGCAATGTCCTCGGCACCCGTAGATTTCAAAAGTTCCTTCGCCCGCGAGACTTGCTCTGAGCTATCGCAATGTACTGAGAGCAGCGTACCGCCGCCCTTAACGCGCCCTTCATAGCGTTTCGCTTCGTACTCGGGTATACCCATTCCAACGAGTGCACCGACAAGCCCGCCAACGACACCACCGACACCGAGGCCGGCAAGTCCCGCCATGATCGGTCCGGCGGCAATGAAAGGTCCAACCCCTGGGATGGCCAACGCTCCCACTCCGGCAAGGACTCCCAGGGTCCCGCCGATTACGCCACCAGCGGTAACGCCCGCCGTCGTGCCCTCCGGCGCTTTGGTGTCCTTTTCGTGAGCAAATGCCTTAGTGGTGCGACTATCAGGCAAAAGCACGGAAATGGCGGAACTCGCAAAGCCCGCTGCGATGATCGTGTCAACGGCGCGTTCAGCGTGTTCACCGGATGCGTAAATGCCAAATACTGCAGTGTTTTTCCCGGCCATATGAATATTCCTCAGTTAAGGTAGAGAGTCTTCGCAGTGAACGCCCATGAGATTCAACCGCATTAGGCAGCAGCGAGACGTCGAAAATCTGTAGGCGTGTCAAAGCATGTGAAGCAGGCAAAGACTTACGCGGCAACTGTTCGAGCGGTGGTAGCCGATCTCACGGCAGCGTGCGACGTTGTGCGACTTCACGAGACGATCGGCAACGTCGACGTGCTCGTGAACAATGCCGGGATGGGTTCGGTGCATCAGCCCGCGAGATCAAAGCGTTTCCTTGATCTCGCAGAAAACGAATGCGACCGGGGAATGGCCACAAATCTAAAGACCGCCTTTCTTGTAACGCGTGCGTTCTTGCCGGGTATGGAGGAACGCAGTCACGGCCGCATCATTAACATCGCTTCCGTGACGGGACCCTATGTTTCAAATGAAGGTGAGAGTGCCTCAGCTGCCAAGGCTGGAATGGTAGGTCACGGGTGGCTTCGGTACTTAGGACAGATTTCTTGATGGGTTAAGTGGATTCTGCCGGCCTTGTTGATGATCTCTTCGCCTTGCCTCTTCGTCAATCGTTCCTACGTCAATGACCCCGATCACGCTGCGAGCCTGCACTGTGCACGAGCGTAGTAAACATCGTCCGGGGTTTGATAGTCCAGCGCCTGATGCATGCGCCTGGCATTGTAAAGTCAAACTACTCGGTTAGTCCTCGTCGCAGCTGCGTTCCGGTCTCGTAGGCATGCAGATAAATATTCTCGTACTTTACGCTGCGCCACAGGCGCTCGATAAATACGTTGTCGATCCATCGTCCCTTGCCGTCCATGCTGATCTGGACTCCGGCAGCCTTCAGCGAATCGATCCACTCCCCGCAAGTAAACTGAGACCCCTGGTCCGTGTTGAAGATCTCCGGCTTCCCATATTTTCCCAATGCCTCCTGCAGCGCCTCGACACAGAAGTCCGGCGTCATCGTGTTCGACACCCTCCAGGCCAGCGTCTTGCGACTGCCCACATCGATGATGGCCACCAGATACTGGAACCCGTGTGCCATCGGCAGGTAGGTCAGATCGGCCGCCCAGACGTGATTGGGCCGTTCGATCTTCAGTCCGCTGAGCAAGTAAGGGTAGATCGCGGATAATGGCGCAGGGATGCTCGTGCGCGGTTTACGATAGATCGTCTCCATGCCCATCCGCCGCATCAGCGTCCTCACATGCCGGCGGCCGACCTCGTGCCCCTGATTCTGCAGTTCTCGGGTCAGCTTACGCGCGCCGTAAAACGGCCACTTCAGATGCAATTCGTCCAGAATGCGCATCAGCTTCAGATCTCGCTCCGGCAAGCCACGCGCGACGTAGTAAACGCTTGAACGGCTCAGATCCAGCAGCTGCGCCTGGCGCTTCACCGATACCTCGCCATCCCGCTCAATCATCGTTTGCCGCTCAAGCCGGGGAATTTCCCGAGCGCGCCTTCTAAAAAAGAATTCTCCATCGTCAGTTCCCCGATCTTCGCCTGCAGCTCGGATGCGCTCCTTGCCGTCCGCTGCCAGCACATCCCCGCCGAAGATCCCCGCAGCGTTCTCCAGAAGTTCCGTCTTCCAGGCCGTCACCTGCGTCGCATGAACTTCGTGGTGAGCCGCGATCTGCGCGACCGTCTTCTCACCTCGGTTCGCCTCCAGGGCCACTCGCGCCTTGAACGCCGCCGAGTGATTACGTCTTGGTTTTCTCATGAATCTCTGTCCTCCGGTTGCTATATTGCACCGGCAGAAATCCACCTACACCCCTGTCCGAAAAACCGAGACCACCTCTGTCTCACTTACGCACTTGCATTGGAAGTTGCACGCTCCGGAATTACGGTCAACGCGGTAGCGCCCGGCTGGATTGAGACCTGAGCGTCGCTGCCCGAGGAGCTCGCAGCAGCCCGAAACACCCCACCCGGACGAGCAGGCCGGCCGGAGGAAGTCGCGGCGGTGGTCGTCTTTCTCGCGTCCGATGGCGCAAGCTACGTCAATGGAGCCGTTCTGGTGGTCGATCGGTAATATCCTTCAAGAGCGAAAAGGCTAGTTCTCGCTGGTAGCGATGCAATCCGGCCGTGGCTTCGCAAGGAGATGGTCGCGCGCGAAGTGCGATGTTCCAGGATTTGCGCCCACAGTGGGATAATCGGGTGGGACGATACATGCCACTGCGGAGTATGTGGGTGCATTGCCGCTCGACTGGCGAGTCCATTGAGAAGCCGCAGGCGAACAGCACCATATTAATGGTTTTGCATATGAGGAACCCGGTGACGAAGTCGTCATGGATTGCGAGATAGGCGGTTTAGCGAATAAATTTCTCTCGATAGTGGCTGGCTATCAAACCCATCTAAAACAACTATTTCTATCAATGGCTAGGTCGCTATAGACTCGATCTC
>JANXZQ010000145.1 GCA_025355445.1 Gammaproteobacteria bacterium
CCTTTGATCAGATTTCGCCGGGCCAAAATAACGATCGAATACTTGCTGGTATTTGTGGGGGTGACGGTCCATGCGCTATCGACCGTTAAGGTGGTCGCCGTGTTGCGGAACGTGTCAATGGGTTTGAGACAACTGCGATACGAAATTAGTGTCGCGCGGTAGTTGTAGCATACGGGGTTCAGGCCCATCGGCCGGAGGGTTAATCCAGACCTCGCTTGGCAACGCCAGCGGTTGCGGCGGTTGGCTGACGAATCGCTCGGGATGAGCGGCATAGGCCGTGGTGAGCACCGTCTGCCGAGCTGCCAATACCGCCGCAGCCTGGCCGTGATGGACCATCGCTGGGGTCAGCAGGCCAAGGCCCCAATGGTGATGCTCGTGGTTCTGCCAGTGGATGAACTTGCCGCAGAACTCCAGGCCGTGTTCGATGCCGGTGAAACGGTCGGGGAACTCCGGTTGATACTTCATCGTCTTGAACTGGCTCTCCGAGAACGGGTTGTCGTCGGAAACGTGCGGCCGACTGTGCGACTTGGTGATCCCCAATGTGGCCAGAAGTTGGGCCACGGTTTGCGAACGCATCGACGGCCCACGATCGCTGTGGATCGTCAGTTGGTCTTGAACGACGCCTTCCTTGACCACCGTCTCGCGAATCAACCGCTCGGCGAGATGTTCGCTTTCACGACTGGCCAGCATCCAACCGACCACGTAGCGGCTGAAGATGTCGAGGATCACGTAAAGGTGGAAGTAGGTCCATTTCGCCGGTCCCAACAGCTTGGTGATGTCCCAGGTCCAGACCTGATTGGGAGCGGTGGCCACCAGTTGAGGCTTGTGGTAGGTCGGGTGTCGCAATTGGTCGCGTCGCTCGCGAACTTCTTTCCGAGAGTCCAGAACGCGGTACATCGTGCGGATCGAGCAGAGATACTGGCCCTGGTCCAAAAGTGCCGCATAAACCTCGGCCGGAGCCTTGTCGGCGAACGGCTCGCTGTCGAGCACATCAAGGACCTTTTGTCGCTCTTGCTCGCAGAGCGCTCGTGGCGGCTTGGGGCGTGGGGCAGTGGGCACGGGCAGATTCGGCCGACGCTTTCGATAGAGCGTTGCCCGAGGCACGCCCAAGCTGCGGCAGGCCGTTGCCGTGCCCACCTGCGGAGCAAGTTCTTCGATGGCATTCATGGCTCGCTCCCGCTGTTGTCGGACGGTGGCAGGGGAATCCCCAGCAGTTCCGAGAGTTTTTTTTGGACCTCGATAATCATCTCAGCTTGGCGGAGCTTAGCTGCCAGCCGCTGAGTTTCCCGCTTGAGTCGCTGGTTTTCGGCGATCAAGGGGGCGTCGGGGTTGGCCTTCCGCCCACGTCGCTTGGGGGTCAGGCCGGCCAGCGTTCCCTGGTCGCGTTGCTGCCGCCAGGTACTCAGAAGCGACGAGTACAATCCCTCGCGGCGCAGCAGTGCGCCGAGTTGGCCGGACGCGGTGCAACGATCGGCCTCGTGGAGGATGCGGAGCTTGTACTCCGCGGTGAACCGTCGCCGCACCGGCTTTTCCAAGACGGCGGGGTCAGGGATCAGCCTGCCATTGCCTGCGGCCGGGAGCCCCAGAGCCGGGGCCGCGGCGGCGGGCGGAACTCCAGTCGGGCTACGCCCTCCTTCCGTTCCGCCCACCACCTCTTCCATTCCCAACATCCTTGCTTTACCCATCCTTCTTCTACCTCCTTGCCCTCTACTGTAATAAACCAGGAGGCAGTTGTCTCACCCATTATTGGCACGGAGGGCTTTAGAATACGAGCGTCTCCTTCGTCCACTAAATCCGTTTCTCAATCCGCAGGGCGCGACGGCTGCAACGATTGCCTGGAACGACATCAACAAGGACAATATTGCTCAGGACAACGAAATCGGCGCGGTACCAGCCGGCTTCGGTCTCTCCACCTCAATTCCGAAACTGGATCCGAACTTCAAGCGTGAATACGCCGAACAGTTCAGCGCCGGTTTCACACGCCAGATCAAGCCGGGCTATGGG
>JANXZQ010000342.1 GCA_025355445.1 Gammaproteobacteria bacterium
CCGCTCGACTGATTTGAACAAGGAAATCCCCGCCGGCCTGTATGCAGCGGTGGCCCAGGTGCTTTCCTACATCTTCAGGATACGCACCCTGAACCCGACGCTGGCAGCGCGCGTGGCGCGTCCGAACCCGCAAGTCAGCACCGAGTTCGACGACCTATGAACGCGCGCGCCACGGTAGCGACCTTCAGCGACTTTGCCCGTACCGGCTTGGGAGTGCCGCTGCTGGTCATGGCGGTGCTCGCCATGATGGTGCTGCCGCTGCCGGCGTTCCTGCTGGATGTGTTCTTCACCTTCAACATCTCTCTTTCCATCATGATTCTGTTGGCCGTGATCTACGTGCGCCGGGCGCTGGAGTTCGCCACCTTCCCGACCGTGCTGTTGGGCGCCACCTTGCTGCGCCTCGGTCTCAACGTCGCCTCGACGCGCATCGTGCTGATCAACGGCCACACAGGGTCGCATGCCGCGGGGCACGTCATCGCCGCCTTCGGCGAATTCGTGGTCGGCGGCAATTACGCGGTGGGCATGGTGGTGTTTACGGTGCTGGTGATCATCAATTTCGTGGTGATCACCAAAGGCGCCGGGCGTATTTCGGAGGTCAGCGCGCGCTTTACATTGGATGCCATGCCAGGCCGTCAGATGGCGATCGACGCGGATCTGAACGCCGGCATCATCACCCAGGCCGAAGCCATCGTCCGCCGGCAGGAAGTGCGTGAGGAGGCGGATTTCTACGGCGCGATGGACGGCGCCAGTAAATTTGTGCGTGGCGATGCCGTGGCCGGCATCCTGATCGTGTTCATCAATCTATTCGGCGGCACCATCATCGGCGCGGCCCAGCATGGCATGTCGCTTGCCGACGCCGGCCATACCTATGCGCTGCTCACGATCGGCGACGGATTGGTGGCGCAGATCCCGGCGCTGCTCTTGTCGGTGGCGGTCGCCATTCTAGTTACTCGCGTATCGCGCCCACATGACATGAGCCAGCAAATAATGCTGCAGGTCCTGGGTCAGCCCAAGGCGCTCGGCGTCACCAGCGGTATCCTGACTCTGCTCGGCATCATTCCCGGGATGCCGAATTTCGTATTCTTGAGCATGGCGGCGGTGTGCGCCACCGGCGCTTACTTTCTGAGCAGGCGCAAGGCGGCCGACAAGGCGTCGGCGGCTGTCCCGGCCACGTCGGCAGTGGTCCCTGCGGAACAGAGGGAATTATCCTGGGATGATGTCGAGGCGGTTGATCTGATCGGTCTCGAGGTCGGCTACAGGCTCATACCTCTGGTGGACCGCAACCAGGGCGGCGAGTTGATGGGGCGCATCAAGGGCGTGCGTAAAAAGCTATCCGAGGAGCTCGGCTTTCTGGTGCAAGCCGTACACATTCGCGACAACTTGGAACTGGGGCCCAATTCATATCGGATCACCATCTTGGGTGCACCGGTGGGCGAGTCCGAGGTGTTCCCCGACCGGGAACTCGCCATCAATCCGGGGCAAGTCTCCGGCACCGTGCCGGGCACCGCCACCAAGGATCCGGCCTTCGGCTTAGAGGCGGTGTGGGTAGAAAAGTCGCGGCGCGAGCAGGCGCAGGGTCTTGGCTATACCGTAGTCGACGCCAGCAGTGTCATCGCTACCCATTTGAGCCACTTGCTGCAATCGCATGCACACGAGCTGCTGGGCCATGAGGAAGTTCAGCAATTGCTCAATCGTTTGGCCAAGAGCGCGCCAAAGCTGATCGAGGACTTGGTGCCGAAGCTCTTGCCGATGAGCGTGGTCGTCAAGGTGCTGCAGTACTTGCTGCTGGAACGCGTACCCATTCGCAATCTGCGCACCATTTGCGAGACGCTCGCGGAACTGGCGCCAAAAACTCAAGATCCGGTCGCGCTGGTCGCAGCGGTGCGCGTCGCGCTGGGCCGCAGCATCGTGCAGAACATCGGCGGGCTGCGGCATGAGCTGCCGGTCATCACCCTGGATCCGGCGCTCGAGCAAGTGCTGCAGGATTCCATGGCCGGCGGCGGCGACGCCTCACCCGGGTTCGAGCCTGGCCTCGCCGACAGAATTCAGACTGCACTGGCGGACAGCACGCGGCGCCAGGAAGCGGCCGGCGAACCCGCCGTGCTGTTGGTCGCGCCAAAAATTCGCCCTTGGATCGCGCGCCTGATGCGCCACTCCACGCCGTCGCTCGCAGTGCTTGCCTACAACGAGATACCTGAAAACCGCCGCATCCGGGTGATTGCCGCGGTGGGGCGCTGAGATGCTTGATTATGGGAGGATGACATGAAGATAAAACGTTACAACGCGGCCAGCATGCGCGAGGCTCTCGCCCTGGTTCGGGCAGAGCAGGGGCCCGATGCCGTCATTCTCTCCAGTCGCCGCAGTGATGACGGTATCGAGGTGATCGCGGCAGTCGATTACGACGAAGCCTTGTTCGTCGAGGCAAATCGACAACGCACTGCCGCGCCGGTGATCACGGCGCGGCCGGCAGCGCCTGTTGCCGCTCCCGCCCCGGCAACGGCCGCCCCGGCAAGGGCCGCCCCGGCAACGCCCGACGCGGTACGTGTCTCTGCACCGGCCTCGCCGCAGGTGGATTTGGGGTACGGCGCCATGCAGCGCGAATTGCAGGATCTACGTCAAATGCTGGAGACCGGTCTCGCCGGCATGACCTGGAATGACAAGCGATTGCGTGAACCGTTGAAGGCGAGGGTGTTGGAAGAACTCTCGGCGATGGATATAGCGCCCGACGTGGCGATGGCGCTTGCGGCGTTCACGCCGCGGCGCACCGCGCTGGAAAATCCATCGCATATTCCGCTGGCGTTGCTGGCCAAGCACCTGCCGGTGGTCGACGATCTTGCCGGCGTGAGCGGCGGGGTCATGGCCATCGTCGGTCCGACCGGGGCCGGTAAGACTACGACCATCGCGAAGCTCGCCGCACGCTGGTGCATCCGCTACGGCAGCCAGGATCTGGCTCTGGTCAGCACCGATGGCTATAGAATCGGTGCCCGCGATCAGCTGATGACTTATGCACGCATTCTCGGTGTGCCGATGCATGCCGCGAACAGCGGCCGGGATTTGTCGCGGCTGCTGGATCGCCTGAAATCAAAGAGACTGGTGTTGATCGACACGGCCGGCATGGGTGCGCGCGATGTGCGGCTGGCGGAGCAGCTGGCGGCGCTGCAACTCGGCGCTGCACGCGCACATGTTCTGCTGGCGTTGCCCGCACAGGGGGAGGGCCAAGCGCTCGATGAGATCGTGCGCGCCTTCGCACCCGTGAGGCCCGTCGCCTGTGTGCTGACCAAGGTCGATGAGGCCGCGAGCCTGGGCGCGGTGATTTCGGCGACGCTGCGGCATCGCTTGAAAATAGCTTATGTGTGCGACGGACAACGGGTGCCGGAAGATTTGCACTCGGCCCGCCGCAAGCGCGTCTGGCTGGTGCGCACTGCCATGGCGTTGAAGCAGGGCAAGCCGCCGCTGCGCGACGAAGCCTACTACGTGCGCAACTTTGGTCGAGCGACCGCCCATGCGTGAAACCCGACTATCTCCGGCGCACGCCGCGGCGCTCGCCGAGCTCAACGCTTCCCGGCCGGTCAAGGTGATCGCGGTCACGGGCGGCAAGGGAGGCGTCGGCAAGACCACGGTGTCCGCCAATCTGGCCGTTTCGATCGCCGCGCAAGGCCGCGATGTGATGCTGTTGGATGCCGACTTGGGCCTTGCCAACGTCGACGTGGTGCTGGGACTGCATACCCGATATCACCTGGGGCATGTGATCAAGGGCGAATGCTGCCTGGAGGACGCCATCGTCACCGGGCCGCACGGCCTGCAAGTCGTGCCGGCGGCATCCGGTATGAAGCACATGGCGAATCTGCCGCAGGTCGAGCAGGCCGGAATCATTCGCGCATTCAGCGATCTGTATCACCGGGTGGAGGTATTGGTGGTGGACACGGCGGCGGGATTGCACGACAGCGTCACCACCTTCAGTCAGGCGGCGCATCACGTGGTCGTGGTGGTTTGCGACGAACCCGCTTCCATCACCGACGCCTATGCGCTGATCAAGGTGTTGAGCCGCGAACACGGCGTGCAGCGCTTTCAGATTCTGGCGAATCAGACCCGCCGATCCGGCGAGGGCCCTGATCTGTTCCAAAAAATTGCGCGAGTCTGTGACCGATTTCTCAGTGTGGCACTAGAGTTCGCAGGTTCCGTACCATTTGACGATTACTTGCGGCGCGCAGTGCAGCGCCAAGCCGCAGTGGTCGACGCATACCCTGCGTCTATTTCAGCTATTGCCCTCAAGAATCTGGCGTCGAAGGCCGATAAGTGGTCTGTGCCCGAAGGGGCGCGAGGTCACCTTGAGTTCTTTGTCGAACGCATGGTAGGGGCTGGGATCGGTCCTTCGACGGTATTGCAATGAGAGCAAGCACACACTACTCGAATACACAGAAACGCGGCGCGAAGCCGATCGTGGACGATGATGTTCCGGTCGATCAAGTGCCGCAGCAAGAATTGGTCTTGAGGCATGCCGACCTGGTCAAGCGCATTGCCTATCACTTGGTCAGCCGGATGCCGCCGAATGTGGAGGTCGACGATCTGATTCAGTCAGGAATGATCGGCTTGCTGGATGCCGCCAAGCACTATTCCGCCACCAAGGGCGCGAATTTCGAGACCTACGCCGGCATTCGGATACGCGGCGCGATGCTCGACGAAGTGCGTAAGTCCGACTGGACCCCGCGTTCGGTGCATCGAAACATGCGCGAGATGGCGGACGTGGTGCGCAAGATCGAAAACGCCAAGGGCCAGGACGCGACGCCCACCGACATCGCGTTGGGCCTGGGCGTGTCCATCGAGGAATATCACAAGCTGGTGCAGGACGCGGCCAGTTGCCGGTTGTTCAGCTTCGACCAGATGGGATCGAGCGAAGACGAATCGAGCCCCGCCGATCATGCCCGCGACGAGCAGCCGGGTCCTTTCGATCACATCGAGCACGCCGGCTTTCGCGACGCAATGGCTGCCGCGATCAGCGGCTTGCCCGAGCGCGAAAAAATGGTGCTGTCGCTGTATTACGACGAAGACATGAATTTGCGCGAGATCGGCGAGGTGCTGGAGGTGTCCGAGTCCCGAGTCTGCCAGATTCACGGCCAGGCGCTGGTGCGCCTGCGCGCGCGGCTGGCTGAATGGCTGCAGCCGAACTTACCCATGGCTATTTTAAGCCTCATCGGCATTGTGCTCGGATTGATTGCCATCATCGGCGGCGCCATTTTGAAAGGCAGCAGTGCCGGCGCGCTGGTCGGCAGCGCGGCGTTCGTCATCGTGGTAGTGGGAACATTCGCCGCCAGCCTGGTGCAGACGCCGCTCGCGACTTTTCTGAGGGCGTGGAAAATCGTCGCTTGGGTGTTCAAGCCGCCTGCGAGCAACCCCGGCGCGATGATAGAAAAGATCGTCGAGTGGAGCAATATCGCGCGCAAGCAGGGGTTGCTGGGCCTCGAGTCCGCGGTGGAAGCGGAAAAAGACGAATTCTTGAAGAAGGGCTTGCAATCGTTGGTCGACGGCGGCGAGCCCGATGCCATCCGCTCGAGTATGGAAATCGAATTGGACACCATGGAGCATTTCGACACCCAGGCCGCGAAGGTATTCGAAGCCATGGGCGTGTACTCGCCGACGCTCGGCATCATCGGCGCGGTCATGGGCTTGATGGCGGTCATGCAGAATCTCAATGACCCGTCGAAACTGGGGCACGGCATCGCCGCTGCGTTCATTGCGACCATTTATGGCATCGCGTTCGCCAATCTGCTGTTCCTGCCCATGGGCAACAAATTGAAGTCGGTGATTCACGGCCAATCGCAGGTAAGGACCATGGTGATCGAAGGCATCATCGCCATTGCCCAGGGCGAGAATCCGCGCAACATCGAGTCGAAGCTGCAAGGGTATTTCCACCACTGATAGGACGACATGGCCCGCAAGAAAAAGCACGAAGAACATGTGAACGCGGAAGCCTGGGCGATTCCGTACGGCGACCTCGTGACGCTGCTGTTCGCGCTGTTCACCGTCATGTACGCCATGTCGTCGGTGAACGAGGGTAAATTTCGCGTGCTGTCGGATTCGATGATTGCCGCATTCAACGGTGCGCCGAAGAGCATGCGGCCGGTGAACATCGGCGAAAAGGAGCCCGGCAAGGGCGGCGAGAAGCCGATGGAAGGCATCACGCCGAAGGCACTCATCAAGATCAATCAGAAGACCACGTCCGACGGCCAGCTTACGCCGCGCGATCCCTCCAAGACCGAGTCATTGAGTTCGACGGATCTTCCGGGTGCGCTGATTCGAATGCAGCGCCAGGTGCAAGACGCGATGCAATCGCTGATCGACGCCAAACTGGTGACGGTGCGCCGCGAGAACATGTGGCTGGAAATCGAGATCAACGCCGATATTCTATTCCCCAGCGGCGCGGGAGAATTCGCGCCGGCCGCCGAAGCCGTACTCGACAAACTGGCGGATGTCTTAAAGCCCTTCCCCAACCCGATCCGGGTTGAGGGACATACCGACGACAGGCCGATCAAGACTGCGGCGTTCCCGTCCAATTGGGAATTGTCGGCGGCCCGCGCGGCCAGCGTAGTGCATCAATTCATGCGGCAGGGCATCGATCCGTTGCGCCTCGAGATCGTCGGCTTCGGTGAATTTCATCCTCGCCAGTCGAATATCACCATGGAGGGCCGCAATTCGAATCGACGTGTCGTGGTGTTGGTGCTGGAGCAGGTGTCGGCCGGCACGCCCATGACGACCATCGCCGATGAGCATACGCCCGGAACGGCTGCCCCCGGAGTCGACCTCGCGGATGGCAGCAGCGGGGCCAATCGCCTGATGTACCGAGTGCCGCCGGCGACGCTCGAAAATAGCATGGTGGGCAAAGGTCAAACGAAGCCCCCGGCGAACGAGAAACCAAAGGCAGACTGAGCGAGGTCGCGCAATGAGTAAAGTGGACCGCTTGAGCAATTCCGGCCTGTATCCGGCGCTGCCGATCGCCGATAAGCGTCCCTCCCGCGAGGGATCAGGTGCACCGCCGCGCAGCGACGAGCAACAAACCGGCAACTCTGCGCCACAGGCAACTGATGATACGGATCCCGCGAACCATCCTCGACCGCCCAAGTCCCTCATCGACGAGTACGCTTAATATGATTACGGACAGCAACACGATTCTAGGGTTGGCCGGCGCGACGCTCGGATTTCTAGGATTGGTCGCCGCGCTATTGGCGTTGAGCGAGAACCGCCGCTGGCGCGGCCGCTGCGTGTCGCTGGAATCGAGTTTGGCATCGCTGCGGCGAGAATTGGAATTGGCGTCGTCGATCAGCGTGAAAGCCGGACGGCGCGTCAGGCGCATTGAGCAGGTGTACGCGGGCGTTGCCGATCGCATCGAACAGGTCGAACTTCGGGGCCCCGAGCAATTCTTCGATCAAGCCATAGAATCCGCGCGCCGCGGCGCTGATCCGGGCAAACTCGCGCAGCAGTTCGGCTTGAGTTGTGGCGAAGCAGAGTTGGTGACGCGGCTGCACGGTCGAAAGAAGATCGCCTGATCGCCCCGGCCGGGTCAGTAGCCTATCTTTGACAGGATGTCGGTAAAGCGCTCGCTGTGACTGAAGAACGGAGAGTGGTCAGCTTCAAGAGTGATTCGCTCGCGACAAGGCAGTGCTTCCTGCATGCGCCGCTGGGCAGCGAGCGTCATTGCCCGATCTTCGCTGCATTCGACATAGATTCGCGGCACGCTGCCGAAGCGGGCGGCGGTGAGTCGCGGGTCGGACGCACTTCCCCTGACCACCAAGCGCTCGAGAGGCTTGCCAGGAACGCGGAGAGATCGGGCTGATCGGCGCTCGACACAGGAAGCTTGCCGCCCTCAGCAAGCACAACCATATGGCTTTTATCGCCCGCACTTCCTCGAGCAGTTGCGCCAACTGCCGGCGGCGTCACGGCCAAGGTCACGATACCTTAGCCCACGATGCTGTACATGCGCGGCGGGCGCAACTCCGTGTCCAGGACGGTCTATCCGGACCTGGCGCAATTCTGGCACGACGTTGCCGTTGCCTATCAGACCGCGATTCGTTATTTCGCACAGCAGGCTGCCAGCTATTTGCAGCTGGACGACGTGTCGTTCGCGTATTTGTGCGATAACTCTCTGCTACGGCCTGTTGGTGGGTGCGGGAGTTGCCACCGGAGCAGTCATGGCTGCGCAGGCGGGCCTCGCCCGCTGGTTCGTGCGGCGCCGCTCATTGGCACTGTCGGTGCTGTATTCCGCCGGCGCGATCGGCGGCTTCGTCGCTGCGCCGCTGCTCACCCGCCTGATCGAAGTGACCGGCACATGGCGGGCGGGATGGTGGCTGCTCCCGTTGCTCACCACAGTCGCCGCCTGCATACACTGTACTTCGTGCGCGAGCGGCCGGAGGAGGTGGGTCAAGTCGCCGATGGATTCGGGCCACCGCTTGCCGCCGGGCAAGCGGCGCCGGATACGCGCCCGGCATTCGTGTCGCGGCGCGAGTGGACGTTTTGCGAGGCCGTGCGCGAGCCTGGTTACTGGTTACTGCTGGTATCGCTGCTGGGCAGCAGCGGCGGCTACACACTGTTCCTGGCGCATGGCGTCCTGCATTTGCAGGATCTCGGGCATTCGGCCCGCATCGGCGCATGGGCCGTCAGCATCATGACCGTTTCAGGCCTTATCGGTAAGGCAATTCTTGCGGTTTTCGGCGACCGCATCGATCCGCGCTATATTTATGCGTCGTTCGTGG
This sequence comes from Gammaproteobacteria bacterium, assembly GCA_025355445.1. Classification (GTDB taxonomy): domain Bacteria; phylum Pseudomonadota; class Gammaproteobacteria; order Steroidobacterales; family Steroidobacteraceae; genus Bog-1198. The sequence goes on from JANXZQ010000342.1 coordinate 8,745, forward strand.
CGGCGTTCGGCGTGGGAATTGTGGTCATCGTTAACGCGCATGCACTCTGGCAAGTGGTGTTATTCGCCGTTTGTATCGGCATCGGCTATGCCGTGAATTTTTATTTTCTCGCAGTTTGGTGCTTTGTCGGTTCAATCGTCTTATTTCTGATGCGGCGGCCGGAAACGACAGTTCGCCGCGGGTGAGCGTCGAAACGGTAGACTGCACCGGTGCGCAAACCGGTCCTGTCCGACGTATTTCTCTGTTACGACGATCTCGCGGCACGCTACACCGAAGGGATCGACTACGCCGTGCAGATTCTGCGCCGCGAGCAATCGCGAGTCGCGATACTCGCACCGCAGGGCGGGCGGATTGAAGGACGCACGTCCGAGGTCGCGCGCTTAATCGCCGGGGACGAGCATCGCCTGTATCTTTTCGAAGGACTGCGGACTGGCGGCGACAACTTCGACTGTCTGCACCTCGCCAGCCACCGCTTCGACGAACCGCGCGCTTTGGATCTGATCGCCGCTTGCGACACCGTCGTCGCCGTGCATGGCTATGCGGCCAGGGGACCGGACGTGTTATTGGGAGGTTTGCATGAGCCGTTGAAATTGCAGATTGCAGAGTCCCTGGCGGCGAACGGCTTTACTTGCGAACTCGAGGGGCACCGCTACCCGGGCCGGGATCCGCGCAACATTTGCAATCGCGGACGCTCCGGCCAAGGTGTGCAGCTTGAGCTCAGCGACGGATTGCGCAAGGCGGGCGACCGGACGGCCTTTGCCGAAGCAGTGCGGGGCGCGCTTGCGGCAATGCCTATTGCAAGCTGAAGGCCAACAGTACGTTCCCCGGTGAATCGTTGACCACACCGTATCCGGAGCCAACGAATAGCATGCCGCCGGCGACGGTGGGCCCGGCTGAGACGATGGATCCGCCATGAGTGGAGTCGTCGAGGATGAGAACGTTCACGACCCACGACGAGGATTCGCGGGCGGCTACCATCTGGAACTGGCGTCGCTGGATCCGGGCCCATTGGCGCTGATGGGGATTCGCTACGGCTGGGGGCGGGATTTTGCGTCCATCATGAACAACTATCGCAATCTGGCGGGCATGTTGATCAACGGCGAGGATTTGCCGCGGCCGGATAATCGCATCACGCTGTCCACCACGGTGAAGGACAAGCATGGTCTTGCGGCCGCGCACGTTCACATCGAAGAGCATGCCAATGACATTGCGCTGCGCAGTCACGCGCAACGTCAGGGCCAGCGTCTTTACGACGCGGCGGGGGCGACGCGCACGGTGTTGAGCGCGACTCCACCTGCCACCCACAATATGCGGACGGCGCGTATGAGCCACGATCCGCAAGCCGGAGTCACGGACGCGCACGGCCGAAGTCATGACGTGCCCAGTCTTTTCATTTCCGACGGCAGCGTGCTGACGACCGGCGGCGCCGCGAATCCGACGCTCACCATTGTCGCTTTGGCGTTCCGCCAGGCAGACTATATCGGCCGCGCCATCGGCGCCGGTGACATTTAAGGATTCAAATTCGTATGGCGGATTCGGTTCAAGAAGGCGACTTGCTGTGGACTCCGAGCGCGCAACGCATCGAGCGGGCTCATTTGACGCACTATGTGGCGTGGCTCGCAGCACGCGGCCGGCGCTTCGATTCATACGCGGCGTTGTGGCAGTGGTCTATCGATGACCTGGATGGATTCTGGGGCTCGCTTTGGGAGTACTTCGACATTCGGGCGTCCCAACCCTACCAGAGTGTGCTCGGCAAGCGCGACATGCCGGGTGCGGAGTGGTTTCCCGGCGCCCTGTTGAACTACGCGGAGCATGCGCTGCGCCACGAGCGCGGCGGCGCGGACGCACTGCTGTTCCTAAGTGAACGGCGCGGTTTGAATGCGCTGACCTGGACCGATCTGGGGTCGCGAGTGCGCAGGCTCGCGATGAAAATGCGCGCGCTCGGAGTGAGCCGCGGCGATCGAGTCACTGCCTATCTGCCCAATTCTCCCGAGGCCGTCATCGCCATGTTGGCGACGGTCAGCATCGGCGCGGTGTGGGCCAGCTGTGGTCCGGATTTCGGGCCGAAAGGCGTGGTAGACCGGTTTGGGCAATTGGCGCCGAAGCTGATGTTTTGCGTCGACGGCTATTACTACGGCGGCAAGATCATCGACCGGCGGCCGGAACTGAAGACTATTTTGAGCTCACTGCCTTCACTGTCGCAGGTCATCTATCTGCGCCAGCTCGACCCTACGGGCGAAGCGCTGACCGCCAATACTCTGTTCTGGGAAGACGCACTCGCGGGGCCCGAAGTGCGGCGCGAGAGTTTCAAATTCGAGCAAGTACCCTTCTCGCATCCCCTGTGGATTTTGTTTTCCTCGGGGACGACGGGCCTGCCGAAGCCCATCATCCACAGCCATGGTGGGATGACTCTGGAGCAGTGTAAAGCGGTGACGCTGCAAATGGACATGCGTCCCGGCGAGCGCATGTTCTTTTTTACGACCACCGGTTGGATGATGTGGAACTTCTTGGTGAGCGCATTGCTGGTCGACGTGGTGCCGGTGTTGTACGACGGCAATCCCGCCTATCCGGAGGCGGACGCGTTGTGGTCCATGGTCGAGAAGGCAGGGGCGAGCTATTTTGGCGCGAGCCCTACCTACGTAGGACTGCTCGAGAAGGCGGAGGTCGTTCCGAAGGATCGCTTCGACCTGTCGAAATTGACGTCGGTGATGCTGGCCGGCTCGCCGGTGACCGCCGAATGCCAGGGCTGGTTCTATCGCAGCGTCAAAGCGGATCTTTGGGCCGGGTCGGGGAGCGGCGGGACGGATTTGTGTACCGGCATCGTCGGCGGCATCGTCATTCAGCCGCTGTACGCCGGCGAGATACAGGGACGTCAATTGGGAATGGCGGCGTACGCCTTTAACGAGCAAGGCGAAGCGGTGGTCGACGAAGTTGGGGAATTGGTCATTACCAAGCCGGTGCCGTCGATGCCGGTGGGATTTTGGAATGACGCCGACGGCAGCCGTTATCGCGAAGCGTATTTCGACCGCTATCCCGGGGTGTGGTGGCACGGAGATTTTTTCAAGGTCAATCGGCGTGGAGGCTGTTTCGTATTGGGACGATCCGACGCCACTCTGAATCGCCATGGGATCCGTATCGGTACCGCGGAGGTTTATCGCGCGCTCGCCGAAGTACCTGAGGTCGAGGATGCGTTGATCGTCAATCTTGATTTGCCGGGCGGGGGCTTCTTCATGCCGCTGTTCGTGAAACTGCGCGACGGTCAAGACCTGGATGCCGCGCTGCAGGACCGGGTGCGGGCTCGGATGCGGCAGGCTTATTCCCCGCGTCATGTTCCCGACAAGATTTTTCTGGTCAAGGCCATACCGTACACACTGACCGGGAAGAAAATGGAGGTGCCTGTGCGTCGCATCTTGATGGGCGTGCCGATCGACAAAGCCGCGAATCGTGCGGCCATGGCCAACGTCGAATCACTCGATGCATTCATCGAGTACGCACGCCTGCAGCAGGACTATCGGTTGTGAGAGATCCGCGGGAAATCCTGGCGATGAGCCCAATGAGCGTGGTTCAGATTGTCGCCGTCGCCGTGACGATCGGTCTCAATGCATTCGATGGTTTCGACGTGCTCGCGATCAGCTTCGCATCTCCAGGCATTGCGCGCGAATGGGGCATAGACCGCGCGGCGCTCGGGTTCGTGCTGTCCATGGAATTGATCGGGATGGGAGTGGGTTCCATTGCTCTGGGCGGTCTCGCCGACAGAATAGGCCGGCGCCGGACATTGCTCGGCTGCCTCGTGGTCATGGCAACCGGCATGCTCATGGCCACGCAGGCGAAGAATGTGTATGTGCTATCCGTATGGCGGGTGGTAACGGGGTTCGGAATCGGCGGCCTGTTGGCGGCGATCAACGCAGTCGCGGCGGAATTCGCGAATGCGCGCCGTCGCTCCCTGTCCGTCTCGATGATGGCCATCGGCTATCCCCTGGGTGCCGTGGCCGGTGGGTCGATCGCAGCTGTGCTGCTCAAACAGGGCGATTGGCGATTGGTATTTTGGTTCGGCTCGGCGGCAACGGCTTTCTTCATTCCTCTGGTCTATTTTCTCGTCCCCGAGTCGATCGAGTGGCTGTGCCAGCGGCAGCCGGCGAAAGCGCTGGTTGACGTGAATCGCACCCTCATTCGTATGGGCCATGCGCCCGTCGATGCCCTGCCGGTGGTGACGGCCAAAGCGCGCAATATGTCGGTGGCTGATCTGTTCAGTCCGCAACTCGTGACAATCACACTGCTGATGTCCTGCGCTTATTTTTTGCACATCATCAGTTTCTACTTCATCGTCAAGTGGGTGCCGAAAATCGTCATCGATCTGGGCTACACCGTGCCGGCGGCTGCGGGTGTGTTGGTGTGGCTCAATGTCGGCGGCGCCACCGGCGGCGCAGTGCTCGGACTGCTGTCGCTGCGCTACAGCCTGAAATTGCTCACCATGGCGATGTTGGCGATGTCGACCGTGATGCTGGCGGTGTTCGGCTACGGCCAGCCTGATCTTGCGCATGTGACGCTGGTCTGTGCCATCGCGGGTTTTTTCACCAACGCCGGAATCGTCGGGCTGTATGGGATTTTGGCGCAGGTGTTCCCCACCAATTTGCGCGCGAGTGGAACAGGCTTCGCTGTGGGATCCGGGCGGGCAGGTTCGGTGCTGGCGCCCATCATTGCGGGATTTCTGTTTACTGCGGGCTACGGTTTGCAATTCGTGGCAGTGGCCGTGGCCATGGGCATCGGGTCGTTGGCCGGGGCAATTGCGCTATGGTTTCTGCCGTTCAAACGCGAGGTGGTTGGAACTTCTTGAGTCAGGCGGGTGCGGTTCCTTGCAGTCCCAGGCCCAAAACTCCGGCGACGATGCACAGGCCCATCAATATCCAAATGGCTGCTGCCAGCCCTGCAGCGTCGGCGGCGAGTCCGGCTAACCAAGGAGCCAACACGCCGCCGATCACTTCTCCCGCTCCCATGATGAGGGCCATCGCGGTGGTCATGTGATTGGCACTGACGGATTCGGAAGGAATCGTTGCCATGAACAAGGGGAAGGCGCCGTTCACTGCCCAGCCGAAGAAGAACGTGAGCGCCAGAATCCAAATGGATCCATGATAAAAAGTGCACCCAAGGGGAGAATCAGCCCGAGAAAGCAGGTGAATACGATCACGGGCTTGCGCCCGATCCGGTCTGACAGCCCGGACACGACGAAGCTGCCGAAGGTCGCGGAAATCTCCAGCGTGCCCATCAGCCAGCCCATTTGAGTCGGTGTAAAGCCGCGTACCTGGGTGAGGAACAGCGGTGCACGTGTCCAACAGATGACGAGATATCCCACCAGCAGACTGGCGATGCAGCAGCAGAGGGAAATATTCCGGTGTGCAAAAATTTCCCCCAGGCGACTGCTCAAGGATTGTCGCCGCTGCGGCTCCAGGATCACCCTGGCCGCGGGTAACCGAACGGGTTCCCGAATGAAGCGCCAAATGAGGAACGCGGAGATGAGGCGTCGAAAAAGCGCGTCCATTAGCGCATGCGCCAGGGTGCTGCGGGATCGCGCGGCTTGAGCGGCGGCCCCGGAAATTCATCGTCGATGTATTCCATCATGGGCGTCGATTCGGTCAGCACGCGGCTGCCATGCACCATGGCGGGAATGGTGCCGTCCGGGTTGATGGCGAGATATTCAGGTTTGTGCTGGTCGAACTGCAGCAGATCGAGATAGTGGCTCTGGTAAGCCACCCCTTTCTCCGCCAGGGTCAGCATCGGCTTGCGACGGACGAGGAAATGCAACACGACGACCAGGGCTCGCAGAAAACCCGGACGAATGTTATGATACATAACAATTGAGTCCTCGAAGAGACTGAGCGATGCCGCTGAGCGAGAGTATTGCCGCAACTGACATGGCCGATCTCGACCGGCAGGTCGGCTTTATGCTCCGGCAAGCGCAGTTGGCGGTGTTCGCCGACTTCATTGCGAAGCAGCGCGGCGCGGCGCTGCGGCCCGGCCAGTTTTCGATTCTGGCCATCATCGGGCGCAATCCGGGACTCAGCCAGACCAAGGTATGTTCGGCGCTCGGCATCAAGCGCGCGAATTTGGTGGCGGCCATCGACGCGCTGGAATCGCTCGGATTGGTACGGCGTGACGTCTCGGTGACTGACCGCCGCTCCAATAGACTGCACCTTACGCCGGCGGGGCCGCGCGCTCTGCAAGCGGCCCTCGATATCCAGGCGGAGCACGAGGCGCGCATCACCCGTTTGCTGGGGACCGCCGGCAAGCGCGCGCTGCTGAAGCAACTTGCTAAACTTTGTGAATTACGCAAAACCAGGAGTTCAGAATGAGCAGCGGCCCGGTCAGCATTGAAATGGAAGGAGACGTGGCGGTCATCTCCGTCGACAGTCCTCCGGTAAATACGCTCAATGCGGCCGTGCGAACCGGACTATTCGCGGCGATCAGGGACATTCGGTCGCGGCCGGACGCCCGGGCAATGGTATTGGTCTGCAAGGGCAGCACCTTTTTCTCAGGCGCGGACATCAGCGAATTCTCCGGCCCGCCGAAGGAGGCCGAATACCGAGACCTGTTCCGGGAACTTGAACAGTTGCCCGTGCCGGTGGTGGCGGGGATGCACGGCGTGGTCATGGGCGGCGGCCTGGAAATTTCGCTCGCCTGCCACTACCGGGTCGCGGTCGCAGGCACTCGATTCGGTCTTCCGGAAGTCACTCTCGGCATCATTCCCGGAGCCGGCGGCACGCAGCGCATGCCCCGGCTCATCGGCGTGGAAAAAGCTCTCAACCTGATTCTGGCGGCGAAACCGGTGGACGTCGCCACCGGTATAGAACTCGGATTCATCGATGCCGAGATTCATGGTGAGGTTCGCGAGGCCACGGTGGCCTTCGCCAAGGGTTTGCTGCGTGACCATGCCGGCGTGCGCCGCACTTCGGAGCGCAGTGTCGATCAGGCGACAGCCACCGCAGCGATCATCGAAAGACTCACAGCCCAGGCGCGCAGTCAGTATCCGAACCGCACCGCGGCACTGACTGCCATCGAAGCGGTGAGCGCCGCCGCGCGGCTGCCGCTGGAGGAAGGACTGCTCCACGAAACAGAACTTGCGAATCGTACGAAGGTAACGGTCGAGTCCCAGGCGCTGATCCACGTATTCTTCGCCGAACGCAATACGCGCAAGGTGCCGGGTCTGCCGGCGCCCGGGAGCTATCCTAAGATAACGGCCGGAGGCGTGATCGGCGCCGGCACCATGGGCGGCGGTATCGCGATTTGCTTTGCGAATGCAGGCTTGCCGGTCACCGTGCTCGATTCCAGCCAGGAGGCGCTGGATCGCGGCTTCGGGGTCATCGCCAAGACCTATGATTCGATGGTCAAGCGTGGCAGGTTGACGGCGGAGGACAAGGCCAAGCGTCTGGCACTCATTCGCGGCACACTCAGCTACTCGGACCTCGCGGCGGCGGACGTGGTGATCGAGGCCGTATTCGAGAGCCTGGACTTGAAGCAGAAGATCTTCAAGGAACTCGACGCCATTGCCAAGCCGGGCGCGGTGCTCGCCACGAATACCTCGACTCTCGATATCAATGCGGTTGCGGCGGCTACGCGGCGTCCGGAGAATGTCGTCGGCCTGCATTTTTTCGCGCCCGCCAATGTCATGCCTTTGCTCGAAGTGATACGCACCGACGTAACCGCGCCGGCCATGATCGCCGCCACGTTGGATCTGGCGAAGCAGCTGAAAAAGACGCCGGTGCTGGCGCGTGTCTGCTATGGCTTCATCGGCAATCGCATGATGGAGGGCTACGCACGCGAGGCACAGCGCATGGTCCTCGAGGGAGCGACGCCGCGGCAAGTCGACGGCGCACTCGAGGCATGGGGCATGGCGATGGGCATTCTTGCCGTGTTCGACATGGCGGGAATCGACGTCGGGATCAACGTGCATAAAGCCAACGCGGAGCGCTATCCACCCGACCCGTCCTATTATCAGGCGGATGCCGCGCTGTACGCCGCCGGACGGCTCGGCCAGAAGAATGGCAAGGGCTATTATAAGTATCTGGCGGGCGATAGAACGCGCCACGAGGATCCGGAGGCGCTCGACATTCTCAAGGCCACCGCGTTGCAACTCGACATTCCGCAGCGCACGCACGGTGCGGACGAAATCGTCGAACGCTGCGTCTACCCTCTGATCAACGAAGGCATGCGCATTCTGGAAGAGGGTGTTGCCATCCGGGCGAGCGACGTGGACGTGGTGTGGTGTGCGGGATATGGCTTTCCGCGCTATCGGGGTGGACCGCTGTTCTATGCCGACACGATCGGGCTCAAGACCGTGCGTGACGGTATCCTCAAGTACCGCGAACAATTCGGGCCCATGCATTGGCAGCCGGCGCCGTTGCTCGAACGCCTGGTAAGCGATGGGCGTACGCTCGCCGATTGGCAGGCCGAGCGCATTTAGCGTTGGAGGGGATGACGATGAACATCAAAGATCTGATCGCGATCGACGTACACACGCACGCCGAGGTGTCTTGCCGCCAGCCAGCGGACGAGGTTTGGCAGGAATACGAAGACGCAGCGTCGAAGTATTTCAAGGCCGGCAAGCGGCCGAGCATCGCTGAAACCATCGCCTATTACCGTGAACGCAAGATCGGGCTCGTGATGTTCACCGTCGACTCGGAGCATGAAATAGGCTCGAAGCGCATTCCGAATGAAGAAGTGCGCGATGCCGCCCGCGAGAACAGCGACATCATGCTGGCGTTTGCAAGCATCGATCCTCACAAGGGCAAGATGGGGGTGCGCGAAGCGCGGCGACTGCTCAAGGAGGGCGGCATCGCCGGCTTTAAGTTTCATCCGACCGTGCAGGGCTTCTTTCCGAACGACCGAATGGCCTATGGACTGTACGAAGTCATCGCGGAACACAAGCTGCCGGCCATCTTTCACAGCGGGCATTCAGGCATAGGAACCGGCATGCCGGGCGGCGGCGGCATGCGCCTGAAGTACTCGAACCCGATTCACGTCGATGACGTCGCGGCCGACTTCCCGGACATGAAGATCATCATCGCTCACCCGTCCTGGCCCTGGCAGGACGAGGCCTTGTCGGTGTGCTTGCATAAACCCAATGTGTACATTGATCTGTCCGGATGGTCGCCTAAATATTTTCCGCCGCAGCTGGTGCAGTACGCGAATACACAGCTGAAACGCAAGATGCTGTTCGGGTCCGATTATCCGTTGATCGCGCCCGATCGCTGGATCAAGGATTTCAAAGAAGCGGGCTTCAAGCCCGAGGTGCACGAGTTGATTCTGAAAGAAAATGCCGTCGCCGTGCTGGGCTTCGGCTAGGACGCGCAAACCTCCACGCATTCCCGCCGTTTCCCTGGCGTTGCTGTAGTGCACGCAGGCCCTCGGGCCGGTGTCGCCGTGCCTCTACTTTTTGTTCCCGATTGGAAGAGTTTCACCACCAACTCCGGCATCGCGGCGGTGGGCGGCCTGCAGCAGGATTGCGTGGCGGGCAAGGAGGGCGGCAAGAATTACAGCGGCGGACGTGTGGCTCTGCGTTGGGTGCCGTCCGACAATTTCGAAGCGAACCTGACGGGCGATATCACCATCGACAAGTCGGAGACCCCCGCCATCACGCTGCTCGCGGTGAATCCCGAGGCGGCCTTCCCGACCGACGTCAACTCGGGTTTTCCACCCGGCAACCCCAAGGGCGTGGCCTATGACAATCGCTTCGTGCCCAATAATCCCTTCATCAGTTATGCCTCGTTCTGCGCGGCGGGTCTGGCAGGCAACACTTATTGCTTCTCGCCGGACACATACAACAAGAACTGGGGCACCAACCTGACTCTGGATTAGAAGATCAATCCCGATCTGGCGCTGAAGTCGATCTCCAGTTACCGCTCTTTCGATACGCAGTGGACCGAGGACAATGACGTCTCGCCCATGTACGGATCACTGGGCGCAGAGCACCCGCTCAATCACACTCTCACTGAGGAACTGCGCCTCAACGGCAAGGTTGCAAGCATCCTTGATTACTCGGTGGGCGGCTTCTACTTGGATCAGGTCACCACTTATCCGACGCACCAGATCTTGGACTACGTCATTCCGGGCCTCGATTTCGAGTTCCTCGGAAACGACCCGGTGCAGGAGACGGACTATGCCGCCTTTGCGAACGCCACCTGGCACATCGTCGAGGGGCTGAATCTCAACGGCGGCGTGCGCTACACCCACCAAGAGAAGGAATACACCTACAATCGCTACAATCCTCCGACACTCGTTCCTGGAAGCCCCTTTTTCGTTGCGGACGGGGGCAGCTTTTTCTTCCCGCCGGGTTTCTCCGGGTTCAAGGGTTCGTTCTCGGGCGCCAAGACCGATTATCGCGTGAACCTGGACTATCGCTGGAGCCCGGAGTTGATGACTTACGTCAGCGTGTCGACAGGGTTCAAGGGCGGCGGCACCAATCCGCGTCCCTTCATTCCCTCACAGGTGCAGCCATTTGGACCCGAAGACCTCACTGCGTACGAAATCGGTGCCAAGTCCGACTGGTTCGATCACCGTCTGCGGGTCAACGTGGCTGCGTTCTATAACAAGTACAAGGCAATTCAGCTCGTTCTATTGACCTGTCCGCAGTATTCCGGCGGCAGCACGACCGAGCCCTGTGCGGCGCCGGTCAACGGCGGAAATGCGAATATTTACGGTGCGGAATGGGAGTCCAGCTATCGCATTGGCGCACTGACGCTCGAGGGCAGCGCCAGCTGGCAGCACTTCGAGTACACCTCCATCAACCCGGCGACCGGCATCTCCATCGGCGACCCGTTCCCGGGATTCCAACAATCGAAGTGGAGCTTCGCTGGACAATATGATGCCCGTCTCCCGAGCGGCGGGACGGTCACTCCGCGTCTGGATTGGATTTATTCCAGCGGCTACAGCAGCGTCGCGCACCCCGATGCGCATAGCTATGTCTATGGCTACCACCTCCTCGATGGCCGGCTGACCTACAAGCCCGAGTCGGCCAAGTGGGAGGCCGCAGTGGTCGGCTCGAACCTGACGAACAAGCTCTGGTACATCGCGGTGTTCGATCTGTACGGGCAGTCTGGCGCCGACTACGGCAACCCGTCGCAGCCGCGCACGATTTGGGCCGAGTTCAAGAAGAAATTCTGATCGCTTGCTGAGGCGACACTCGAGGAAGCCCGGCGATCGCGCCGGGATTTCTGCGTTTTCTGCCGCTGCGAATCGCACCATAGATGCGCCTGAGGATATGATCGCGTATCTCAAGAACGCTACGGCGCAAAAATCAATGAAGAACTCTTCGATGTGGATGACCTTGGCGGCCTGCTTATATGCATTGGCCGCCACCCAGCCTGCAGCCGGCGCAGGCGCT
>JANXZQ010000352.1 GCA_025355445.1 Gammaproteobacteria bacterium
GGGTCGTCCGCCGCCTCCATGCGGCCGCCCGAGGAGGCGCACGCTGAGCAGAGCAGGAAGGCCAGGAGCGGCAGCGCCGATGAGGCACGGCGAGAGGCGCGCACAGAGGAACTTAGAAATATAGAAGCGGGCGGTGGGAATGACATTGTTCCGATGATACCGGCGAACGGCGCGCCGCACGACCTTGAAGCGCGACGTGCTTCGCAGTTTGTCGTTCGTGCAGCGCCGAGTTGCGCGACCATAGTCAACAGGTAGGTAGATACGCCGGTGTTCGCAGCCGCACGTGGGCGCCAAAGAAAATGAGGGTAGGCTTGCAATGCATTACGCGGCAGCAAGAAACCGCAGAAGAAGCGCGCTATATCATGGCGGGCATGTTGGAAGCGATGCTAACTTCGATGTAACGGAGCAAGATCATGCGACGCAGACAGTTCTTCCGGGCGGCCGGCGCCTCGGCTCTCGCGGCGGGCTTCGGAACCCCGCGAGCCCGCGGTGTCGTCCCATCCCACAATTGGGATAAATACGATTTCGGCGCCGCTGCAGATGCGAAGGATCGACTTTATCAAGGCCCTTTTCCTCAGTATCCGCCTGAAGAAGTGGTGCCCGGCAGCAGCGTGGTCATGATTACCCTATCTTCCCGGGAGATTGTGCCCAACTATGGGATGGGGCTGACGGTCTATGTTTCGGGAGATTTCTGGCCGCCGCGAACCCGCGGTGACACCTTGGAGAAATACTGTGAAGATTTGATCAGCCTGCCCTTTGCGCAGAAAGTCTATGTCCGGCTCAACTGGCGGGATATTCAAAAGCGACCCGGCAAGTTGGAATTCCCTGAAGGCTGGAAGGTCGCCTTCGATGCGGCGAGGCGCCATGACAAACGAATCGGCTTTCGCGTCATGCTGGAAAATCCCGATCATCCGGAACCCGGAATGCCTGAATTCCTGATGACCCAGGTTCCCTATGTATCGCTGAAGGGACATTGGGAACGGCAGGGCAGCCGAGCCCGCAAGAAACCATTGAATCAGATGCCCCGCTACGATCACCCGGCCTATCAGGCGGCATTCAAAGAGCTGAATGAACTACTGGCCGAGGAACTGAACGGACATCCACAAATTGAGTACATGGACACAATGATGTACGGATTCTGGGGTGAGGGGCACTCATGGCCGTACGAGGGCAATCCCTTTTCCGATCATGCGGCCGCCGAGCGCACTTGGATCGCCATGCTGGAAACTCAATTGGAGCTGTGGACCAGGACGCCGCTGGTTACCAATACGCAGCCGGACTTCAGTCGCGTCGGAAACTCTGAGTTGTTGGATCGCACGGTACGATCCCGCAACTGGATCCGCACAGACACTATATTCATTGAAAATGAGCAGATCGAGCCGCTGAGCAACCGTCCGCCTTGGATTGCAGCGGTATGTGAATGCGGCCTGCCGGGCGATATGACGACGCTTTTATCCGAAGCAGGCCTCGATCAGTCGGAAAACATCATGGAGCATGTCCTGGATGTGGGTGCGAACTACTGGTCGCTGTGGAATTTTCATGCCATTTCTGCGGGCAGCCTGCTTGCATTGCACGACACTCGTCCCGATATTTTGGATCGAGCCGCCCGGCGCATCGGTTACCGCATCCGTCCGTCCTGGATTTGGAGCTACAAAAAGGACGGTTATCCGGGACTGGTGGTCGGTCTGGTGAACGACGGTATTGCCGGCGTGCCGGGCACCCTGCGCCTCACCGTGTTCAGCGAAGACGGGAAGGTGAACAGGAGCGGCTGTGTGGATCCAGGATTCCCCTCCCCGCAAGGCGTCCGGCAGGCCATGCTGCCCTTGCCGAAGGGGATCGACTGGAAGGGGTTGCGACTCAAGGCAGAGCTCGAGATCAAGGGGCAGCGCCATCGCTGCAGGTGGGCCTGTCGCCAGAGCCTCAATGCCGATGGTTCCCTCACGCTTCACCCAACGGCCGGTTTGGGGTGAAACATGGTGTCTCATTTACAGCTGAGACTTAATCGGAATCAAGATTACTTCGGCCATCTTTTCCATCAACGGGCGGTTCTGCCATTTTTGATATTCGTAGGGTGTCGAAGATTTCAAATCTGTCTCGAACACTTCTGTCATCCGCTGTGCGAAGTCGGCGTCATACACATTCAAGCTCGCTTCATCATTTAACTCGAACGACCGCATGTCGAAATTAGTTGAGCCGACCGAGACCATGTAGTGATCGAAAATCAGCATTTTGCAGTGAAGCATGGTGGGGTCATATTCATGAATCTCCACGCCACTCTTCAAGAGCGGACCCCAATCTCGTTTGGTCGCAATGCGGACCGTCTCAGAATCAATGTGTTTATCAGGCAACAGGATACGGATGCGCACGCCCCGGGCACGGGCCTTGATAAGTTCGCGACTCATCAACTTATCGGGCATGAAATAAGCCGCTTCGATGTCGATAGACTGCTCCGCCGCGGTAATCGCCATCAGATACATCAGGCGCATGCTTTCGCTGCCGCCGGCAGGTGAACTCATGAAGAGGTGCATCTTCAGCTCACCGACGCGCGCTAGTTGAGGGAAGTAGCTATCGCCGTTGAGGACTCGCCCGGTCGTCTTGATCCAGTTGTCCAAGAAGGCCGCCTGAAATTGCGCAACGACCGGCCCCTCAATTTGAAAATGCATATCCCGCCAATGGTCCGGATCCTGGGCGTGACCGGTCCATTGGTCGGCAATACCGACACCGCCGATAAAGCCGACCTTGCCGTCAATAATCAATACCTTGCGATGCGTGCGATTATTCAATTTTCCTAAGGAGTACCAATGTAGGGCATGGTAGCGTTCGATTTCAACGCCGGCATCGCGCATGTCGCTCAATAGTTGCGAGGACATTTTCTCGCTGCCCAACCAGTCGAGCATGAGATGCACCTTTACCCCGGATCGCGCTCGGTCAGTGAGCGCCCGCTCGAACTCTTCGCCTGTTTGGCCCGACCAATAGATATAGGTTTCAAAGTTGATAGTAGACTTGGCGGCTCGGATGGCGCCGAGCATCGCAGGAAAGATTTCGTCGCCATTCTGCAGGGCAGTAATGTTGTTACCCTGCACGATGGCGGGCCCGAGCAAAGTGCCCATCTCCCATTCAAACTGCGGATCCGCGACACCGTAAAGGTGGCTGATCTGATGCTGGATCTTCTTTTCCGGCGTATGGAAATTTATGACGACGATGGCAACCACGAGCGTCGCCGCGACGCTCGCTGCCACCGTCCACCAAAGGGCCACCTTGGATCCGCCTGAGGCCACGTGGCCGCACGAGCCTTATGGAGCTAGACTCTCGCGCCGCGGCGGAAAAGCGCGTGGTAAATCACGAGGAAGACAATAGCCCCCACGACCGCCACGAGAATGCTGTACAGGTTGACGCCCGTAACCCCGGCCATACCGAATTTTTCGAACAAGAACCCGCCGACCACGGCGCCAACAATGCCAAGAATGATGTCGAGAATCATTCCTTCCCCAGATTTATTCACGATTTTGCTCGCGATGAAGCCCGCGATCAATCCCAATACGATCCATGCAATAAATGACATGTCATTCTCCCGTTGTAGTTCGATTCTTCCTCAAACAGAGCGGCGCCGCTGCCGCCCGCTCGCTTAAGATCAATGTCGCCAAGATCTTAGCGCCTTGATCATCGCATAGAGCACCGCGCCTGACGCCGCAGCGATGGCCAACGCTGCGACGGGATTTTTCTTCGTGTAAGCCACTATTGAGTCAGTTGCATCCGATGCGACATCGCGCGCCTGACCCGCCATCTCGGCAATGGCATCCAAGCCTTGTTTGCTTGCAGATTGAACCCGCTCGGAGCTGCGGCTTATGAGTGTGCCAGCCTCTCTGCGCGCATCCTCGAGTTTGCTCGATAGGAGCTCGCCGGCATCTATTGCCGTGTCCTGGGCGCTTCGAAGGCCACTTTGCGCTTTGTCGGCAGCGTTGTTCGCCAATGCCTGCCCAGTCTTCGCCAAACCACCAGTTCCTGAATTTTCCATTTGAAGCCCCAATTGTAGTTTCTCGTGGCGAGTGTAGGATCACGTCGCCGCCTTTGAGGGGTACTGAATTGCTCCAAAAGGCCGCTTGAAACCACGCGAACAGGCGTAGGTGCAATCTGACAATAGCGGCGTTTATGGCTTCTAAGAATTTGCCATATCCCGCTCTTACGAAAGGTAATTATCCGCTATAAATACTTCGGAACTGCACAACGATCGATAGCCATGAATCTAGGTCGACTCAGGAATGCTTAGGGACCAGCCCGCAGTGATCACGAAAAGATTACAGCAACGCGTATCGGAACCGCGAACAGATCTCGATCGCCAGCACCGGCGATTTCGGCAAGACAACCCCAGGCTTCATCCACGGCACGGATTTCGATCACGTCCTGGTACTGATCGACGGTATCAAGATTGGGGCGGCAACCAAAATGGGCAATAGTGTTCGCAGCAACCCCTGGTTTCATCGTAATAGCGGTCCCACCCTCAACGTATTGGCCCCTTCTTGAGGTCACCACTTATTTATTACTGCTGAAGAGGGAAAACATGGCGCCTTGGGGGTCTTGGGCGTGGATAGCCCAGCAACAGCCGGGAACCTGATGGGGACCGTTGGTGACCTTCCCGCCACCTGATTTCAAGCGGCCGCTGGCCGCCTTGATCGAATCGACATTGAAGTAGAAGCTCCAACTAGACAATGTGACCTGGGGCCTTTCTTCATCATGCCGCCATCGCCCCTTGGTTTGTGGTCGCCCTCGTCAAAGATGCGATAGATGCCCGCAGATCCCATGTCCATATCACTCACTTTGGTCCAGCCAAAGAGCTTGTTGTAACACTCAAATCCCCGTTCGAGGTCCGCGGTGTAGAGTTCGTGCCAACCGATGGTGCCGGGTGTGGGCGATGCGAGGCGCGTCGGCGCAGGCATCGCAGGATTGGGAGCAAAGACGACGATCCCAGCCCCTTGAGGGTCGGACATGACCGCGAAACGAAGCATCCCGGGCACGTCAGCAGCGGGTTTCAATAGTTTGCCGCCGGCCTCGACAATATTGTCCACGTGAGCATCCACGTCATCGACAGCTATATACCCTAGCCAGGCAGTGTGACCGTCAATGTGTAACATACCGGCCATGCCAACGTCACCCACGTTGAACGTGGTGTACTGCATACCATCACCCGGCACTTCCTTGACAGGTCTCGGGGTCGCCGAAAGCGCATCCGAATATCTCATTCAATGCGCGCAGATGCCCTAAGTCATAGGTTGAAAGGCGACGAATGTGGAATCCATCTCTCATAGCGATTTCCATCTGATGACTTTGGTTGACCCCAGCGGGATTGCGGCCAATGGCAGATACTGGGGGCACCTTCGCAACGTGTGGACTCTTCTGCGGGTAACGGCTTACCTCTTCGGTATCTTGCTGTAGTCCATGTACAGCGCATTCCAACGGTGACCATCAGGATCGATGAGTCCGCATCCGTACATGAAACCATTGGATTCGCCAGGTTCTGCAAAAACCTTGCCGCCGGTGGATTTTGCTCGCTTCGCAATGTCATCAACTTGCGCTCTGTTCTCCATGCCGACCGAGAATAGAACCTCTGAGCCCTTGCTGCTGTCGGAAAGGGCATTGTTGGTAAAGCCGACGAAGGCGTTTTCGGCGAAAAGCATCAGGACAATCTTCTTTTCACCGATGGCAAAGCACGCGGAATTCTCGCTGTTACCAGGTCCCGGATTGGGGGCGAGTCCAATGCCCTCATAGAACAACACGGATTTGGCGAGATTCTTCACCGGTAGATTTATCCAGATATCTTTGATCATCAGTATGCTCCAAATGTTGGCAGTAGCGATTCCAGTCGTTCATAGCCTGCGGCCATGCCGTACTCCATTCCTGAGCGACTTGCCGTGTTGCGGGCTTCTTGCGATTCGTACAGGATGGTGATCGTTGTCCGCGTGATCCCGCGCGCCTCCACGAAAGCCGTAGTATCGAGAGCTTCCCCGGGGTACCAGGCGTCGTCGAACCTCTCGGTGGCGACGAGACGTTCGACCGGCGTGATTTCACGGAACACACCGCGAATACCCATCTGGGCCCCGTCCTTCTCGGACACCCAGACATAGCGATAGGCCCCACCGACGCGAAGGTCGATTTCGCACACGGGCATGCTCCAACCTGGCGGCCCCAGCAGCCAGCGACGTACGAGTTCCGGCTTGGTAAATGCATCAAACACCAATGCTCGCGGTGCGTCGAAATCACGTGTCACCTGGATCTCGCGATCGCTGGGCGTGGAGACTTTGAAGCTGTCAGGAAAGTTCATGGAACATCCATCACCGCAGATTGGTAGCCGAGCGATTGCGTTTCTTTGTGACGCCTTTCAACTCACCCAACAAACCGTCTAGGAGCACAAAGGAAGCCTCCCAATATTTGCGATACGCCTCCAACCACGCGGTCGCTTCAGCGAGGGGGCGAGCTTCAAGCTTCCGCGGTCGTCGCTGCGCATCGCTTCCAGATGAAATCAAGCCTGCACGTTCGAGGACCTTGAGATGCCGCGAGACCGCAGGCTGGCTCATCGAGAAGGGCTCGGATAGTTCACTCACCGATACCTCTCCCGCCGCCAAGCGTTCGAGGATCGCCCGCCTCGTGGGATTCGCCAAGGCTGCGAACGTCATATTGAGGCGGTTGGGTGCTGTTCGTCCATAACTAGATTGTTCCATAACAATAATGTTATTGACATATGCAATCGAAGTCAACTCCCGCCGGAGATCGCATGCATTTCCCCAGGGCGTTGGCCGCCCTGGGCCGTGGAACCAAATCGCTCGAGCAGGCACCGCGGTCACGATGCCGTTGCTGATGGAGGCCAATATTCGCAGCAAATCGTCCCATTGCTCCCCAATACATTCGAGTTGCAGGGTCGTATCAACGACCGATGCCAAGCCTCAGGGCAGAACTTTCTGCCTATCCCCCAAGCAATTTCTATTCGAACGGCCCGAACCACTGCTAAAGCATTTGGCTGCTGAAACGGCTCACCCCCTCGCCACCTCGACAACGACAACAGTTCCAATTTCGCGTGCAAGATACCTTGAGAGCAAGGCCTGCTACGATTCTGCGTGCTCACTTACTTTTTGGATATTTGAGGCATCTCACTCGAGGCCGGTTGAGGGCATTCACATACGACAGAAGCGCCACCAACACGCCGGGTTTCAACCCATAGTTGAGCGCCGATAGTCTGCGCCCTCTGCCGCATGCCATCGATGCCAAGGCCAAAATGTGCACCTTTTGAAACAGGTAAGCCACGCCCATTGTCTAGAACTTTAATTCTCACCAACGCCGGATTGATTTGAAGCGAGACGTCGATGCAATCTGCGGCCGAGTGCTTGACCGCATTGTTGACCGCTTCTTGCGTGATCCGATGCAATTGATCACAAGATTCAGACGGAAGGGCTAGTGGCGCGTTCTCGATCGACTCAAAGTTGACGCGAGCGCAGCCACTGGCAGCGGCAATATCGACAATTTGTTGAAGGCTCTGCACCAGTGAGCCGCGGCTTTCGGTCAGTGGCGATACCCCGCGCGCGATGCTGCGACACGTGTCGATCGCGTGTCGCGCCACGTTCGCGAGCTTGGTCAACTCCCGCGCGAGCGGTGAACCGCCACGGGTGGCCTCCGTCGCAAGCGAACTCGCCAAATACGCAAGCCCCGTGAGCTCTTGGCCAAGACCGTCATGGATCTCCTGCCCGAGACGCTCGTGCTCCCGGTGGGTGGCTTCACTCAGTGCGTGCTCGAGGCGCTTGCGTTCCGTGATGTCCTCCGCGACGCCGAGGACGCGGGTTGTGTCGCTCCCGACCTCGTGGGGCACGGCGCGCGCGACAACCCGCAGCCAACGTTCGGCTCCTTCGGCGTTCTTGAGAGAAACATTGAGAGTGACGTCGGCGCCGCTGGCGACGGTCGAGACGCCTTCGAGTATTTGCGCCCACGTCGCCCTATCGTAAAAGCCTTTACCACCCAACTCGATAAATCGTTCCAGAGTACAACCGTAAACTCGCTCAAAACCCTCGCTCACCCAGATTGGATGAGGGTACCCTCGGCGCACGGCGCCCTCAAAGACGAACCCCGGGACTAAGTCCGTTACGGTACGATACCGTTGTTCGCTTTCGATAAGCCTACCCTCCACCCGTTTCCGTTCCGAAATATCCTGTATTTGTGCGACGCAATACATGGGCTGACCTGTCTCATCGCGTACCAAAGAGACTGACAACATCACCCAAACGATATGTCCGTCTTTATGAATGTAACGCTTCTCCATGTCGTAGTGGGATAGCGATCCGTCGAGCACCTGTCGCATCTGCTCGATGTCCGAATCCAAATCTTTAGGGTAGGTGAGGGATTGGAAGTCAGTGGCTAGGAGTTCATCGCGCGTGTAGCCCACAATTCCGCACAGCGATCGATTGACTTTCAGCCAGCGGCCATCCGGGGCTACCAAAGCCATGCCGATGGCGGCGTATTCGAAAGCACCTCGAAATCGCTGCTCGCTCTCTCGTAAATCCATTTCCAGTCGCTTCTGAGCATCGATGTCGATCGAGATACCGACGACCTTGAGGGGCGCCGCGTCGGCGTTCCGCTCGACCACGCGACCGCGATCGAGCAACCACTTATACTCGCCGCTCGGTAATCGGATCCGAAACTCGGCTTGATAAATCCCGTCTCGTCGGTCGCCTCGGGCGTGAACAGTTTACTGTTGCGATCGACGTCGTCCGGATGGACATCGCTAAGCCAGGTCTCAACGCGCTTCGCTGCCTCCGCGTCTGTGATTTCATGACCCACCGTGTGGTGCCAATAAGAGTTGCCGGTGACGGTGTCGCTGCGGACGTCGTACTCCCACACCGGTAGCCGCGCCGCTTTGACCGCGAATTCATAGTGATTTTCGGCCGCGCGTAGCGCAGTTTCAAGTTTCTTCTGTTCATCAACACATAGACAGAGGCCGATGTAGCGTTGTGCTTTGCCCTTAGCATCGCGCGCGATTACTTGGCCTCGATCGTGTAACCAGCGCCACACACCGCTGCGGGTCAGGATCCGATACTCGGCGACGTAGTGATCGATTCCGCCGTTCTCGACGGCATCGGCCAATTTGTCGTAGCGTTCGCGATCCTCTGGATGGATTCTTTCCCGCCAACGCCGCTCCTGATCATGGCCCAGGCATGGCTCGATATCGAATCGCTCGTTCCAATCATCAAACCAGACATAGTCGCCATCGGCGCCACTTTCCCAAAGTCCAATGTCCGTGCCCCAAACGGCTGCGGCCAGACGCGCTTCACTGGCCCGCAGTCGTCCGCTGTCGCGATGGCGCTGAATAGCAAACGACGCCAACGCAGCAGCGCCCTGGATAAA
This sequence comes from Gammaproteobacteria bacterium, assembly GCA_025355445.1. Taxonomy (GTDB): domain Bacteria; phylum Pseudomonadota; class Gammaproteobacteria; order Steroidobacterales; family Steroidobacteraceae; genus Bog-1198. Next base: position 9,382 of record JANXZQ010000352.1, read on the forward strand.
ATCAATTTCCGTTGCGGTAGGTGTTCGCCGCTGTCGATAGTAAAGTGCCAGAGTCCCAAGCAGCATGCCGGCATCGTCAAACATCGACGTCGACCAACACGCGCGCAAACCGTGAGACAGCGCGATCGGCGCGGAGGTCGCCCACAAATCGGAGCGCTCGATATCATCGACGATGACCATCTCGCCACGGGCTGCGGCAGTACCACACGACCCCTGCCCGGCGACTATTGCTACTTCACCAATTGCGTCGATATACGAGGATGGCAGGCTGGGGGACGCTGCGACCGTAAGCACGCGTCGCGTCGGGTCTACGATCAGCACGGTGCAATGTAGACCCTCAGACCCCGCTTCAATATGTATCGCCAGGCCTTCGAGCAACTCATTGAGCGTTGCCGCGGAACCAAGCAGCGCCAGTAACCGGACCAAGCTATGGCGAGAATCGCTTTCGGAGGCAGACTTCGGTGCGCCACGATCCAGCGCGGCCAGCGCATTTTCCCAGCGGGTCTGTTCAGCTCCGGTGGTCACTTAGGCGCCTCGCGCGGTCAACGTCTCGGCGATTTCGCAGTCACCCGATGTTTATACCCGGCAACCTCGAGCAAGGCAATGGATCGAAGTAGGAGTGCGACGCGATGTCCATGCACCAACGCTCCCCTTTCTCGATCCGGTCTGGCAGGGTCGCTCAATCGTGGCATTGGCGCTCAGTTCGAGCAGCGGTCCCGATAAGGGAGAGCGCACACTGGTCCCGCCCAGAAATATGTCGGGTCGGCTCGCTGACGTCGTCCGGCAGATGCCTTACGTCGAGTGGTAGCGCTTGCAAGATGCCGGAGCCCCTCGGGGCGCCATCGATATTGGAAGACCGCCAACGTATCCGTTGCTAACTTCTTCCGCGAAGTTGTCGGTTTTATGCGCCGTCTCGATATTTGGCAGGACGGTCTCGTGCAGATTCATGTCTTGATAATATATTTTTTATGAGAGGCCCGAACGATAACGCCCGGCTTATCGTACGCAAACGCCACGATCGATACACGGTGCGCGACCGATTGCGCGCTGCGACGCAATGTGCGGTCAAGGCCTGTTTAAGATTAATACGCTCATTTTTTGATATCCCGCAAGATTTCTAAACCGACTCTCCTCCTCGGTAATCGACCCGTCGGCGATTTCTACCCACGGCCTATGTCATATCGGAAGCGAAACAACCCGCGAGCTGTAGCTTAGTCCACCACGATTAGCTAACATGGGGTTATGTCAGATAAATTTGTAAACGTCCACGCCGCGAAAACACGCCTCTCCCAACTAGTGGCCCGCGCGGAACGGGGCGAGCGAATCATTATCGCGCGGGATGGGAGGCCCGTGGCGCAGCTTGGACCCGCGCCGAGGGCTAGGCGCGCTGCTCTGTCCGATGATGATCCGCTCTTAAACCTTGACGATTTTGCGATCGACGGCGCAGGTGGCAATCTAACCAACGCCGATATAGATCGCGTCCTTTATGGCAAGTCGTGAGGTTTTCGTCGATACATCCGGCTTGTATGCGCTCGTTGATAGGAAAGACGCGCATCACCCGGCCGCGCGCACGGTCGTCGAACGATTGCTGCGTGGCGGTCGTAGGTTCGTAGCCACCGATTATGTCCTTGCTGAAACCGTCAATCTAGCCAATGCGCGCAGCGGCACTCGAGTCGCTATTCGTGTGCTTGACCTGATCGAGCAAAGTGCTGGGATTCGAATCGAGTGGATCGGCACATCACGATTTGACGCTACGAAAGCGTTCTTTCGCAAGCATGCGGATCACCAGTACTCGTTCACCGATTGCACCAGTTTCGTCGTGATGCGAGAGCTCAAGCTTTCACTGGCTTTGACGACGGACCATCACTTCTCCCAAGCAGGGTTCGACGCCTTGTTGCTTACTGCTTCGCAATAGCGGTTTCTTGCGAATCACTCGTCTTACGACATCACAGGCCTCGTTCCATGACCCCAGGTCGAAATGATCCCTGCCCCTGCGGAAGCAGCAAGAAGTACAAACACTGTTGTTTGCGCGCGGCGGCCGACTCGGCCGACTCTCCGGAAGCGCTCTCCTGGCGGCGGGTGCGGCGGGCGCTGGACGCATTCGCCATGGCGAGTACCATGCTACCTTTTTCGGCCGAAACGTACGGTCCCGAAGCGTTTCACGAGGCCTGGGAGGAGTTCTCCGGCACTCAAGAACCTTTTGATACCGAGACCCCGCACATCCAGGTCTTCATGCCGTGGTTCTTTCATCGCTGGTCGCCCGATGCGCACAGCACCGAGGTTGCGGACACCGCGCTTCACGAACGCAGTCCGACCGAACTTTTTCTCGAACGCAGAGGTGCACGGCTGGACCCGGTGATACGACGATACCTGAAGTCGTGCCTGGAGGCCCCTTTCAGTTTCCACGATATTTTGCGCTGCGAGCCCGGGCACGGGTTTCATGCCAGGGATCTTTTCACCGGCGAGGAACGGGAAGTCCTCGAACGGTCGGCAACCCAGGGGATGCAACCGGGCGATATCGTATTCGGCCAGCTGGTCACGGCGGAGGGCATCACCATACTCGAGGCCGCCTCACTTTGCTTTATCCCGCCGATCTACAAGATCGAGCTCATCGATTTTCGCAAGGAATTGCTGCGCGGCGAGCCCCGTTTCACCGCTGCAACCCTGGGTGAATGGGATCTTGAGCTCATCGAACGTTACCTCGATATCATGGACAAGGTCCTGCATCCGCAGCTCCCGAAGCTTCACAACACCGATGGCGAGCCGCTCGAGATGCACCGCCTCGTGTTCGATATTGATTCGCCCGAGAAAATACTCGATGCGCTTAAGTCGCTCGATTCAGGCCGCTCCGAGGAGGAGATCATCTCCGCCACGAAGCGTACGGCGCGCGGCGACTTCAAGAGCGTGCGATTCAACTGGACGAAGCCGGGCAATCAAATACACGAGACTTGGCCCACAACGATCGTTGGCCACGTCGAGATTAAGGGGCGGCGACTGATGGCTGAACTTAATTCCGCACGTCGTGCGCAGGAGTTCAAGGCCCTTGTCGATGAGCGCTTAGGAGGTGAGGCACGTCTTCGCGCCGACCGCATCCAGTCGGTCGAAAAAATGTTGGCCGACCGTAAGCGTGCCGGCCCAGAGGACTCCGACCGAGAGGCCGAATCCAACGCGCTTGCGGAACACCCTGAGGTGCAGGCCCGCGTACAACAGATGATGGCTGAGCACTTCGAGCACTGGGTGACTGAGAAGATTCCCGCGCTCAACGGGCAAACGCCGCTCGAAGCAGTTCGCGATCCCGACGGTCGCGAGAAAGTCATGGCGCTCGTCATAGAGGCAGAGCGCGGTGCGCGCCGCATGAAGCCCCCAGTGGATCCCGTCGCCCTGCGCCGGGTCCGAGAACGGCTGGGGCTCACAGACGATTGAGAGGCCTGCCCTGCTATAGCAAGTTTCCCAGTGTCGAATCGATCGATCCTGGTAACCGCCCAATTATCGTGCACGAAACCGATAATCTTCGGCCATCGATTTCGCGGAATTGCCAATTGGCGGCAGTATGGCTATTATAGCTATATGGAAAAGGCTACTATTTCGAAGTTGAAAAATAATCTGAGCGCTTATTTACGCAAGGTCCGCGCTGGACATGCAGTGGTCATTTACGACCGTGATGCACCGATCGCCCGACTGGAACGTATCGAGTCCTCTGGCAGCGGCTCTGATCGACTTGCTTTGCTCTGTGCGCGCGGTCTCGTCCGACCGCCGGCCACGCCGCTTTCTCCAGCAGGACTTCAAAGCTCACTCCATTCGGCCCTGCCGCGAAAGGCATCTTTGTCGGCTGCACTGCGATCTGACAGGGACGAGGGTCGGTGAGGCGCGGTCCGCGATGAAATTCTGGGACTCTTCCGCCGTCATTCCGTTGCTAGCCGACGAACCCTCGCGCAAGTCGATGTTGCAGCTTCTACAGCAAGACCCGCAAGTGCTCATCTGGTGGGGAACGCCGATTGAAATCGCATCGGCGCTCGCCCGACTCGAGCGAGAGAAGTCGCTGACTGCGGATGAAGTTTCGAGTGCACTTTCGAAATCCCGTCAACTCGCCGACAGTTGGCACGAAATAGTGCCATCGGATGCGGTGCGACGCACGGCAGAACGTTTGCTGCGCGCGCATCCACTGCGCGCCGCGGATAGCCTGCAACTTGCTGCCGCACTCATCGCGGCCGACCATGATCCTTCATCGCTCGAGATCGTGTGTCTCGATGCTCGCTTGAACAGCGCTGCGCGGCGTGAAGGATTCGCGGTACTCGAAAGTTAGGATTTTTGCCGATCGACTCATCCTCATCGACGGTGGCGAGCAAGTCGCGCCGCACTTCGTTGAGTCGCAGTGTGCGGATGTAGCCGCTGGGCCCCATGCCAACCTCGGCGCGAAACACCAACTCTAGTGACCGCCGGCTCACGCCGGTGCTGCGGCACAGCGTCGTAATGGAGATGCCGTCGGCGAGGTGATGCTCGATGATGTCGCGTGCGCGCCTGAAAACGAACAGGGCTCGCGAGGTGGCGTACACGCGGCTCGGGGCCGCGTCTGCCGATGATGGCGTGGTCATCTGCCAGAGCACATCAGCCATGGCGGACTTGAACCCGATGAGCACTTCCGCAAGCTGGATACGCCAAATGCCTACCCGGCCGCGCTCATCGGGTTCAAGTCCGCCATGGCTGATGTGCTCTGGCAGATGACCACGCCATCATCGGCAGACGCGGCCCCGAGCCGCGTGTACGCCACCTCGCGAGCCCTGTTCGTTTTCA
>JANXZQ010000357.1 GCA_025355445.1 Gammaproteobacteria bacterium
CCACAGCGTCGACGCGCGCAAGCTCGGCGAGCGGCAGGAGCGCCTCGACCTGCTGCCGGCGTGGCGCGAGGCGCCGTGCTTCAGCAAGCGCGAGCATAATGAATATCGGTGCCGCCCTGCCGAAAGGCGGAGTGATTGCATATTTCTTGATGCAGTGGAATGTTGGTCTTGATGCCTTCGACGACCATTTCCGCGAGGGCGTTGCGCATGCGGGCGATGGCGGTATCGCGGGTGTCGCCGTAGGCAATGACCTTGCCGATCATGGAGTCGTAGAACGGCGGGACGTTGTAGCCGGTATAGACGTGGCTGTCGACCCGGATACCGGGGCCACCCGGGGAGTGCCACAGCCGGATAGGGCCGGGCGATGGCACGAAGGTTTTAGGGTCCTCGGCATTGATGCGGCATTCCACGGCGTGGCCGCGGATCTGGATGTCATTCTGGCTGTAAGGCAGAGGTTCGCCCGCGGCGATGAGCAGTTGTGCCTTGACGATGTCGATACCGGTCACCAGTTCGGTCACCGGGTGTTCGACCTGCACCCGGGTATTCATCTCGATGAAGAAGAACTCGTTGTCCTGATAGAGGAACTCGAGCGTGCCGGCGTTGCGGTAGCCGACTTCGCGGCAGGCCTTGGCACAGCGCTCGCCCATGGTCTTGCGCTGCTTGGCGGTGAGGCCCGGCGCGGGCGCCTCTTCGATGACCTTCTGGTGGCGGCGCTGCATGGAGCAGTCGCGCTCGCCCAAGTGCACCACATTGCCGTAATTGTCGGCGAGAATCTGAAACTCGATATGCCGCGGCTTCTCCAGGAACTTTTCCATATAGACCTGGGGGTTGCCGAAGGCGGCGAGCGCCTCGGACTGGGTGACGCTGATGGCGTTCAACAACGAGGCGTCGGTATGCACCACCCGCATGCCGCGGCCGCCGCCGCCGCCCGAGGCCTTGATGATTACCGGGTAGCCGATGTCCTTGGCGATGCGGAAATTCTCATCCACATCCTCGCTCAAGGGCCCGTCCGAACCAGGCACGCAGGGCACTCCGGCCGCTTTCATGGTCTTGATTGCGGACACTTTATCGCCCATCCGGCGGATGGTGTCGGCGCGCGGCCCCACGAAAATGAAACCGCTTTTTTCCACGCGTTCCGCGAAATCTGCGTTTTCCGATAGAAATCCGTAGCCCGGATGAATGGCGACCGCGTCGGTGACTTCGGCGGCACTGATGATGGCGGGCATGTTGAGATACGACAGGGCCGATTGCGGCGGGCCTATGCACACCGTCTCGTCCGCAAGCAGCACATGTTTCGTGTTGAAGTCGGCGGTCGAATGCACGGCGACGGTCTTGATGCCGAGCTCGCGGCAGGCCCGCAGAATACGAAGGGCGATCTCGCCGCGGTTAGCGATGACAACTTTTTCGAGCATTTAGGGTCTCAGCCTATTCGATGATGAACAGCGGCTGGCCGAACTCGACCGCCTCGCCGTTCTTGGCGAGCATGGCGGAGACCCGTCCCGCCTTGTCAGACTCGATCTGATTCATCATCTTCATGGCTTCGATGATGCACAGGATCTGCCCGACTTTGATTTCGCTGCCGATCTCGACGAAGGCCTTGGCACCGGGCGAGGCCGCGGAGTAGTACGTGCCCACCATCGGCGACGTGACCGTGTATTCGTCGTTGCGGGGTTTGTGCTCGCCGGCCGAGGTGGCGGGCAGCGCCGGGGCCGTTGGCGGCGCAGCCTGAGCCATCGGCGCCATTTGCACGGGGGCGTGCATGGCCATCCGCGGATGGCGGCTGATGCGCACCGATTCCTCGCCCTCGGAGATTTCCAGCTCCGAGATGCCGGATTCTTCGAGCAGTTCGATGAGTTTTTTTACTTTGCGAATGTCCATCCACGAACCTCTTGGATATTTGTTTAGGCGCGGCTCAAGCGCGCGCAGGCGGCGTCGAGCGCCAGCTCGTAGCCGATGGGCCCCAATCCAATAATGCAACCGGCGGCGATATCTGACAGATACGAGTGGTGTCGAAAGCTCTCGCGGGCGAACACATTGCTCAAGTGAACCTCGATGAACGGCAGGGCCACCCCGAGGAAGGCGTCGCGCAGGGCAATGCTGGTGTGGGAATAGGCGCCGGGGTTGATGATGACGAAGGCAACGTCCTGTTTTTTCGACGCATGAAGGGTGGCAATCAACTCGTGCTCGGCGTTGCTCTGCAGCGCCACCAAGTCATGACCCCGCTCGCGCGCAATGGCCGCCAGCCTGGCCTCGATGGTGGGCAATGAATCCGATCCGTAAACGGCAGGCTCGCGGGTGCCGAGCAGATTCAAGTTCGGACCGTTTAACAGCAAAATTCTGGCCATCCCGCCAAATCCGGCGCCGTCGCATTGCAAAGGTCCGCGATAATAACCAGAAATGGCGGTGAAAAGGCAAGCTTCGGCGGCGAACGTCGCGGGAGGCGGCCTAACTGGCCTTGAGTGCCTGCAGCCCGTCGGCGATGGCACGACGCGCTGTCGTCAGCGCAATTAGGCCATTATCCAGGTTTTGGACCTCCCCAAGGATGAGTTCCGCCTGCGGCCGATGTAGTTCGCCGACGAACAGGGCGACCACCTCGCCGCGGCGGTCAGTAAACACGGTGAAGGGGAACACCGGTGAATCGACGCCGAACGTGGCGGCAACGTCCAGCGCATCCTGTTCTCCGATGAGTAGCGGGTAGTCGATTTTGAGCCGGTCGGCGTACTGCAAGACCTTGTCCCGGGAGTCCACCGCGATGCCCACCACGCTCACGTCGCGCCCGGCCCACTCGGTATGCAAGGCTTGGAGCAGGGGTATTTCGCTGCGGCAGGGAGCGCACCAGGTCGCCCAAAAGTTGATGACCAAGGATTTGCCGGCGAAGGCGGCGATGGAAGTGGCTTTGCCGGATCTGTCGGCTAAGGAGAATTGCGGCAGCCGCTCGGGGATTTTGGCGGGCGGCAAGGTGCCCGTGCTGGGGCTGTCGAAATCGCTGGGATTTGGGGCGCTGGCGTGTCCGGCGGGAACGGCGATCCCGACAGCCGCCGGAGCGGCGCGGTAATGCGAATGCACCCATGCTCCAGCCCAAATTCCCATTATCACGAGTAAAGCAGCGGCGGCTAAGCGTGGCGGCTGCAGGGTCATGCGGCCGGAAGCTCGAGCTTGCGGCCCTTGCGCAGCACCAACCCGGCCCATAGGAAGGCGAACGCGCCGCCCAAGATGGCGGCTCCTTCCCAGGCATGCCAAGCAGGCGCCGTACCAACGGGCGCCGCGCCCCCGAGCGCGGCGCCCTCCAGCGCGGCGCCCACCAGCGGATGCGCGGGGTATAACACCTTGGTTATGGGCGGATAGCAGAGGCCGGCCTCGGCGCAGCCTTGATAAGTGACCTTAATTTGCAGCGGGTGGGCGCCGGCATCGGTGCGCGAGTAGGGGACGATGGCTTGTACCTGCTGCTGATAAATCTCTTGGCTACCCAGGAACGGATCGAACTTGACCAGCCCCGACGGCAGCTGCGGCGCGGATAGCAGAAGGTCCGGGCTCTCGGGCTGGATATCGATCTTCTGGCGATAGATGTAGTAGCCGTGGGCGATGATCCAACGGACTCGGATGGCGTTACCGTCGACCCCGGCGCTGACCCGAAAGGCGACATTGGGGTCTAAAAAGCCGTCGTCGTTGGTGGCGGCGCCGCGAAGCCACCAGGGTTTGGCGGCAGCTGCGCCGGCCAGCAGCATCATTATCACCACCAGTGAAATTCTCATGTGCGCACTGTAACCGAGACGTGCGCCGCTGCGGTGCAGCAAAAATTCTGTGATGCAGGCCTTGAATCGGCGGAATCTGTCGCTATCATTAGCAGCCATGAGCAGAGAGTGCTAATAACCCATCTGCTTCTTACTTAACCAGAATTTCAAGCTTTAGGAGTCTTGTCTTATGAAGATTCGTCCGCTTCATGACCGCGTGATCGTGAAAAGAGAAGAGGAAGAGCGCAAGTCGCCGGGCGGCATCGTGATTCCGGATACGGCAACTGAAAAGCCGATCTTCGGCAAAGTGGTCGCCGTCGGCAAGGGCAAGATTTTAGAGAACGGCGAGATTCGCCCGCTGGACGTCAAGGTCGGCGACAAGATTCTTTTCGGTAAGTACAGCGGTACTGAAGTGAAGATGGATGGTGATGAGCTGGTCGTCATGCGTGAAGAAGACATCATGGCCATCGTGGAAGGCAAATAGCCTTTCGCTCAAATCCAATTTACTTCCCCGCAAATCAAATTTAATTAGAGGTATCAGCAAATGGCAGCTAAAGACGTACGCTTCAGCGACGACGCTCGGGCACGCATGTTCAAGGGTGTGAATATCCTGGCCAATGCCGTGAAAGTCACACTGGGCCCCAAGGGCCGCAACGCCGTGCTCGATAAGAGCTTCGGCGCCCCCACCGTCACCAAGGACGGCGTATCGGTCGCCAAAGAAATCGAACTGAAGGACAAGTTCGAGAACATGGGCGCG
>JANXZQ010000360.1 GCA_025355445.1 Gammaproteobacteria bacterium
GCGGAAAGCTCCGCCACGCCGTATACCTCGACCGAAACCCGGTGCTTGTCGCGTATTTTCTGCACCAGGAGATCGAAGTCGCCGTCGCCTGAGGCCAGAACCACGACGTCCGCCAACGGTGCGTATTCGAGTATGTCCAAAGTGATGCCCACGTCCCAATCTCCTTTGGCAGAACCGTCGCGCCTCTGGATGAACGGCCGCAATTTTACCTCGAAGCCGATGGCGCGCAGAATGTTTTGAAATTGACCCTGCTTTTCATCGCCTCGATCAATGGCGAACGCAATCGCCTTCACCACCGATCTATTGCGGGTGACCTCGGCCCAGAAGCTGTTGTAGTCGAAATGACGCGAGAAGCACTGCCGCGTCGTGTAATAAATATTCTGCACGTCGACGAAGACGGCCACGGTTTGGACAGGTTTCACAGGCGAAGAAAGTAGGGGATGGCGCACAGAATCGCGCCGATGGCCACCAGCAGTACCATGTTCGACACGAAGTAGGGAAATGCCATCAACGCAAGTCCGCAGATCAGCGGCACGACGGAGCGCTGTTTCTTGCCATAAATGAAGTAGCCCAGCCCGATCGAGCCGAACAACAGTCCCCACAGCAGCCAGCCTGTCATTGCTTACTTCGCCGGCGCAGCCCCATGCGCAGGCTCAATTCCCTTGGAATAGACCACCGTGCCGTCGAGCTTCACGATGATGGCATCGATATCGTCGATGCGGTTATAGATCTCCATTGCCCGCTCCGGACCCAGCACGAACGCCGTCTTGGACAGGCCGTCGGTACGCGTCGCATAGGGCCCGATGACGGTGGCGCTGCGAACCTTGCTGGCGGAGTGGCCGGTATGCGGATCGATGATGTGGTGATAGCGCACCCCGTCCTCTTCGAAGAACCGCTCGTAATCTCCCGAGGTTGATATCGCGGCGTCAACCAACGGTATCCTCGTGATCACTTCGCCCTCGCCCTTGCGCGGGTCCCGGATGCCCACCATCCAAGGCTTGCCGAATCGATCCCCGACGATGCGGCTGTCGCCGCCCGCGGATACGTACATCCGCGTAAACCCGCGCGATTTCAACACGTCGATTCCGCGGTCCACCGAATAGCCCTTGGCAATGCCGCCCAAATCGATGCGCACGCCCTTCTGCGAGAACTGCACCGTCTGCTGCTTCGGATCGAGCAGCACGTGGCGAAAGTTCACCGCCGGCAGCGCCTTGTCGATCTGTGCTTCATCCGGGCGGACATGTTTGCGGAAGTCGTACATATACCCGACGCTGGCGTACGTAATGTCGAAGGCGCCGTCGGTGATGACCGAATACTCCTTGGCCGTGACCAGTAAATCGAACAGTTCCTTGCTGATGTGCATGGGGCCTTCGGCGGCCTTGGCGTTGACCTGGGAGACCTCGCTAGTCGGCTTGTAGGTGCTCATCGAATCATCGACGTGACGCATTTCGTCGAGCAGCGCGTCGATGGCCTGCTCACCCTTATCCTTGTCGTCGGCCCACAGTTCCACCGTAATCCTCGTGCCCATGATGCCGTCGGTGATACGCCTCACCCACTCCGCATGCGCCGGCACCGCCAGCGCCAGCAGCACTCCCGTGGACAATATTTTCTTCAGCATCTTGGCATTCATGCTTCTGGTTTCTCCGCAAAAGCCCGGCGTTGCGCTCAGGCGCGGGCGGCCGGGCGCCGCCACTGGCTGATGACCAACGCGCTGCCCACCATGCCCCCCAAATGAGCGAAGTGCGCGACCCCGGCCTGAGCATTGGTGACGCCCATGAACAACTCGAGACCTGCGTAAAGCGTGGCGAATAGCCATGTCGGCATGGGAATCAGGAAATAGACGGCGACCTTGCGCTTCGGAAACATGACCGCGTATGCCAGGATCAAGCCGAACACGCCGCCCGACGCACCAATGGTCGGGCCCGGCGACGCGCCGAACAGCATGGGCACGAACAGCTGGGTGAGCGCCGCGGTCACCACGGACGCGAAATAACACGCCAGCAGCCGGCGCGGCCCCACATAGCGCTCGATTTCCGTGCCGAACATCCACAGACCGATCATGTTGAACAGCAGGTGCGCGACACCCGAAGTGTCGTGCAGGAAGGCGTAAGTGACTATCTGCCAGAAGTGAAAGTACGACTGGCCGCCGATGGGATGCAAGGGCCACAGCGCGAACCATACCTCCAGCGCGCTGAGCGACTCAGGCGGGCCGGCCGACAAGTACTGCAGGGCAAACACTGCGACGTTCGCGGCGATCAAAACCTTGACGGCTGAAAATTTCATATAATTGCCGACATTCTAACCCGCCACGAAACGAATCCTTCATGAAAGCGGTATTCCTCGAGTACGACACGATCTCCAACGGCGATCTCGATATTTCCGGCTTGGCCGCCGGCGTCGAGGACTTGCAACTGGTCTGTTCATCGGCGGCGGACGCACTGCAGGGTATTCCCGGCGCCGACATCGTACTGCTCAACACGCTGGTATTTCCTCGCGAACTGATGGAGCGATCTACCAAACTCAAACTGCTGGCAGTCGCCGGTACCGGCACCGACAATATCGACCTGATCGCCGCCAAGGAGCTCGGTATCGGCGTGTGCAATGTGCCCGGCTACTGCACCGCCTCAGTGGTGCAGCACGTATGGGGGCTGATCTTGAGCCTCACCCAGCACCTGTCCGAATATTCGCGCCTGTCGGTCGACGGCAGCTGGGCCAAGGGTGAGCCGCTCATGGAATTGCGCCATCCGATCCGCGAGCTCAACGGCCGGACCTTCGGCGTGGTTGGTTGGGGCGAATTGGGCAAGGGCGCGGCGCGCGTCGCCGAAGGCTTCGGCATGCGCGTCGTCATCGCCAGCCGCCGCGGCGGCGATACCCGGCAGGATCGCGTAGAAATAGATGCGCTGTTGGCCATGTCGGACATCGTGTCCCTGCATTGCCCGCTCAATGACACGACGCGCGGCCTGATCGGCGCGCGGGAACTCGCGCTCATGAAGCCTGACGCGCTGCTGATCAATACCGCTCGCGGCGCACTGGTTGACGGCCATGCCCTGGCCGGCGCATTGCGAGCCGGCCGGCTCGGCGGCGCGGGAATCGACGTCCTGCCCCAGGAGCCGCCGCCCGGCGACGACCCGTTGCTCGACCCCAAGATTCCCAATTTGATCGTGACACCGCATGTGGCCTGGGCGGCGCGCGAAGCGCGGCAGCGCTGCCTCGACCAAATGGCCGCCAATATCAAGGATTTTGTGGGGGGCGGGCGCCGCTCCCGGGTAGTCTGAGCGGCGCCGCTCGCTTAACCCCGGGCTTGTTTCTTTTCCCGTTTCGCAGCCCGCTTTTCTTCCAATGTCTTGGTCGGCTTCTTCTTGTCTTCTTTCTTTCGATCCATACCCTTGCCCATGACTCACTCCTCTTTTGCTAGACCATTGAAACCCTAACTCTTCCCCTTGCGCCGGCTCAGCATCTTGCGCGGGGCGGCCCCCCGCGGCTCGGCCCCCCGCTGGGCGGCACCGCGCTGGGCGGCACTCCGCTCGGCATGCCGGCCCGCCGTGGCCCGCGGCGGCTTTGGCGGCTTCTCGCTGACTCGGCTGATACGAAGCTCCCGGCCCACCACCCGTACCTTTTGCAAATCCTTGAATATCTGGTTCGGCATGCCTTCCGGCAAATCCACGAAGCTGTGATCCTCGCGAATATCCACCCGCCCGATGTGCACGCCCTCAATCCCGGATTCATTGGCGATGGCGCCTACGATGTTGCCGGGCTTGATTCCATGTACGGACCCTACTTCGATACGAAAGGTTTCCATTTGACTGCCGGCAGATTTGGCTCGCGGCTTGCGCGCGCTTTCGGATGGCTCGGGTGTGGCCTCCAGGCGGCGCGGCCGCACCTCGGTCGGTTCTCGGTCCGAGGGGCGCTCTCGTTCCGAGGGTCGCTCTCGGGCATGCGCGTGCTCGCGCTCCACTGGCCGCGCGGTCTCGGGCGGCGCTGCCGGCCTTTCGGATTTGCTTGCCAGGAGCAGGGGCGTCGACCCCTGGGCCATACTCGCCAGTGCAGCGGCAATGTCGATGAGCGGCAGACCCGTTTCCGCTTCCAATTGCTCGACCACCGAGCGCAGAGCCGTTGCCTCGCCCTTGGCAATGGACTCTGACACCCGGGCTTTGAATTTGGTGATTCGCAGCGCGTTGACCGCGTCGACGGTGGGCAGGTTCATCGGTTCGATGGCCTGCCGGGTGGCGCGTTCGATGGCGCGCAGCATGTTGCGTTCGCGCGGAGCGATGAACAGTATGGCCTCGCCCTTGCGCCCCGCCCTGCCCGTACGGCCGATGCGATGCACATAGGATTCCGTGTCATAGGGCACGTCGTAGTTGACGACGTGACCGATGCGCTCCACATCCAGCCCGCGCGCGGCCACATCGGTGGCCACCACGATGTCGATTTGCCCGGCCTTGAGGCGCGCCACCGTGCGTTCGCGCAGCGGCTGCGGAATATCGCCATTGAGCGGCGCGGCGGCAAAGCCCCGTGCCTCGAGTTTCTCCGCCAGTTCCACCGTCGACTGCTTGGTGCGCGTGAACACCAGCATGCCGTCGAAGGGCTCTGCCTCCAGTATCCGCGTCAGCGCATCCAACTTGTGCATGCCGCTGACGATCCAGTATCGCTGCCGGATATTGGTCGCCGTGCTGGTCTTGCTCTTGATGGTCACTTCCACCGGCGTGCGCAAATGCTTCGCGGCGATGCGGCGAATCGGCGCAGGGATGGTGGCAGAGAACAAGGCCACCTGCCGCTGCGGCGGCGTCTGCTCGAGAATGCTTTCGACCGCGTCGACGAAGCCCATGCGCAGCATTTCGTCCGCCTCGTCCAGCACCAGCAGCGTCAATCCCGTGAGCTTCAAGGTGCCGCGATTCATATGGTCGATGACGCGTCCCGGCGTTCCCACGACCACGTGCACGCCGCGCCGCAGAGCATTCAATTGCGGCTGGTAGCTTTGACCGCCATAGATGGGCAGCACGTGAAAGCCCTTGAGGTGCGCGGCATATTTCAGGAACGCCTCCGACACCTGCAGAGCGAGCTCGCGGGTGGGCACCAGCACCAGTACCTGCGGCTCATGCTTCGACAAGTCGATGCGCGTCAGCGCCGGCAGCGCAAAGGCCGCCGTCTTACCCGTACCGGTCTGCGCCTGGCCCAGCATATCGGAGCCGGACAGCAGCACCGGAATCGTCGCGGCCTGAATCGGCGAGGGCGACTCATAGCCCACGTCCGTCAACGCGCGCAGCACCGCTTCCGACAGCGCAAGGTCGCGGAAACTGATTACGCTTAAGGGTTCGTCCGCGGAAACTGCACTCATGGAAATCGCCTATGGGAAAGCACAAGTCTAGCGGTTTAGCCGGGTATTGCTACCATGCGCGCCATGGGACGCATATTCGAAGTCAGAAAGCACGCCATGTTTGCGCGTTGGAACCGGATGGCAAAGCAGTTCACGCGCGTTGCCAAGGATATTGCTATTGCAGTGCACGCTGGCGGCCCTGATCCCGCAGCCAATCCGACGCTGCGCCGAGTGCTGCAGAATGCCCGCGCCGTCAACATGCCCAAGGACAAGACCGAGGCCGCGATTCGCCGAGCCTCGGGCAAGGAAGCCGCCAACTATCAGGAAATCATTTACGAAGGCTACGCCCCCCACGGGGTCGCCCTATTGGTCGAGACCGCCACCGACAACCCCACGCGCACCGTCGCCGGCGTGCGCAATATCTTCGCCAAAAACAGAGGAAATTTCGGCGCCACCGGCAGTGTCAGCTTCTTGTTCAAGAAGATGGGCGTGTTTCGCCTAAACCCCGCCGACGTGACGGACCAGGACGAACTCGAATTGGATTTGATCGATTACGGGCTCGAAGAGATGGGCGACAGCACGGGGGACAAGGGCGAGCCGCAGCTCGTCATTCGCGGCGCCTTCAACGATTTCGGCAAACTGCAAGAAGCGCTCGAGAAGCGGGGGATCACTCCGTTGTCGGCAGAGCACGAATACATTTGTTCCATGCCCATCGAGTTGCCCGAGAGCCAAGCGGCCGAGGTTCTGAGCCTGATCGATAAACTGGAGCAGGACGAGGATGTGCAGAAGGTGTTTCACTCCCTGGCCTGATCGCTCGCAGGTCCCCGGTTTTACGGGGGTCTCGCCTCGTTAAGCGTTCTTCATGCTGTCAACCCGCGGCGCCGGCTCGCGTTCTTCCTCCTGCGGAACAAATTTCGGGAGAGAGTCATGCGTAAGCTAGTTAAAGCGTTGATTCCATTAAGTTTAATGGCGGTGGCAATGACCGGTTGCGTGGTCGCTCCGGCGGGCTACTACCGCCATGGATACTACGGACCCCGGGTGGCGGTCATCGCTCCCGCACCGGTGGTCGTGATTCGGCCGTACCGTTAACCTTAAGCGGCTCGTGATTGATGACGGCATTGGCCCACTCAACCACGGGCCGCAGGCGCGGCGAGACCATGGTCAGGGCCTTGCGAAAATCGACCCAGCACGCTTCATGGTGCTCCGGCTTCCCCAACTCCGGATTGATGGGTAGGAACACCTGCATCTCCTTGCTGCGGGCAATGTAGTACCGGGAAATCTTGCCCTTGTTGTACGGGCCCGTGTCCATGAATTCCAAGCCCCAATCGAATGAAAGGTCGTCAAGAGTCGTCTCTTCCCGCACTTCACGCAGTGCGGCATCGATCGGCTCCTCGCCCGGCTCGACCATTCCCTTGGGGAAGTCCCAGTTGCGGTAGGCGCGCAGCAACAAATACTTCAACCTGCGCTGCGCCAGGCTTACCACCACCACGCCGGCGGACAATCGATTAGGCGGTGTAACTGCGGACATCCGTGTTCTCCTTGCGTCGGGTCGCCGGTGGCCGGTACCGCGGCCGGTATGTTGGCCGGTCTCAAGGATACGCCAAGGCGGGGCGGCCCATGCCGGGGCGGCCCTAAGCCGGGGCGGCCCTAAGCCGCGGCGGACAGCGGCGAGCGAATCAAGTGGTCGAAGGCGCTGAGTGAAGCTTTCGCCCCCTCGCCCATCGCAATGACGATTTGCTTATAGGGGACTACGGTGCAGTCGCCGGCGGCGAACACTCCGGAGACCGAGGTCTGCCCGCGGGCATCCACTTCGATTTCCCCGTGCGGCGAGAGCTTGAGCGTGCCCTTCAACCAGTCGGTATTGGGTACGAGACCGATCTGCACGAACACACCGGCAAGTTCCAGGGTGTTGACTGCGCCGCTCTGCCGGTCCTTGTAGACAAGACCGACCACGCGTTCACCGTCACCGCTCACTTTGGTGGTCTGCGCGCCGGTAATGACGGTCACATTCGGCAGGCTTTGCAGTTTACGTATCAAGACCGCATCGGCGCGCAGCGCCGTATCGAACTCTATCAGCGAGACGTGGCTGACGAGGCCGGCAAGATCGATCGCCGCTTCGACGCCGGAGTTTCCGCCCCCGACCACTGCGACACGCTTGCCTTTGAAGAGCGGCCCATCGCAATGCGGACAATAGGCGACGCCGCGATTGCGGTATTCGCGCTCGCCCGGCACATTGATTTCGCGCCAGCGCGCGCCGGTGGCGATGACCACCGAACGGGCCTTCAGCACGCCGCCGTTTTGCAAATTTACTTCGATCAAATCGCCCGGAATCAAGGCGCTGGCACGTTGCAGGGTCATGACGTCCACATCATAGGTCGTCACGTGCTGCTCGAGGCCAGTGGCCAATGTGTGGCCCTTGGTCTCTTTGATCGAGATGAAATTCTCTATGCCGACGGTGTCCAGCAATTGCCCGCCGAGCCGCTCGGCCGCGATGCCGGTGCGAATACCCTTGCGCGCGGCATAGATCGCCGCCGCCGCTCCCGCAGGGCCGCCACCGATGACCAGTACGTCAAAGGGCGCCTTGGCGCTCAAGGCAACAGCGTCGCGCGCCGCGGAACCGGTATCCAGTCTCGCGAGGATTTCCGCAAGCTCCATGCGGCCCTGTCCAAACGGCTGGCCGTCCAGAAATACCGCGGGGACCGCCATCACTTGTCGGCGCTCCACCTCGTCCTGAAATACCGCGCCGTCGATCATCGTGTGCCTGATCTTCGGATTCAGCACCGCCATCACATTCAATGCCTGCACCACATCCGGACAACTCTGGCAGGTGAGCGAAACGAAAGTCTCGAAGTGATAGTCGCCGTCTAGATTGCAGATCTGTTCGAAGACCGCCGGATCGATTTTCGGCGCATAACCGCCGGTCTGCAGCAACGCGAGCACCAGCGAGGTGAATTCATGGCCCATCGGCACTCCCGCGAAACGCACGCGCGGCTCCTCTCCGGGCTGCCGCAGCGCGAACGAGGGTATCAATGGCGTGCCGCCGGTTGATTGCACGCCGCCACGGGATGCTTCGACTTCGCCGCGGTGCACTTCGACCTTGACCAATTCGGACGCCGACTCAATGTCAGCCAGCAGCTCGAGCATTTCTCGTGACTTGTCGCCGTCGTCCGTCGATGCGAGGATTTGCACCGGCTGCGAGATCCGCTCCAGGTAGCCTTTCAATTGAGTCTTCAGATTGCTATCGAGCATAGTGTCATCCAGGTAAATCCATCCGCGGAGCGGACGAGCCTCGATGTTTCCAGGCTCGCCCGCCGTTTCTATCGATCATCAATCGCCGATTAGATCTTTCCGACCAGATCCAACGACGGCGACAAGGTCTCGGCGCCCGGAGTCCACTTCGCCGGGCACACCTCGCCCGGATGCGAAGCCACATACTGCGCGGCCTTCACTTTGCGGAGCAGCTCCTTGGCATCGCGGCCGATTCCATTGTCGTGAACCTCCATAATCTTGATCACGCCCTCGGGGTTGATGACGAAGGTACCGCGCAGCGCCAGGCCTTCTTCCTCGATCAGCACCTCGAAATTGCGCGCGAGCGCCGCGGTCGGATCGCCCACCAGCGGGTACTGAACCTTCTTGATGGTATCCGACGTGTCGTGCCAGGCCTTGTGTGCGAAATGCGTGTCGGTGGAGACGCCATAGACTTCGACGCCCAACTTCTTGAATTCGGCATAGTTGTCCGCCAAATCGCCCAGCTCCGTGGGGCAAACGAAGGTGAAATCCGCGGGGTAGAACACCACGACGGACCACTTGCCCTTCAGAGTGCCGTCAGTCACCGGGACGAATTTGCCGTTGTGATAGGCGGTGGCTTTAAAAGGCTTGATTTCAGTATTGATCAGAGACATTGAATTGATCCTTGAACGAGTTTTGAAACAGATTGCAGATGCTAGCAGCCGTTGGCCCATTAAAGAATTGGATAATAATTATCGCTTTGATAGACTGCATCTATAGTCTATGAATCTCAAAGATCTCAAGTATTTGGTGGCGCTGGCCGACACGGGCCACTTCGGCAAGGCGGCCGAGCGCACCTTTGTAAGCCAGCCCACGCTCTCGGCGCAGCTGAAAAAGCTCGAGGAATTCCTCGGGGTTAAGCTGGTCGAGCGCCAGCCGAAGAACGTGCAGCTCACGGATGTCGGCAAGCAGGTGGTGGTGCGTGCCCGCCGTATGTTGAACGAGAGCGAGGAAATCATCGCCCTCGCCCGCCACAACACGGATCCCTTTGCCGGGAAGCTCAAGATGGCGTTGATTCCCACCATCGGTCCGTACTTGCTGCCGCGAGTCATGCCCAAGTTTCGCAAGGCGCTGCCTGCCTTAAGCCTCATGCTATACGAATACCAAACTGAACCGCTGCTGAAGCGTCTGCGCGACGGCGAGATCGATCTGGGAATCATGGCACTGCCCGCGGAGCAGGACGGCGTTGAGTCGCGCAAGCTCTACGTGGAAGACTTCACCGTCGCGCTTCCGAACAATCATCCGCTCGCCGCCAAATCCTCCATCAAAATCCAGGACCTCAAGGGCCAGACCTTGCTGTTGCTGGAGGACGGCCACTGCCTGCGCGATCAAGCCTTGGAGGTTTGCAGCCGTGTCGATGTCCGCGAGCACGAGGACTTCCGCGGGACCAGTCTCGAGACCCTGCGCCAAATGGTGGTCGCGGGTTTGGGAATTACCTTATTGCCCGAGCTGGCTGTGGAGTCGCCGTTCGGCTCGCAGCGCGGCCTGACCGTGCGGCGCTTTACCAAGCCGGCGCCGTCCCGTACCGTGGGTGCGGTCTGGCGCAAGTCCAGCACTCGCGCTGCCGCCGTTGCGGCGGTGTGCGACGTCATAGACCGCGTCATGGCGGGCAAGTTTTGAGTTAAGGTTCGAGCATGGCGCAACGCCGGCTAGCAGCCCGCCGCATTCCCGCATCACAATCCGCCCGAAGCGCCGACTGGGCTTTTCATGCGGACGATGATGCCGTACTCGATGCTCTCGTCAGCGGCAGGCACGCCCAGAGCCTGCGTGAATACTTCGGCGCGCCGGCCTATGCGGAACTCTCGCTGCTCGCCGTCGCCGCAAACCGAGCCAAGGATCCGTGCGGCGCCAAAGTGCTCATCCTGCCCGGAATCATGGGCTCGAAAATCGGCGGCCCGCTCAGCTCCGGCCGCTCCGAAGTGCTGTGGGTCGACCCGCTGCAGATTTCCGCGGGGCGGCTGATCGCCCTGAAATTGCCCTCGGGCAAGTCGCTGCGCGCCGTCGGCGTGCTGCTCTTCGCGTATGCACGGCTCAAACTGCAGCTGCGGATCGGCGGCCGCGATGCGCGCTTTCATTCCTACGACTGGCGCCTCGGGCTCGATGAACTGGGCGCGCAACTGGCGGCCCGCATCGGCGCCGAAGGTGAGCCGGTGATTCTCGTGGCCCACAGCATGGGCGGCCTGGTCGCACGCATGGCGATTCGCATGCTGCCGAAGCGCCTGGTGCGCAGGCTCATCATGTTGGGCACGCCGAACGACGGATCTTTCGCCTCGGTACAGGCGCTGCGCGGGACCTATCCATTCGTGCGCAGGATGTCGAGACTCGACCGCCGGCACTCGCCTGAATACCTCACTGCCAAGGTATTCAACACCTTTCCTGGGTTGTATCACATGCTGCCGCCCCCGCGGCGCCTCAAGGGCTTGGACCTTTTCCATCCGCGCGACTGGCCGGCGGAAGGACCGCCGCTGCGGGAAAGATTATTAAAAGAAGTGGCGGCGGTGCGCGCAAAGCTCGCCCCACCCGATTCGCGCATGATACAAATTCTTGGCGTCAATCGGGAGACGGTCGTCGGTGTGCGCCGCAGCGCGGGTGGATTCGAATATTCCATGGCGCGTGGCGGGGACGGCACGGTGCCCCTGGCTCTGGCCATGCTGCCCAAGCTCAAGACCTACTTCGTGGATGAGCTGCACGGCAATCTCGCCAACAATAGCCAAGTCATTCGCGCCGTAGTCGATCTCGTGCGCCGCGGGCGCACCCGTCATTTGCCGCAACGCTGGCGCAACAAGCGCGGTCCGGTGCGTCGCATCGATGATGCCGAGCTGCGCCGTGAGAACGGCGGGAAGATCGATTGGGGCAGTCTCTCGTCCGCGCAACGTGAGGCGGCTTTGGGTGAGCTCGACAGCGCCCGTTTGATCATCCGCGAATAGCCGCCATGAAAAACCATAAATCGTGACGGGGTTCTCGGCCGGTCCAAACCCGCGCGACATTTGAGCGGGTCAATTGCCGAGTATTTCACATATTCCGCGGTGGTGACGCGTCATCATGCAGCTTAATAGGAACTCTTGAGTATGGCCGCTCGCACAATTTCACAGATAAATCCGCCTACCGCGCCGTCGCCGCGCTTCGATCGAAAGTTCATCGAAGATCATAAGCTCGTGGAACGCTACCTGGAAAGCAAGCTGCCCTTTAAAGGCGCTCGCGATCTCGAACAATGGTGCCGCGCCAACCCGGAATACCTCAACGAGTTGAAGTTGTCCGAGCGCGCCCACACCAGCCTCAAGCTGCTCGAGGCGGGCGGACAACCCCAGGATCTGACCGAGCCCAAGCCTCCGTGGTGGAAGCATATGTATGTGTTGATCGGTCTGATCGCCGTCAGCGTCCTGTGTCTGTTGGCTTTCTGGGCGGTGCTGGGCAAGTACGTATTACTGCGCGGCCAGCTCGAGGACACCCGCACCGTGATGAACCAGGGTTCGTTGATACAGCCGGCCACGGAAAGGGAAGTGCAAGTGGCTCCGGACCGGGCTCCCGGCATCGATAGGGCGCGAATCGTCCTGAACCGCAACGCGCCGCAACTCTTGGATGTGCGCGTCGATCTGAATTACACCAACAAGGTGGCGCAATTTCGCCTGTTCGTCGACAAGAAGGATCAGGGGCGCGCCCTGGTATTGAACAATCTTTTCAAGGATTCGAACGGCGAACTGCGTATGACCCTCAATTCCACGGGACTTGCGGCGGGTATTTACAATGTACGCATCGAAGGACTGACGTATCGCGGCAGTCCCCTGCCGATTGCGTGGCTGATTCTCGAAGTGCGCTGAGCGACGTGCGTTGAGCGCCGCGCGTTGAGCGCGGTGTTGCGTCATTCGTCGCGCAGGGTCTCAATGGGCGGTGTGTTGACGACGCGGCGCGTCGCTAAAGTGCCGCTCACCCCGACGAGCACGGTGCCGCACACCAAACCCACCACCCAAACCCAAGGATCGAGCGTGTAGTGCAGCGAAAATAAACGCCGCGCCAACACCCAGCCAACCGCCGTTGCGCCGAAGGCCGCCAAAGTGCCTGACAGAAATCCCAGCGCGGAGAATTCCGCGGCCACGCCTTGCAGCACGGTGCCCCTGCTCGCACCCAAGGTGCGCAGCATGGCACTCTCGTAACGGCGCTCGTCGCGCGTGGATTGCACGGCCGCCAGCAGCACCACGATTCCCGCGGCCAGCGTGAACAAGAAGACATACTGCACGGCCAGGGAAGCGCGATCCATGATGTCGCGGATTTGCTTGAGAATGGCGTCGACGTCGAACACGGAGATCGTCGGAAACAGCCTCACGAGGTCCGCCAGCGCCGGCCGCTGCGCCGCCGTCAGAAATACACTGGTCATGTATGTGCCGGCGGCGCCGTCGAGAAGCCCCGGGGGGAAGACCAGAAAGAAATTCGGCCGGAAGCTGTCCCAGCGTATCTTGCGAATGCTGGCGACCTCCACGGTCAACGCTTCGCCCGCGATATCGAAGCTGAGCTTGTCTCCCAGTTTCAGTTGCAAGGCCTCTTGGTATTCGGAAGATATGGATACCAGCGGCTTGCCGGAATCCGCAGCCGTCCACCAATTCCCGGCGATCAATTGATTGTCGTCCAGCAGGTCGGCCGACCAAGTCAGGTTCTGCTCCCGTTGCAGGAACCCGCGGCCGGACTCGCCGTTGAACTTCAGGGACTCGCTGGGCCGCGAATTGATGGCCGTGATGCGCGCCCGAATCATCGGGAACATCTGCGGCTGGCCCAATCCGCGCGACCGCAGGAAATCGTGCAGAGACTCGCGCTCCTCCGGCCGGATATTGATCAGAAAATTATTCGGCACGTCGGCCGGCAGGCTGTGCCGCCAGTCCGCGAGCAGATCGCCGCGCACCACCGCCAACAGCAGGAGCACCATCAGCCCCAAGCCGAAGGCGACTATTTGCACCACACTGTCGCCGCCGCGGCGCGAGACATTGGCTAGCCCGTAGCGCCAGGCGACGCCGACTCCGCCGCGCAGCCGGCCCGTGAGCCGTACCAAGCCGTAGCCTGCGAGCGTCAGCACCAGACCGACTCCCAGCACGCCCGCCAGGACGGAGAGCACCAACTCCGTGTCCCGCACCAAGCTCCATAGAATCGCAAACAACGCCCCGAGCGCCAGCAAGTAGCTCAGGCCGTAGCGCAGCGGCGGCGCGCTCACGCTCTTGCGCAGCACGCGCGCCGGCGGCGTGTTCTTCAATTGCAGCAGCGGAGGCAGAGCGAAGCCTATGAGCATGGCCAGCACGGTGACCAGCGCAATGGGCAGCGGCGCCAACGAGGCGGCCGGCAGGTCGGTGCGAATGAGGCCGCGCAGCAGCCACGCCAGGCCCGATTGGGCGAGATAGCCCAGCAGCGCACCGATGGTCACCGCGAAGACAGCCAACAGCGCCAATTCGATCACCGAGATGGCCAACACGAAGGCTTGCGATGCGCCCATGCACTTCATCAATGCCACGGTATCGATGTGCCGCGTCGCATAGCGGCGCGCGCCCATGGCAACGCCAACGGCGGCCAGCAGCACGGACGCGAGGCTGGCGAGGTTGAGAAAACGGCTGGCGCGATCGATCGCGGAATTGAGCTGTCTGCTCGATTCCTCCACCTCGCGCAAGCGCTCCCCCGGCGCCTTGTTCGACATCAGGTATTCGCGGAACGAGGCGATCTGCGCCACCGGGCCTGCGAACAGCGCAGCATAAGTCACACGGCTACCCGGCTGAATGAGCTGCGTTGAGGCCACATCGGCATAGTTGAGCAACGCCGCAGGGGCTAGATTCACGAAGCCCGTGCCCTGATCCGGACGGTAATCGAGCACCTGAGTCACGCGAAACGAAGCTGTGCCGATTCGCAAACTGGAGCCAAGTGCAATTTTTAATTGCGCGATGATACGCGCGTCGATCCAGACTTCGCCGCGGCCGGGTATGCGCTCGGTCGCGCGTGCAACGCCGAAGGGGACGTCCGCGATGCGCACGTGTCCGCGCAATGGGTAGGCGGCGCTGACCGCGTTGAGCGCCGCCAATTGACTCTCATCACCGCTGAATATGGCGGTGGGAAAAGACAAGATTTGCGCGCTGCGCAACGCCCTGGCCTTTGCGTCCGCAAAATAATGCGCCGGAATTGGATCGGGAGATTCCAGACGCAGATCGGCGGCCAGCACTTCGGCCGCCTGCGCCCGCACTCCCTGCGAGATCCGGCTGGTGAAAAAGCCCACGGCCGTCAGCGAGAGCACCGCCACCGTCAGCGCCAGCAGCAGCACCGAGAGCTCGCCGGATTTGAGGTCCCGCCACAAATTTCGCAGGGCAAACCGCAGGATTTGCATCAATTCACCGTGTGGCCGGCGTCGAGTTCCAAAATGCGGCTGCAGCGGGCTGCCAACGTCCGGTCATGAGTGACCAGCACCAGAGTGCTGCCCGTGCTGCGATTGAGATCGAACAGCAGATCCGTGATGCGCTGCCCCGTGGCAGTATCCAAATTACCCGTAGGTTCGTCCGCAAACAAAACTGCGGGATGGGTCACGAAGGCGCGTGCGATCGCCACGCGCTGCTGCTCACCGCCCGACAGCTGCTTCGGATAATGGGCCTGACGCGGCGTGAGGCCCACTTGCTCCAGGGCGGTGAGCGCCCCCTGGCGCGCATCACGGCGGCCGCCCAATTCCAGCGGCAACATGACATTCTCCACGGCGGTGAGCGAGGGGATCAAGTGAAACGACTGAAACACGAATCCGACATGCTTGCCGCGAATGGCGGCGCGGCCGTCTTCGTCGAGTTCAGTCAAATCAACCCCGGCGATCGATACTCGACCCGTGCTCGGGGAATCGAGGCCGGCCAGCAAGGCCAGCAGCGTGGACTTGCCGGCGCCCGAAGCGCCGACAATCGCCAACGTTTCGCCGCTTCGCACACTGAGGCTCACATCGGCGAGAATGGTCAACTGACCCTCGGGACTTGCGACGGTCTTGGATACGTTTTTTGCTTCGAGAACTACTTGGTCTTGCATTGAGGAGCGCCTGTGAATCGGCTTTTGATCCTAATATGGCTGGTGGTCGCATCCGTTTCGGCCAACGGCGCAACGCCTGTCGAAGGGCCGGTGATTCTCGTGTTCGGCGATAGCATCAGTGCCGGCTACGGCCTGGCGCGCGTAGAACAGGGCTGGGTGGCGTTGCTGCAGACGAGGCTCAAGGCGCAAGAGTACGGTTACGAAGTCGTCAATGCCAGCGTCAGCGGCGAAACCTCCGCAGGCGGCCTCGCGCGCCTGCCGCGAGCGCTCGCCCTGCACCAGCCTAAAATCGTCATTTTGGAGTTGGGCGCGAATGACGGCCTGCGCGCATTGCCGGTCGCGCAAATGCGCGCCAACTTGCTGCAAATGGTCGACTTGTCGTTGGCCGCCGGCGCCAAGGTGCTGCTGCTGGGAATGCGCATGCCGCCGAACTATGGGCCCGAGTTCACCGCGCAGTTCGTCTCCAGCTACAGCGACCTGGCGCGCGAGAAAAATCTGCCTCTGGTGCCCTTCCTAATGAAGGACGTCGCCCTATCTCCTGCTCTCATCCAGGGCGACGGCATTCATCCCAATGAGCTCGGGCAACCCAAGCTGCTGGACACTGTCTGGCCGACGTTGAAGCCGCTGCTGAATCGCTAGGCGCCGCGGGCGCCCAGCAAGCCACAGGGCGGCGAGCCCTCTCGCCGCCCCACTCTACGAAACCAGCGTTGACGAGTGACCAGCGCCGGTTAAGGACCAGCCCCGCCTATTGAGCCGTCAGCCACTCCGCTACGCCGCCGTGGCTGGAGCAAGTGCCCGAATGGTGCTTCGACTTCGAATAAGTACCATCCTTGCACTTCGCCGTCGCACCCGTGGGATCGGTGTTGCTGGCGGCGGCCGTCGGCGCCGACTTCGACACGGTCGCGGATTTGGCGGCAGCCGGTGCTGCGGCAGCCGGCGCTGCGGCTGACGCAGATGCCGGTGTAGCGGCCGCTGTCGCGGCTGGCGCAGATGCCGGCGCAGTGGCCGCTGTTGCGGGTGCCGCGGGACTGCTCTTCGGGGCCTTCTGCACGCCGCCGTGGCCGCTGCACGCACCCTTACCGGTAGCAGCGGAAGTTGTGCCGTCCTTGCAGGTGCTGCCGCCGTCCGACGCTGCGGGTACGGCAGGAGTTGCAGGAACGGCGGCAGCCGCCGGGGCCGGCGCAGCAGCGGGCGCTGCCGCCGATGCTGCGGCTTTCGGCGCCTTTTGCACGCCGCCGTGACCGCTGCATGCGCCCCGGCCGGTAGCGGCGGAGGTCGTGCCGTCCTTGCAGGTGGTGGCTGCAGTGTCATCCGCGGCCCGGGCGGGCAGCGCCAATGCAAACACCATGATGGGTGCCGCAATCAGTCCTGCGAGATTGGTATATTTCATGAACGTTCACTCCCCGGTTTTGATTTAGCTCAAGCCTCGATTGTAACCGTTCAATGCACCGTGGGAATCGGCAATATGGTGGTCACGCTCATCAGAAACGGCGTGTGCTGGCGGGGCGAGCCTTGTGGAAACAACACCCCGTCGACAGTGACATGTGAATTCTCGATGACGTTCTGCGGAAATTCAGCGACTCCGACCAGCTGTAGATCATTGGCAGGCAGACAATGATGGCTTTGAGCGGGCGAATAGATGTAGGCGGTTCGATCCAGCGACAGCACCGGGATATTGTCCAAGCCGTCGGCCGCAGGATAATCGCGAAAGTGGACGTGTCCGGTCAGCGTATTCTTGACGGGCTGCTGGAACAAACAAGGCCCGTAGCCTACGACGCAGCCGGTCAAACTCAGACATGCGCCCATGACCAGCAATCGCCAAATTCTCATCGGGTGAGCTCCTTGCATATGAAGACGACGGAGGCCGGGGCGATCGCATCCGGGGCCGTGGGTTCGCGGCACTCAAGTATTTCGAATCCGCATTGTCGCAGCATCGACACCCAGCTCGCCAGAGTGCGGAAATACCAGGGCGCAGGGTCGCTGAATTCTGCGCCGAAGCCCGCCCAAGTGCCCGCGCGCCACCCGTCCCGGTATGCATGCTCGCCGCACGCCGCCACAGGATGCAGGGTTTGCACGATGAGATGGCCTGCTGCGTCGAGATAGTGAGGGATGGCGCTCAGCAGTCCATTCACGGACTCTTTTCCCAGGAGGGAGAAATTGCAAACCGCGGCATCAAACGGCCCGCACTCCAACCGCCGCTCCGCGATGGCGAGATAATCGGCCACTTGATAACGCCCGCCGCCGCCGCGCACAGCCTCCGCAACGAGCTCGGGCACGGCATCGACACCTGTAACCTCGACTCCCAAGGCGCACAAGGCTCTGGCCAACCAGCCTTCGCCGCAGCCTATGTCGAACACGCGGCCGGGGCTCACGCTCCGGACGGCGTCGACGATTGCCCGATCGGTCGCCAGCGTGCGGCTGAGTATGCTCGCTGCCTGAACCGCCCTCGCCCACGGCTTGGCGTTGATGTTCCACGAGCGAATGATTTGCGCCTCTAGCGCATCCGGCGGGCCGTTCATCCTATTTCTCCGCGAGAAACGTCGGCCTTCATGCCAGCGACGGATTGCGGCCTTGGCGTAGCAGCCCATGGCACATTTCTCGATGTTTGCCGCAGTGTTTTGCGGTGGCTTTTTGGTAAACTGTATAGATGTACAGCTCTCGACCTACCGCCGTCCGGGTCCTGCGCCTGCGGGTGAAGGACAAGCGCGCCCCGTGGCTTTCTAGCCTGGCGCGCGAGGTCAACACCGTCTTCAACTACTGCAATGAGTTGTCGGTGAAAGTGTTCGAGCGGGAACGGCGGTTTTTGTTGGGATTTGATTTCTGGCCGTTCCTCAAAGGGGTCACGCGCGGTGACTGCGCTTTGCATCTGCCCGTTCAAGCGGTGCACGGCGATCCCTCGGCTGGATTCCCTACAAGGTGAGAACGATTCGCTATCGAGGGGGGACAGGTCTACTTTGCGGGACGTTGGTTGTCGCTGTGGGACAGCTATGGCCTGGGCAGTTTCGAACTGCGTGCGGGGTGTTTTAGTGAAGACAGCCGCGAACGATGGTATCTGAATGTCTGCGTCCCTCGCGCGCAGCGCGTGGCGGATGGAAGAGCTAAAGCATCGATCGGATCGATCCTGGATCGCTCGGCCCCGAGCGTCGGGATTGATCTGGGATTGAAGAGCTTTGCGGCCTTCAGCGATAACAGGGCGCCGATCGATGCTCAACGATGTTACCGCGACTTCGAGCCCGCCCTGGTCCGCGCGCAGCGCGCCCGCCATCGAAACCGGTCCCGAGCGATTCACGCCAAGATCGCGAATCGCCGGAAAGATTTCCTTCACAAACTGAGCACCGACCTGGTCAAGGCCAACGGTGCAATCTTCGTCGGTAACGTCAAGGCCTCTGCTCTCGCCAAGACCGGACAGGCCAAGTCGGTGCTCGATGCCGGATGGAGCGCATTTCGAACCATGCTGCTGTATAAATGCGATGACGCAAGCGTGTGGTTCGCCGAAGTCGACGAAGCGTTTTCCACCCAGACCTGCAGCGTGTGTCACAGCCGTGCCGGCCCCAAAGGCCGGAAGGGTCTTGGAATAAGAGGATGGAACTGTCCTGTGTGCGGAGCGATCCATGATCGTGACGTCAATGCAGCTCACAATATCCTCGCGGCGGGACATCGCCGTCTTGCAGAAGGAATCCTCGTC
>JANXZQ010000363.1 GCA_025355445.1 Gammaproteobacteria bacterium
AACGATGAATTCCCTTGCTGCAAGTCCGACTGCGCAATCGACCGCATTCACCTATCAAGGCAACTTGAATGCTAGCGGCAGCGCCGCGTCGGGAACTTTCGATCTCACATTCAAGTTATTCGACGCCAACATTGGCGGAACCCAAGTGGGCAGCACGATTTCGTTACCGCAATACCCCATCGCCAATGGCGTCTTCACCGCCGATCTCAATTTCCCCGGCGCTTTCACCGGCACTCAGCTGTGGCTTGAAGTCACGGTCGGTACGCAAACGCTAAGCCCTCGGCAACCGGTCAACTCCGTTCCGGTCGCAGAGTTTGCGCTAAGCGGTAACGTGGGGCCACCGGGACCCTCTGGCCTTAGGGGCTACACCAGCTTGATCGGATTGACGCCGGAGTTTCCCGGCAACAACTGCATCGTCGGCGGATCCAAAATTACGGCGGGCGCGGACTTAAACGGGAACGGCGTTCTGGACCCAAACGAGGTCACTGCTACTTCGTACCTCTGTAACTTGACGTCCGCGCCGACACTGCCACCGCAATGTTTTGGCGCAATAAATTGGGCAAACCGTCCTATCGACTTCACCGTTACAGACCCAGATAGCAACGCCCCACCCCCGAATATAGATCGGGATGGCTTACCAATGCCGAATACTGGCGCCAAAGTGACCTTGGCAGCGCACCCTTTGGATGCCAATACGTGCGGAACCCTGGCGATCACGCCTTACTCATACAGGTGGTCAATTTTCTCCGCTCCCGCCGGGAGCCAAGCGGCGCTGACCGGCCTCACCGATGTAAATCCTTTATTTATTCCGGACGTGCCAGGCACGTATCAATTCGAAGCGTCCGTGAAAGATGCGCTCGGAAATCAGACAGTTCCTCGCCAAGTTTCTCTCACAACTGCGAGTTGCGGTGCTAATCCCGTTAGCGGGCTCGTCAACCAGATCACGCCCCAAAATTTTAGTGCGGTAGGGATTTCTGACGATAATAATTCCGCGCTGTGTCCTAACCGGTTCCGCGAGACGATCAAGTTCTCTTGGTCTGTGCTGTCCGCGCCGGTGCCATCCACCTGGCAATTCAGTGCACCAACATCGGCTAACACCAGCTTTCTTCCTTCGGTTCCGGGAACTTACACGGTAGCAGTGAATGTAAGTGGCTCGAATGGCCAGGCCGGTTCTGGCCTGTATTCTTTTAATCTCGCGCAAGGGACAACAACGACAATTTTGACATCCAGCCTTAACCCATCAACTTTAGGGCAGAGCGTGACATTCATCGCGCAACCCCAGTGGAATGGGCAGGCGCCTTATTTCCTTCTGCCGCCTACCGGATCGATGACGTTTCTGGATGGCGCAAGTAAGATTACGGGGTGCATTGCTATCCCTCTAAGCACTTCTGGTACTCAAGCCTTGTGCACGACATCCGCGTTGACGACCGGCGCCCATTCGATTACTGCCACGTACTCCGGTGACATTACTTATCAGCCGAGCACGAGCAATACTGTCACTCAGACAAACAAGGCGGCGACGACCGCTACTGTCACCAGCAGCACCAATCCATCGGTCGTCGGACAGAGCGTTACTTTCACTACAACAATCACGGTAACTTCGCCGGGAAGTGGCACGCCGACCGGCACGGTTACCTTCGAGGACAATGGGGTGAGCATTGGTTCCTGCAGTGCCCAGAGCCTTACCAGCGGTATTGCCACGTGCGTTACCAACGCGCTGTCGATGGGGACCCATCCCATTACGGCTACCTACAATGCGGATTCCAATTTCGCGTCGAGTACCAGTAGTGCGCTGAACCAGATCGTCAATTGAGGCTCATCTCGCACGGCGGCGGGTGCATTACCTCGCGATCAGCCGCTCGTTGTAGGACCTCGCGCGATCATCGGGAATCGCGTCTTGCGCAGCAGGGTTGCTAGCGTCGGGATTCAGGCGCGCGCCGAGCTGCGCGAGCTCAATTAGTTGCTGAGCTATCCTGTTCGCCCGCTGCTGCTGCCCCCAGTGGCTCGTCCGTGAGCGATGTGGCGACGGTCAAGAGATTGAGCGTTGGCGGCGATTGATTCCGCACTAGCAGCTCTTGAGATTAAACACTTTATTCGGTTGAGATTGAGCAGTTCGTCCTACTGATCAAATCCGGCTGATGATTGAGCAATTGCCGAAGCGAACATCACCCAATAGTGGCATCGCGCCGTGGCGGCCGTGCATTGGGGACTTTGCTTTCGTCAGGGCCGTCTCAGGTATGGCTAGCGCGCCTGGGCTACCAGCGGATCCTCGGATCCTGATGCTGTCGGAGGACCGCGCCCAGGAGCCAGCAAAATGAATTGTCGTGCAACGGGAAAGACGAACAGCCCACTTCGTTCACCCAGTCACCGGCGCCTCTACACGAACTCGCCGCTGCACTCCGCTCGCTCCTCGCCGACACCTAAGCGCGGTAGCATTTCTGCGCCACCGCCCGGATTGCCCCGACGGGCTCACCCGAACTCCGTTATGCGGCCGCGTCATCTGGAACGGCGGTCAGTTTCACGCCAAGCGCGCGCGTTACTCTCAACACGGTGTCGTACCGCGGCTTCGCGCCGGGAGCCAGCGCTTTGTAAAGACTTTCGCGGCCAAGCCCAGC
Source organism: Gammaproteobacteria bacterium (assembly GCA_025355445.1). Lineage (GTDB taxonomy): Bacteria > Pseudomonadota > Gammaproteobacteria > Steroidobacterales > Steroidobacteraceae > Bog-1198. Next base: position 2,616 of record JANXZQ010000363.1, read on the forward strand.
ATCTGCAGCCACCTGCGCCATGCCGCGCGCCTTGGCGACATGCCCGAGTGCGCGTAGCAGCTCGTCGGCGTCACCATCGGCCAGAACCTGCGCAAGGTATTCCGCAACCGCTTCTCGACTGTCCAGGTGTTCGGACATGTCGAAGGGGATCAGTTTTGTTTTCGCCTTGGATTTCATGGTCTACACCTTGCTTGCCAGTTTTCGCGCTCGGCGGATATCCGCGCTCTGCGTACGCTTGTCGCCGCCTGCCAATAACACGACCAGAACGCTGTGGCGCATCGTGAAATAGAGTCGATATCCAGGCCCTACGTCCACGCGCAGTTCCGACAGTTCTCCACCCAATGGCTTCACGTCGCCGAGCGTTCCGGCGGCGATGCGTTCGATCCGGCGGGCTATCGCCACCTTGGCGCGCAAGTCGCGCAGGCCTGAATGCCACGCGGCAAAGGTTTCGGTTTGCTGCACAAGATACGGCATGTGCTATTGTATCCAATTAGATACAGTTGTCAACGTGGGTCAACGTACCGGCGCAGCCAGCGCCTTTGCCGCATGTTCGCCCCGCAGTGCAGGGCGGGCCGTGCCTGCTACCGCGCGATCGC
>JANXZQ010000415.1 GCA_025355445.1 Gammaproteobacteria bacterium
CTTGCGGCACAGCGAACCTGGTAGATAACTTCCAACTCGAGATACTACCGCAGGCGTTATTCCAGCACGAGCTTATCAACGCCTGGGTGGTGTGGCTGCGTCGTTGACCAGGATCTGGGAACTGCACTTGCCGTGATTAGCCGCCGCGTCGAAGTAGCGGGATTGCGGCCGGCGACTGGTGGCGTTGACGTCTGAGCCCTTGGGTGCCTTGCACAGAGCGAAGCCTGGTATTTCCTCGATCAAGTAGCGAAGGCCAGGGACGGTTTTGGACTCGTAAATCTGGGCGTCGTCGCAGCGCATGACGCAATTGTCGAAACCGGAATGCTGGCCGCCCGCAACACCTTTACGCCTGTACAAAGGACGCGGAGTGGGGGGATGGAGATAGAAAATGTACATGAGGGATTGATCGGCGCCGGATTTATCCTGCACCGTAATTCGTTCTGGTTCTGACTATCCTCTATTGCATGTCCGCCTTGCTTTAGGCTCCGCGCGTAGTGAGGTTCCCAGGCATGATCGGGACGTGGCTGGGATTCGCCGAGCAGCTGGCCCTGGTAGTCGCGGGTTTCCGACTCAACATCTATCGCGGCGCGAGGGAGTAGACGCGAACGGGTCCCAATAATCCCGATGGCAGCAGCGGCGAGTCTGCCTTATAAGGCTTGACGTCAGCATAGGTGTACTTGGTCGACGCATCCAATTGTTCATCGCCGATCAACCGGTTGACCCACGCATTGGTTACCTTGATCGTGAGTTCGTTTGCACCCGGCTTCAGCGTACCTGTCGCATCCACACGATAGGGCGCATGCCACACGGTGCCCAGTGGCTTGCCATTCACGAATACTTCGGCCAAGTTTTTCACATCGCCCAAGTCGATCCATAACTTCGCGCCGGGCCGGAACCATTCCGCGGGAGTCTGCAGAGTCTTCGAGTAAGTACCCGTCCCTGAGAAGTACTTAACGCCCTTGTCTGCGCTATCGCTCCACGATGCCAGCTTATCGAGACTAATAGACGCGGGTGCGCCACGGCCCGGTTGGAGAGTCACATTCCACGACTCGTCAAGAGTTGTCAATCTGGTCTCAACGAGCTCAGGCAGTGTGTGCGAAGTCTCCTTTGTTGACTCTCGGAAGATCACGAACACAGTGCCCCATGGCTCAAGGTGCAGGGGGATCGTCGTGCGCCCGTCCGCGATTTTATAAGAGACCGGCTGCGACTTGCCGGTTTCGGCGTACCATAGCTCCGGGACTCTACCAGTCACGCGGAAGCTAGCCTCGAGTGTCTCGTTACGGTCATTGCGATTATCCAGAAAGTAGATCTCGCCGTCGGCGAGCTTGCGGTGTACAAACAAGACCCGCGCATCGCTTGTCGGCTTAGTGTGGTCAAAGTCCGGAGCAACACTCAGCGCCTTCAACGCAGACTCGGCGTTCTGCCCCGCGTATACTTTGCCTTTGCCAAAGCTATGCACGCCCGTACCAGCGCCAAACAATTCATCATTCAGTTTTGTAAACTCGGCGGGCGCATCTGCCAGGCTGGGTGTGTCGGTCGGCTTTTGACCTGCAAGTACGGCGCCCTGATGCACGAGCGAGTGAATGCTGCGCAGCACTGGCAGTGACATGTGTTTGCTATAGGGATCCAAAACCAGCAGACGGTAAGTCATGCCGCTCTTAGTGGTCAGCCGCCCGTCGGACACATTCAACTCATGAATCAATCCATCCGCGTTGATGTAGTCGAAGCCGTATCCCGCAGGCATATCCGGCGCCTTGTCTCCGAAGATTGCGGTCAGGTTCGAGTCTTCGCCATAGAAGTAGATGACATCGGCGTCAAAGCGTCCCTGCTGCAAGAGATAGGAACTGCGCGATAGATAATTGATCCATACGCCGGCCTGCTCGGCCCAGGTTTCGTTGCGGTTGAACCATTGCCCGAAGGGTCCAAGAGTTAATCCTGGCGCTTTGTCGATCAGGGGCTGATGGGCTGATTCATGTATCACAAAGCGGTTAATGCCATTTAGCATTTCCTGATCGGCAGTTGGCTTGAGCGTGGCAGGCGACCACGCCCACGGTGCGGCGGACGCCGTCAGTGACTCAGCCGCGGCAAGGTTCTGACCGTAGATATGCGCAACAGACGCAGATTCCCGGTCATCGGCGTTATAGCCATACTGTTCAGCGTTCACGCCGGGTAAT
>JANXZQ010000467.1 GCA_025355445.1 Gammaproteobacteria bacterium
TCGATGCCGGCTTCCTTCATCATGTACTGCTGGTAAGGGTCGACGCTGACTTGGTCGCCCACCCGGTGCGATTTGACGCCGATGGGCACGATCATGCGGCTGAAGCCGTTCGGATATAGATCGTACTGGCTGAAGTCTTCCATCACTCCCTGAGTCTGAGGATGGATGAACGGCAGGTGATAGGTCTCGTAGAAGGCATCGATGCCGGTTTTCCAATTCGCGCGCCATTCACTGCGCACGTGGCGCACCACGTTCATCTTGTCGATTTCGTAGTTTTCGATGTAGCCCGGCGGCAAGCCGATCCATTCGCGGAGCGGCGGCGCCTTGCCGTCCATGTTGACGAAGATGAGACCGCCGATGACGTCGCAGCGCACCTCGCTCAAGGAGGGCCGATGCGCAATCACGCGCGGATCGAAAGTCGCCTCGTCGGTGATTTTCTCGAGCTTGCCGTCGCAGGCGAATTGCCAGCCGTGAAAGGCGCAGGTGAACTTCGCGACACTGCCGCGCTCATTCAGCGAAATGCGATTGCCGCGGTGCGGACAAACGTTGTAGAAGGCTTTGATCGAGGCGTCATCCTGGCGCACCAGCAGAATTTCTTCGTGGCCGATCTCGAACACCTGGTAGTCGCCGGACTCGGGCAGATCGGGAGTGACGCCCGCCAGCAGCCAGACCCGCGGCCACAGATGCTGCCATTCCTGTTTCATGTAGTCGGCGGAGGAGTAGCGCGCCGGATCCGGCACATCGAGTCCGTTGTCCACGGCCGGCTGCTTCGCTTCCAGCGAGTCGGCAGGCGCGTGCAAGCTCATGGGCCATTCGACTTTGTAATTGACCGCCATGTGAAACTCCCGCCGCCCAGCCAACCTGCATGCTAACAGCGGGGTGTCTACAAAACAATCAGGTCTGACTGTTTTTACCTGGCAGCTGCCGCTTTCAGGCTGGCACTGATCTCGCGCGGCGTCGGATTGCGCCGCAGGGTGAGGCCGCCGTTGATTTGCAGCACCTGGCCGGTCATGAAACTTTCCCCACCGGCGAGCCACAGCGCGGCGTTCGCGACGTCCTCGGCCGTGCCGATCCGGCCCAGTGGATACTCCTTCAGAAAAGCTTCCTGCAATCCGGGCAGCGCCATTTCGTGTGCCGTCATCGGACTGCCCGTGAGGCCGGGCGCTATGGAATTGACGCGCACGCCTTTGGCGCCGAATTCGTTGGCGAAACAGCGCACCAGTGCGTCGCCCGCCGATTTGGTCGCGATGTAGGCCGCGTGATTGTAGAGCAGAGCGTAGGCGGAGGCGGACGACATTTGCACGATCGATCCGCCGCCGCCCGTCGCCATTTGCGCGACCATGCTTTGCAGAAAAAAATACACACCCTTGAACTGCAGGGCGCACAACTTGTCCAGTTCGTCCTCCGTGACTTCCAGCAACTTGGTCATCGGCGCCCAGCCTGTGCAATTGACGGCGATGTCGAGACGGCCGAAGCGCTCCGCCGCGAAGCGGGCCAGAGCCGCGACCTCGGTGCTGCGCGTGATGTCGCAGATGCAGTGAGCTCCGCCAAGCTCCTCGGCCAGCGCCTTGAGATTCGCGCCGCTGCGGCCGGCCACAAGTACCTTCGCGCCTTCCGCGGCGAAGCGCCGGGCGATGGTCTGTCCCATGTTGCCTGCGCCGGCGGCGCCCAAGATGACCGCGACTTTGCCGTTGATGCTTGCCATTGTGGATCCTTGCAGATAGTGAATAGTTGCGCGCCGTCAGAGGCGAAGCCGGCGCAGCGGCTCCGCGCCATCCCACCCCTGCGCGGCCCGGCGTACGTAGCGGTAGAACTTGAGCAGATCGCCCGCGGGCTCGTAGAGCTCCACCATATGGCCGAGTTGGCGCGTCGTGTCGAGCATCGCGAAGCAGGTGCCGGTGGTGGTGCAGGCGTCGAGGGCTATCTCCTCTCCCGCTGCGCGAACCTGATCCAGAGTGTCCCGCAAATTAGTGACGAAGTGCGCTACATGATGCACGCCGACTTCATCGCGCGCATACAGATCACGCAGCACCGACGGCGCTTCGCCATGCTGGGTGATGAGTTCGATCATGAGATCGCCCGCCTGCCCGTAGGCTGAACTGTGATCGAAAGCAGCCGGTGCGCCGCGGTACAGGCAGCGCGACAGCGCGATGTGCTCGAACAGGAAAAACGGACCCCAGCCGAAGGAACTCGCAAAGTCGCGCGCTGCGTGCTCAGGGTCGGGCACGTGGTAGGCGATCTGGACCGGTTTGAGTGTGCCGAAAAACAAGAGCGTGTGTCGCTGCGCTGCTCGTCGGGGGCGCTACAGCCGCCGCAGCGGCCGGCTGCCGTCCCAACCCGCGGCGGCCTTGCGAATCTTGGCGAAGAAGGCTTCAACCGCCGGGCCGGTCTCGATCAATTCGATCATGCCGCCGGCCTGACGGTCGGTGTTCAGGTAGGCGAAGCGCATGCCGTTAGCGGTCTCGCCCCATTGCACGGGCTCGATCCCGAGCGGGCGTAGTCGGGCGAGGTGCTCATCGAGCGACGCCGTCATGACGCCGAGATGCTGCAGCCCTTCACCGTGGCGGGTCAGAAATTCCGAGTAGATCGACGGCGCCGCATCATGCTGCTGGATCAACTCGATCTGAATCTCGCCCCACTGCGCGATCGCGACCGACATGTCGAATTTCAGCGGTGCACCACGAAAATACACGTCTCCGTATTGTATGTGGCCAAGCAGATAGAAGGGACCGACGCCGAGCTTCGTCGACCAGTAGTCCACCGCGGTCTCGATGTCGCGCACCACGAAGGCGTTCTGAACAATGGGGCCGAAGTGCGGCAGGACCATGGGCGTGGGCGCAGGCGTTACGCCAGCCCCAGCTCCGCGACGAGCGTCTGGCGCAGCCGGAATTTCTGAATCTTGCTCGAGGACATCGGCCATTCTTCGACGAAGCGCACGACCCGCGGCACCTTGAAAGCCGCCACCTCGCTCTTGCAGAAAGTCATCAGTTCCGCTTCGCTTACGCTGCTGCCGGGCTTGAGCTCGACGAACGCCGCCGGCACTTCGGCGTACTTGGCGTCAGGAATCCCGACGACCTGGGCGAGCTTCACCGCCGGATGACGGCCAAGCAGGGCCTCGATTTCCGCTGCGGCCACATTCTCGCCGCCGACCTTCAGCATGTCCTTGTAGCGGCCATGGAACATGATGGTGCCGTGCTCGTCGAGGGAGCCGATGTCGCCCGTATGAAACCAGCCGTCGCGATCGATGGCCTGCGCGGTTTTCTCCGGATCCTTGTGGTAGCCCTCGAGCAGGCTGTAGCCGCGCACCAGCACTTCGCCGTGCTCGCCTGCTGCAACTTCCAGTCCCGACTCCTGCGCGACGATGCGCACTTCGAGACCGGGCAGTGGTTTGCCCAGCCGCGTAATGCGCAGCGACTGAGCTTCGTCCGGCGATCCGGTGCATACGGTGCCGGCGGTTTCGGTCATGCCGAAGCTCCCCACCTGCAGCGCCTGCGGCATGGCCTGCATGATGGATGCCGCAACCTCCGGCGGCTGCACCGCAAAGTTGGAATTCATGAGCTTGATGCGCGACAGATCGGTGCGCGCAAAATTCGGATGATAGATGAGACCCTGCATGATGGTGACGAAGCAGGGATAGGTCGCCGTCACCATCATGCAGGGTCTCATCTATCATCCGAATTTTGCGCGCACCGATCTGTCGCGGATCAAGCTCATGAATTCCAACTTTGCGGTGCAGCCGCCGGAGGTTGCGGCATCCATCATGCAGG
>JANXZQ010000505.1 GCA_025355445.1 Gammaproteobacteria bacterium
AAGGTGGCCATGGCGATATTGAACAATGGACGTACCGGCCTTGGCGGCGGGGCAGTTGGCGGCATGAAAGCCCTTATTGCTCTTGCGACGCAGCAAGCGCAGTCGCGCAAGCAATTCGATACGCCCATCGCCGAATTCGGCCTGATCCGCGAGAAAATATCGCAAATGACCATCGATTGCTTCGCCGCCGAGAGCGTCGTATGGATGGTTGCCCACTACATCGATACGGGATCAAGCGATTATTCGGTGGAAGCGGCCATGAGCAAGGTGTTTGCCAGTGAGGCCCTGCAGCGCAGCGCCTACGAGGCACTGCAGGTTGCGGCTGGCGCCGGCTTCATGCGTGAACTACCCTACGAGCAGATTACACGCGACTGCCGCATCTTAACGATCTTCGAGGGAACCAATGAGGTGCTGCGGCTGTACATCGCTTTGTCCGGCCTCAAGGATTTGGGCCGCTCCCTGGGCGAGCTCAAAAGCACGGTGGATGATATTTTCAACAACCCGATTAAGGGCTTTGGCGTCTTGACCGACTACGCGGAAAAACGCCTGACACAGGTAACGGGTGTGGGCCGCGACAAGATATTGACTAAAATGCCGCAGCCGCTGCTTGAGGCGGCCGACGTCTACGAGCGATATACTCTGGAGCTTGCCAAGGCGTCCGACTACCTGTTGCGCAAGCACGGCAAAGCGATTGCGGATCGTCGGCACGACTTGAAGCGCATCGCCGACATTGGCATCGATCTGTTCGTCGGTCTATGCGTGCTGTCGCGGGCCGCTGCCCTGAGTGAGGCGGCGGGCGAGCAGGGAGTTCAAGCCGTCGCGATAGCCCGCGTCTTCGCTCAACAAGCGAAGCGGCGGATGGCGAACGCGGTGCGCCGGATCACGCGCAATGAAGATGAGGAAATGAACCGCTTGGCGAGGTTCATCGTGGACAAAGGAAGATACCCCTGGGATGTAGTGTCATGAATGTAGCTGCCAAGGAATATCCGGTGATCACACAGGCAATGTCCCGAGGCGGGCGCGGGCTGTGGGTTCGAGTGGCCATCATTGTCGGGGCTGCGGTGTTCGTTGCGATCCTCGCCTGGCGCGTGACGCAGGCGCTGGCGGCCAAGCCTGTGGTCAAGGTGGCGGTGCCCACGGTGTCAGTGACGCAGGCGGGGCTCAGTACGGTGCCGACCACGGTGAGCATCATCGGCACCATTGCAGCGCGCTACGACATGCCCATCGGGGTCGAAGGCGATGCTGGGCGCGTGGCGGCGATCTACGTCGAAGCCGGCGATCGCGTGAAGCGCGGCCAAGTATTGGCGCGCCTCAACGTATCGGTGCTGCAACCGCAGGTCGCCAATCTGGAGGCCGCGCTGGAGCAGGCGCGCGCGGAAGCAGAGCTCGCCGATGCCGAATACAAACGCGCGCAGGCCGTCGGCGCTTCGGGCGCCTTGTCCGCGGAAGAAACCCAGCGCCGCCGGTCGACCGGCGTCACCGCCGCAGCCAAGGTCAAAGTGGCCGCTGCGCAATTGGCCGAGGCGCAGGCGCGCCTGGCGCGTGCCGAGGTGCGTGCACCGTCCGACGGCGTCATCTTGACGCGCAATGTCGAGGTGGGACAAACGGCGACCCCCGGAGGGGAGGCGCTGTTCCGACTGTCGGAAGGCGGCGAAATCGAACTGCGCGGCCAGGTGGCGGAGCAAGACCTGCCATTGTTGAAAGTCGGTCAAGTTGTCGCTGTGCGTTTGACGGGCACTTCCCAGGTCTATGAGGGTCATGTGCGCCTGCTGCCGGCGGTGATCGACCCGCAAACGCGGCTCGGCATGGCGCGAGTTTCACTGACGCCGGATCCGAATCTGCGCCCGGGTGCCTTTGCGCGCGCCGAGGTCACGGTCAGCAATGCGGAACGCGCCGTGTTGCCGCAAACCGCCGTGCTGAACGATGAGAAGGGTAGCTACGTGCTGATCGTCAATGCCGAGAACAAAGTCGAGCGGCGTACTGTGCGCGTGTCCGGAATTGTCAAGAACGGCGTGACCATCGCCGAGGGAATCGACGGCAAGGAACAGGTGGTGGCCACGGCCGGTGCCTTCCTGCAAGAGGGCGAGCTGGTCAAGCCTGTATTGAAGGAATCGGGCCGGTCATAAAGGAATTGCGCGGGTCATGAGAAATATTTCGGCTTGGGCGATACGCCATCCCGTCATCCCCATCGTCTTGTTCGTGGTGCTGTTCTTTCTGGGCATCGTCGCCTTCGTGCGGCTGCCCATCAATCTGACTCCGGATATTTCCTTTCCGCTGGTCAGCGTCAATGTCTCGCAGCCCGGCGCCGCTCCCACCGAATTGGAGACGCAGATCGCACAGAAGGTGGAGGGTTCGATTGCCAGCATCGGCAATGTGCGCAATATCACTACCTTCATCGTCGAAGGCCAGGTCAATATGTTCATGCAGTTCGAGATCGGCACGCCCATCGACCGGGCGGTGACCGATGTGCGCGATGCCGTGGCCAAGGTGCGCAACGATCTGCCGCAGGGGATTTTCGAACCACTGGTGACGCGCCAGAACGTCGATGGCGGCGCTTTCGCCTATTACGCCGTAACCACCACCGACATGACTCCGGTGCAGCTCAGCTGGTTCATCGACAATACGGTGACCAAGCGCTTGCTGGCGGTGCCCGGCGTGGCGCAGGTCTCGCGCGGCGGCGGCGTCAGCCGCGAGATTCGGGTGGAACTCGATCCGGCGCGCATGCAGGCGCTCGGAGTGACGGCAGTCGAGGTGAACGAGCAATTGCGCGCCCTCAATCTCGATGCGGCCGGCGGCCGGGCCCAGGTGGGCGGCGGCGAACAGGCCATTCGAGTGCTCGGCGGCGCCAAGACCGCGGAGGCATTGGCAGACACCCAGGTCATCCTGCCGGGCGGAAAGTCGGTGCGTCTGAGCGAGATTGCCGACGTGCGCGACAGCATCGAGGAAGTGCGCAATATTGCAAGGCTCAACGGCCGCCCCGCAACCACCTTCGGCGTGTTCAAGGCCAAGGGCGCGTCGGATGTGAGCGTCGCCCAGGCCGTGCAGGTCGAACTCGACAAGATCAAGACGGAGAATCCCGCAGTTCACATGAGCAGCATCTTCAGCACGGTGGACCACACGCTGCGCACCTATCACTCGGCGATGAGCGCGCTCGTGGAAGGATCGCTGCTCGCGGTCGCGGTAGTCTGGTTCTTTCTGCGCAACTGGCGCGCAACCCTGATCTCCGCATTGGCGATTCCGCTGTCGGCGATTCCGACTTTCGCGTTCATGCAATGGATGGGGTTCACTCTCAATCAGATCACTCTGCTGGCATTGTCGCTGGTGGCCGGTGTCTTGGTCGACGATGCCATCGTGGAAATCGAGAACATCGCGCGCCATTCGCACATGGGCAAGAGCGTGCGCCAGGCCACCGAGGACGCGGTCACCGAAATCGGACTCGCCGTGATCGCCACCACCATGGCTCTGGTGGTGGTGTTTCTGCCCACCGCGTTCATGAGCGGCGTGCCGGGCCTGGTGTTCAGTCAATTCGGCTGGACCGCGGTCGCCGCCATCCTGACCTCGTTGCTGGTGGCGCGGCTGGTGACGCCCATGATGGCCGTGTGGCTGCTCAAGCCGGGCGCTCACAGGCAGACCGCCGACGGCCGATTGATGCGCACCTACCTGCAAAGCGTTCGCTGGTGCGTGCGCCATCGCGCAACGACCTTTGCCGCGGCCACGGTGTTCTTCATCGCCTCCATCGCATTGATCACGCTCCTGCCCACCGGCTTCATCCCTGCCGGCGACCGCGGCTCCACCTCGATCAGCCTGGAGCTTCCACCCGGTGTCAGCATCGACTCCACGCTGGCGGTCGCCGAGGATGCACGGCACCGTCTCACCGCGGGACCTGCGCCCGTGCCGGGAATCATCCGCGTTTTCACCACCGTCGGACAGCCGCAGGTGGCGGGACCCAGCGGCGGCGGTTCGGGCGGAGAGCTGCGCAAGGCGACGCTGACGGTCACGCTCGCGCCGCGCAACACGCGCCTGTCGCAGACGAAGATCGAAAACCTGATGCGCGAGCGGCTGCAGGGCGTGGCCGGCGCACGCTTTTCGATCGGCAGTGGCGCACCCGGGGAAAAGCTCGCCATCCTGCTGTCGGGCCGCGACGGCGCG
>JANXZQ010000536.1 GCA_025355445.1 Gammaproteobacteria bacterium
TTCATGTATCACGGGCGCGTCAAAGCGCTGGCAGAGGCCGCTCGCGAAGCGGGTCTCGAGTTCTAACCAAAGGGTCTGAAGGCATATGGCGAGAGTAGAAAAACCCATGTCCGGCGATGACCTGCTCGAAAAGCTGGTCGCAGTGAACCGGGTCGCTAAGGTGGTCAAGGGCGGCAAGCAATTCGGCTTCACCGCGCTCACCGTGGTCGGCGACGGCGCCGGGCGCGTCGGTTTCGGCTACGGCAAGGCACGCGAGGTGCCCGTCGCGATTTCGAAGGCCATGATGCAGGCCCGCAAGAGCCTGGTCGCGGTGTCCTTGAAGAACGACACGCTGTTCTATGCGGTTAAAGGCCGGCATGGAACAACGCGGGTGTACATGCAGCCGGCCGCTGATGGTACGGGAGTGATCGCGGGTGGCGGCATGCGCGCAGTGTTCGAGTGCGCCGGCGTGCGCAACGTGCTCGCCAAGAGCTACGGCTCGCGCAACCCCATCAACGTGGTGCGCGCGACCATGGATGCGCTCGCGAAGCTGCGCACCCCGGATGACATCGCGGCCAAGCGCGGCAAGACCGTCGCGGAAATAGTGGGCTAACGCCATGAGCGACAAGACAATCAGAGTGACTTTGATCAAGAGCATGTTCGGGCAATTGGCCAATATCCGCAATTCTGCGCGGGGCTTGGGATTGCGGCGCATCGGCCACAGCGTGGTGGTGGCAGACACGCCCTCGAATCGCGGCATGATCAATGCGGCCAGCCACATGCTCAAAGTCGAGGCGGCATTGGGCGGAGTGACGAAATGAGATTGAACACGATTAAGCCGGGTGCCGGCTCCAAGCGAACGCGGTTGCGCGTCGGGCGCGGCGCCTCCGCCGGCCAGGGCAAGACCTGCGGCCGCGGCGTCAAGGGACAGCGCGCGCGCAAGGGCGGCTATCACAAGGTGGGCTTCGAAGGCGGCCAGATGCCGCTGCAGCGGCGCTTGCCCAAAATCGGCTTTCGCTCCGCCATGAAAGCCTCGCGCGCTGAACTCACGCTCACCGATTTGATGCGCGTCACGGGTGCCGATGTCACTCTGGCCGGGCTGATCGAAGCGAACTTGGTGCCGGAGAGCACGAAAGTCGTCAAGATCATTCTGTCCGGCACGGTTACCAAGGCCTACGTCGTCAAAGACAAGGTCATCAAGGCGACCAAGGGCGCCAAGAGCGCGGTCGAGTCGGCCGGCGGGCGTTTCGAGGTTTAAGAGAAGCACGTGGCCACTACCAACCCGACCGCCGCCTTGGGAGACATGACGCGCTTTGCCGAAATGCGCAAGCGTCTGTGGTTCCTGCTGGGCGCGTTGGTGGTGTATCGAATGGGCACGTTCATTCCGGTGCCCGGCATCGACGCTGCGCGGTTCGCGGCTTTCTTTTCGACGCAAAACGGCACGCTGCTCGGCATGTTCAACATGTTTTCGGGCGGGGCTCTTCAGCGTTTCAGCATTTTCGCGCTGAACGTCATGCCTTACATCACCGCCTCCATCATCGTGCAGATGGCGTCGATGGTGTATCCGCCGTGGAATCAAATCCGCAAGGACGGAGAATCCGGACGGCGCAAGCTGATGCAGTACACGCGCTACGGCACGGTATTTCTCGCGGGTTTCCAGGGCTTCGGCGCGGCGCTCGCGATTCAGAATTCTGGCGGCAATCTTGTGCCGAATCCGGGACCGCAGTTTCTCCTGGTCGCCACCGTGTCGATTACCACCGGCACCTTGTTCGTGATGTGGCTGGGTGAGCAGATCACCGAGCGCGGCATCGGCAACGGCATCACCATGATCATCGTCGCCGGCATCATCGCGGGCCTGCCGCGCGCCATCGGCAATACGTTGGAAATGGTGCGCTCGGGCGAAATGAACCCGCTGATCGTGCTGTTGATCCTGGTGGTGGTGATCCTGGTGACTCTGTTCTGCGTATTCGTCGAACGCGCGCAGCGCAAGATCCAGGTTAATTACGCGAAGCGCCAGGTGGGCCGGCGCATGATGCAGGGGCAAAGCACCCATTTGCCGTTCAAGCTCAACATGGCCGGAGTGATCCCGCCGATCTTCGCCTCCAGCTTGCTGGTGTTCCCGGCGACGATTGCGCAGTTCTTCGGCAACAGTCCGACACCGAATGCCATCCAGCGGACCTTGCAAAAGATCGCCGTCGTCCTAGGCTACGGCCAGCCGCTGCACGTCCTGCTGTTCGCGCTGCTGATCATAGGCTTTGCGTTCTTCTACGTGGCCTTGGTGTATGACGCCCGCGACACGGCGGAGAACCTGAAGAAGGCCGGCGCCTTCTTGAGGTTTTCCGCCGTATCCCGAGCGTCGTAC
>JANXZQ010000005.1 GCA_025355445.1 Gammaproteobacteria bacterium
GAGAATCGGGGGGCTCATGCCCCCCGATTCTCGCCATGACGGCCGATGCGCGCTCAAAACTTATATTGGAAGTCTATACCGAGTGTGCGCGGTTGATTGGTCGACACCCGTGTGTTCGCGTGGCAGACCTACGCCATCACACGGGTGTCGACCAATCAACCGCGCACACTCGGTATAGACTTCCAATATAAGTTTTGAGCGCGCATCGGCCGTCATGGCGAGAATCGGGGGGCATGAGCCCCCCGATTCTCATGAGATGATGTCCATGCGCGGCGCGCACTCGATTTCGATAGATATCAAGGGGGAACCCGGTGACCGATAAATCCGCGACGGCCGTCGATCACGACGCCGAGCAATTGAAAGCTTTGGGGTATGTATCCCACTTCGATCGCACCATCTCCAAGTGGGAGAACTTCTCCTTGGGGTTTACGTATCTGTCGCCCGTGGTCGGGGTGTACACCATATTTGCGAGCGCTTTTATCGCCGGCGGACCGCCGATGTGGTGGACCTATATCTTGGTGGGCCTGGGTCAGTTCACGGTAAGCTTGGTGTTCGGCGAAATTGTCTCGCAGTTTCCGATTTCCGGCGGCCTGTATCCCTGGGCGCGGCGGCTCATGGGCAAGCGTTGGGCGTGGATGGCGGGCTGGGTTTACGCCTGGGCCCTATGCTGCACCATGGCGGGAGTGGCGACCGGGGTGGCACCTTTTCTGGCGCAGCTATTCGGCGTCGACAGCACACCCATTGCCACCAGCATCATTGCGTTGGTGCTCATCGCCTGCACCACCCTGTTGAATCTCAGCGGCACGCGCTTGCTGGCGCGAGTTGCGATGTTCGGTTTCGTATGCGAACTGGTCGGCGCCATCGTGGTTGGCGGATATCTTTTGCTGTTCGCCCGCCATCATCCGCTCAAAATCTTGGTGGACACCAGCTTCGTGCACGCGAACGGCAGTTACTGGCCGGCATTCCTCGCCTCCTCGCTGGCCGCCATGTTTTGCTACTACGGCTTCGAAGCCTGCGGAGATGTCGCCGAGGAAACGCCCGACGCCAGCCGCATGATCCCCAAAGCCATGCGCATGACGATTTATATCGGCGGCGCCGCCGCCACCTGGATCTGTCTGGCCTTCGTGCTGTCGATTCCCGACATCGGCGCCGTCATGTCCGGCGCTGACAAAGACCCCATCGTCACTCTGCTGCGTTCGGCCATGGGTGAAACGGGCTTTCGAGCGGTCATCGTCGTGGTGCTGGTGTCCTTCATTTCCTGCCTGCTGAGTTTGCAGGCGGCCGCCAGCCGCTTGATTTTCGCCTATGCGCGCGATCAGATGATTTTTGGCAGCAAGTACTTGAGCCGCATGTCCCCCGGCCACCATGTTCCGGCCACGGCACTCATCGTCATGGGGGCGATACCCGCGGTGATCGCGCTCTCGGCCCTCTGGCTGCAAGACGCCATCACCATCATCATCAGCTTCGCCGCGGTCGGAATTTATATTTCCTTCCAAATGATCGTGCTTGCCGCAGTGATTGCCAGGGCCAAGGGCTGGCGCCCGTCGGGCCCATTCACGCTCGGTAGCTGGGGCTGGTGCGTCAATCTGATTGCGCTGGCGTACGGTTTGGCCGCCATCGTCAACATCCTCTGGCCGCGCAGTCCGAACGATCCGTGGTACAGCAATTATTCCATGCTGGTGACCACCATCGGCGTGGTTGTGCTGGGTGGCTTCTACATGGTGATCGCAAAGCCCTATGAGCACGGCAAGGCGCCCGCGGGCGACGCCCATCGTCTAGGGGTAAGGACCGGCAGTGGCGTCGTTACCCCCATCGACGCATAAATTGGCGCCGGTGACGTAGCTCGCGAGATCAGATGCCAGAAAATGCACACAACGCGCGACTTCCATGGGATGTGCCAGCCGCCGCATCGGAATCCCCGACGCCAGTTCCCTCAGGTTCTGCGCCGGATCCCCGCCGCGCTTGGCGAGAATGTCGTCCACCATGCGCGTATGAATTTCGCCGGGGCACACCGAATTGACACGGACATTGTCGCGCGCATGATCCAGCGCCATGCAGCGGGTGATCTGAATCACCGCTCCCTTGCTGGCGCAATAGGCCACATGCTGGGCTTCGCCATTCAGGCCCCACTCCGACGCGACGTTGACGATGGCTCCCCCGCCTGCCGCTTTCATGTGTTTCACAGCGGCGCGGCTCAGATAGAACAAGGCGTTGACGTTTACCGCCATGGTATCGAGCCATTGCTCATTGCTGGTCCCCAGCGCGTCGGCCGTATAGAGAATGCCGGCATTGTTGACCAGCACATCCAATCCGCCCAGGCGTTCGATGGTGTCGCCGACCAGGCGCTCGCAGGCACCCGCGGCGCGCAAATCCGCCGCCGCGAATTCCGCACTGCCGCCCGCCGCGCGGAGCTCCCGCACCACGTCGCCGCCACGCCGCTCATGACGCCCCGACACCATGACTTTTGCACCCGATTCGGCGAAGGCACGCGCGCAGGCCTCGCCGATTCCCGTGGTCGAACCCGTAACCAAAACCACCTTTCCCGCAAATGTCATATTTATTCTCCGCTACGTGGTATCGACACTCCTTAAGACATTAAAGGAAAAACCAATGTCTCGCGATCCCAAACACGATGTGTTGTTCGAGCCGATCAAGATCGGCCCCAAGACGCTCCGCAACCGCTTTTGGCAGACCTCGCACTGTGCCGGACCCGGCGCCGAGAGGCCCGGCGCTCAGGCGCATTTGCGCGGCATGAAAGCCGAAGGCGGCTGGGGCGCAGTGTTCACCGAGTACTGCTCCATCCATCCCGAATCCGACGAGTATCCCTATATCTCGGCACGAATCTGGGACCAGGGGGACGTGATCAACTTGGGATATATGTGCGAGGTCGCCCACAAGTACCACAGCCTTGCAGGCATTCAGCTGTGGTACAGCGGCGGCAACGCGCCATCGCTGGAGTCGCGCGAGTTTGGCCGCGCACCCAGCCAGTGGCTGTCGCCGATCTTCGCCACGCGCTCGGTGTACGGCAGCGAAATGGACCAGCACGACATCAAGACGGTCATCAACATGTATGTCGAAGCCGGCAAGCGC
>JANXZQ010000028.1 GCA_025355445.1 Gammaproteobacteria bacterium
TCAAGATCGAGCCGCCGTCGCAGGGCGACCCGATGCGCGTGTGGGGCCGACATGACAGCGCGGACGGCCCGTCACTGTGGTGGCCGGTGGTGTCCCGGAACAAGAAGTCGATCACGCTCGATCTGCGCCAGAGCGAGGGCCAGGAAATCCTCAGGGAACTGGTGGGCAAAACCGATTTCTTGCTCGAGAATTTTCGGCCCGGCACCTTGGAAAAATGGGGCTTGGGATATGACGCCTTAAGCGCCCTCAACCCGCGCCTCATCATGATTCGTGTCTCAGGGTATGGGCAATCGGGGCCGTACTCGCATCGCGCCGGATTCGGCGCTATTGGCGAGGCCATGGGTGGATTGCGCTATGTCGTCGGCGACCCATCGACCCCGCCTTCGCGGATGGGGATCAGCATCGGAGACTCGCTCGCCGCCACATTTGCCTGCGTCGGCGCCCTGTCCGCCCTGCATTACCGGGAGCGTACCGGACGCGGCCAGATGGTGGACTCCGCCATCTATGAAGCTGTGCTTGGCATGATGGAATCTTTGATCACGGAGTTCGATAAGGCCGGCGTGATCCGCGAACGCACAGGCGCCATCCTGCCCAAGATCGCTCCCTCGAATGTCTATCCGACCCAAGATGGAATGCTGCTGATCGCCGCCAATCAAGACACGGTGTTTAAGCGCCTTTGTGAGGCCATGGGGCGCCAGGAGCTCGCCGCCGATGCGCGATATTCAAATCATCAGGCGCGCGGTCTGCATCAACTTCAGCTCGACCAGCTCATCAGCACGTGGACGGTCACGAAATCCACGCACGAAGTGCTCGATTTGATGGACCGGCACGGCGTTCCGGCGGGGCTTATCTACCGTGCTCCCGACATGCTTCAAGATCCCCATTTCACGGCACGAGAGGCCATCGTCACCGTTCGCCACCCCCAGTACGGGGAGCTCAAGATGCAGAACGTTGCGCCCAAGCTCTCGGAATCGCCGGGCAGCATTCGTTCGGTAGCCCCCGCCTTGGGTGAACACAATGCAGAAATCTATTCCGCCCTTCTGAATATCACGCCCGCGCGGATGGCCGAGTTGACGAGCCGGCGGGTGATCTAGTGCCTCTCCATTTGCGGACTTTGCCTGTTCAGGTCGCCACGGTGTCAACCGACGACCTGCCCGTTCATTTCAAATCCCGATCGCTGCCCCGGCCTTTCACAGAGGACTCTCGCCCATGACAATACCTCGCCGAATCGCAATGCTTCTCGCGACCCTGAGCGGCCTCGCGCCCGCCACAATGTCTTGGGCGGACCCGCCCTCGCCGAATGACGCGCTCGAAGAGATTGTCGTGACGGCCCGGCAGCGCTCCGAACGCCTCATTGATGTTCCCGTGACCGTCGAGGCGTTCTCGGCGGCTGATATCAAAGCGGCGGGAATCGAGCGACCGCAGGATTTTCTCTCTCAGACACCCGGTGTCTCCTTCGTCAAGTCCACGGAAGCCGGCGACATGCAGGTGAGTATCCGCGGCATTAATACCGGGCGTGACACGGAACCGAATTTCGCGTTCGTCGTCGATGGCGTCTTGCAGACCAACCCCTTCGGACTGAGTCAGGAATTGGCGAACATTGAGCAGATCGAGGTTGTGAAAGGTCCGCAAGGCGCCGTGTACGGCCGCAATGCCGTCGCCGGCGCCATCATCATCGACACCAAGAAGCCGGGCGATGTTCTGGAGGCGGATGGCACGGTCGGATACGCCAATCATCATTCGCCGAAAGCGAACCTCTGGATCTCGGGTCCGCTGAGTGACAGTGTGAGATTGGGCGTAAACGCGTTCTATACCCAGACTGACGGCTTTTACTCCGATTCCTACTTGAATTGCGCCAACTGTGTCGATTTCTACAAGGAGTACGGCATCGCGCCGCGGATGATTTTCAAGTTGGGCGAAGACGGCACTGTGGATGTGAAGGCAAAATATTCGCGCATCAATTCCGGCGCAATCAACTTCAATGCCGCGTTCGCTTTGCCGGCATTTGCGGCGTTGAACCCGGATTTCTTCCAGAACGTCAACGATCATCAATTCGACTATATCAACAACATCCGTCCGCAGAACCAACAGGTCAACAAAGACTTTTCGATCAAGGGCGACTGGAAATTGCCTGTGGGTACACTCACCGCATGGGCGGCATACAACGATCAGACCAACTATTTCCTCACTGACGGCACCAGCGCTGCTTTCGGACTGTATGCGGCAACCCCGTGGTGCGGCCAAGACATCACCAACCAAGTGGGCGGTCCGCTGCCGTCACCGACATTCTATGCCGGCGCCAATTCCATTCTGCCGCCCTACAGTCCCTCGCGCTGCGATGGCTACCAATACCAGCAGCGCGATCAGAAGGACGTATCCGTCGAAGTACGCTTGACCAGCCCGGGCGATCAACCGCTTCGTTGGCTCGCGGGACTCTACTACGCCGACATCAAACGTCACGTCATCGTGTCGCAAGGCGCTGATGAGGGCAAAGGCTTTGTAACTCAGGGCTTCGTGCCGACCAGCGGCCCCAATCCCACCGATCTTTTGTACGACGATAATTTCGACAGCAAAGTGGCCGCGGTGTTCGGTCAGATTGCCTACGACATCGTGCCGAATCTCGAGGCCGCGCTCGCACTGCGTTTTGACTCCGAGAAGCGCAATGTTGATAACAACGTGCCCAAGGTATCACCGCAGACGCCGGGATTCGGCGCGTTCGGTAACGTTGCTTGCCCGGGCGGACCGGGACCCGGATGCACGGATTACATTAACCCGTACTACAACCTGCCGGCCAACTCAGGTGCCTCCTCGATTCCGAACCGCTCTGATACATTCAACCAATTGGAGCCAAAGGTGTCGCTCGATTGGAAGTTCATCCCCGACTGGGCCGCGTTCGCCTCGTGGGGCGTCGGCTTTCGCAGCGGCGGCTTTAACTCAAGCGGCAGCGCCGCGACGGTTGCCGAATTTTTCGGCGCATTCAAATACGTCGACCCGAGCGGCACGCCGACCAATGTTGCAGCGATTTCCAATGTTAGCGATGAGTACAAGAAGGAAGTATCCAAGGCGGCGGAAATCGGAATCAAGGGCGAGCTTCTCAATCGCTCCCTGTATTTGAGCGCCGATTACTACTACACGCAAGTCGACAACATGCAGATTTTCAATTTCTTTGCAGGCCCGTTTGGATTGCTGCGTGTCGTTACCAACGTCGACCGCGCCAAGCTGAATGGGTTCGAGGGCAGTGCACGCTGGAAAGCGAATCGATACCTGACGCTGTTCGCCGGCGCTGCGAGCATCGGCAGCCGGATCGATTCCTACAGCGGTCGGCCCTACACAGTGGGCAACAAGGTGCCGTACGCGCCTAGTTACACGGCAGATGCCGGCATCGACCTGAACATTCCCGTCGCCGCGCGCGCTTCCATCGTCGCGCGGCTAGATGCTAGTTCCGTCGGCAAAACCTGGTTCAGTCCGGTGCAAAACAACTCGGTGCAAACATTGTTCGGCGCGCCGGGCGATTACTCCAAAACCTTTCGCGATGCTTACACCTTACTGAATGCGCGCTTAGGATTCACCAAGGATAATTGGGATGTGACGGCATGGTCGCGCAATTTAGCCAATAAGCAGTACCTCGCCGAGGTCATCCCGGCGCCTGAGTTCGGAGGTTCGTTTATCCATCAGGGCGTCGGACGCTCGTTCGGCATAGAGTTCAGCTATCGCTTCGCCGGCGAGAGGTGATCACCAGCGGGCCAGTGGCCACTTTGAACAACGCCGACGATGTCGGAAACATCAAAGTTTCTGATTTCGTCGGCGCACTCTGCGCTTTGCATACGCCGCGTCAGTCGACGAGTTAGGCGCCGCATACCTTCACCGTTAGGAAAGTCCTTGCTCAAATCGCCCTTTCCGCTATTGGGGCGTACCGACCGCCGACCCCTTTATGTGGTCTTTGTGATTAAAATCAATAAGCTGCGTTAGGCATACCCACTTTCATACGAATAGCGCTCTAATGCTGATGGGAGACTCGCCCTTAAGGTCAGTGCGCGTGGGTATATCCGGCAATCGAAACTTCGTCGCAAGCATTGCCGCTCGGTACGGACCGCGGCTGCGTCGGTTTCTGGCGGTGCGCCTTCGCAATGCCGATGACGTCCCGGATTTGGCCCAGGAAGTCTTCTTGCGCCTATTGAGAGTCGAGGGGTACGAGGGCATCCGCAGCCCCGAAGCCTACCTTTTTACCATTGCCAGCCATGTGATTCATCAGCATGCGGTGCGGCGCGCGAGCGAACCCGTCTCGGTCGACATTTCGGAAGTGTTCTCGGAGCTCAGAACCTCCGCAAGCGACGATCCACCCGATCAGGCCGCTCACGCCCAGCAGATCGACGAACTCGAACGCATCCTCGCTCACCTGCCGGTTCGCGTCGCGACCGCTCTGGTTCTACACCGAGTCGCGGGCTATTCGGTCCAAGAAGTGGGCGATGTGCTGGGCGTATCGCGCGAGACTGCAAAAAAATATCTGGCCCGAGCAGTCGAACACTGCCGAAATATGCGGTCCGGGGAGAGCATCAAAGGCCTATGAGAATCAGATACTCGAACGGAAAGACTCATGCGGCCGTCGTTGCCGAGGCGTCGGAGTGGTTCATCGATTTCCGCGCAGGCGATGTGAACGGCGAGGCACGGTTGCGTTTCATCGAGTGGCTGCGGCGCTCGCCGGAACACATCCAAGCGTATCTCGAGGTGTCCGGTGTTTGGTCGGAGCTGCCGGGCTCCGACCCTGAGGGCAGATTCGACATCGCGTCGCTGATCGCCAGCGCCCGGAACGAGTCCGATGTCATTCCGCTATCCCGTGTAAGTGCCCGGCCGCCCCCTGTCCCGCCGGCGGCGGAACCGCGTGCCTTCCGCCGACTCCCGCGACGCCCGGTACTGGCCGTGGCCGCCCTCGCGCTGCTGGCGTCCATCACGGCTCTATTCCTGGTGATCAACCGCGACACGGCGCGTTCCTATGCCACCGGGATCGGCGAGCAGAGGACCATCCAGCTCATGGACGGCTCAACCGTCGAGCTCAACTCGCGATCGAGAGTCAAGGTTCGCTTTACCGACCATCGGCGCGAAGTGGCGCTGATCGAGGGGCAGGCGCTGTTTCGCGTTGCGAAGGACAAGCAGCGGACCTTCGTGGTGCGGGCGGGCGAGGCCGAAGTGCGCGCGGTCGGAACCGAATTCGATGTCTATAGGAAGCATACTGAGACCGTCGTGACCGTCGTCGAAGGCCGGGTCGAAACCTATCCGGGTTCGGACGGCGGCGCCGCGGCCATCGTTCTATCTGCCGGCGAACAACTCACCGTCCTGCCGCATACCGTGACAAAACCCACGCGCGCCGACACTGTCGCAGCGACGGCGTGGGTGCAAAAACGTCTGATATTCGAAGAGACGCCTCTGAGTGAGGTTGCCGAAGAATTCAATCGGTACAATCGCCGGCCGCTGGCCATCGACGACCCTGAGCTGCAGAAGCTCAAGATCAGCGGCGTTTATTCCTCGACCGATCCCGCGTCGCTCATCAACTTCCTGCGCAACCAGAATTCGGTCCGCGTCGTTGAAACGGAGAATCAGGTGCGCGTCGTTCGCCGCGAAGCGCACTGAGCATACCCATTTTTTATGTGACAACGCTCTACTGTCATGGGAGCCGGCCATATCGGCCGGCCGGCATCAAAAGCCTTTTAAGAGGCGTGGGAGCGTTTTTGCGTCTTGCTGTTGTCGCGGCTGCTGTTTGCCATTCCATCGTCGGCGTTGCCACCGCCGACAATGCAAGCGCCTCTGTGCGCAAACTCACTCGCATCGCCGCGCAAGATCTGGGTCCGGCTCTCAAGCAGCTCGCGCAAAGCCGCGGACTGCAAGTGCTGTACCTTTCCACCACGGTTCGCGACATGCAGACGCGCGGCGCGAACGGAGATATCACCGCCAACGAGGCCTTCGACCAGCTGCTCGACGGCACGGGTTTGACCTACCGTTATCTTGATGAGAACACGGTGACCGTCATTCCGGTGATAGATCCCTCGCTTTCAGAGGGATCTGGGGCATCGCTGCCAGTGCCGGCGGGCAGTGCAATCGCCGCGGATTCGCGCGCGCAGCAGGCCAAGAGTGCTACCTCCGATAGAATCTTGCTTGCCCAGGCAGTCCCCGGTTCCGCGCAACAAGCGCTCCCCGCACCGGCGGATTCTCAACCTCTGCAAGAGATCATCGTCACCGGCTCGCGCATCGCCGCACCGAATGAAGTGAGCACCAGCCCGATACAGATCATCTCCGCGAAGTCCATTCAAGTTTCCGGCAAGACCGATATCACCGATATCATCAGCCAGCTGCCGCAGATATTCATTAATGATCTGGGACAGGATCTCGGCAACGGCACGTCCGGTCTGAGCACCGCCGGCGGCGTCGCCACCGCGGACCTGCGCGGCCTCGGACCGGGCCGCACCTTGGTGCTCATCGACGGCCGCCGGCTCGGAGTGGGCTCGCCAAACACCGCCATCGCGCAACCGGCCCCCGACCTCGACCAAATTCCCGCGGGCCTGGTGGATCGCGTCGAAGTCGTCACGGGCGGCGCCTCCGCGGCCTACGGTTCGGACGCCATCGCCGGTGTCGTTAATTTCATCATGAAGCGGGACTTCGAGGGCTTTCAAGTCGACGGCCAAGTAGGTGAGTACTGGCACGACAATGGCGACACGTTCATGCAGGGCCTGATGCGGCAATTCGGCTCCACGCCGCCCAAGGGGATGGTACAGGACGGGCAGAATCGCACCTTCGACATGCTCATGGGCACCCATTTCGCGGACGGCAAGGGCAATGTCACAGCCTACTTGAGCTATCGCCACGCCGCACCGATCGAGAGCAGCCGACGCGATTACGGTGCTTGTCAATTGAATCCGATCCAAGACGCGAACCACGATGTCATCGGCGCTGCCTGCGGCGGCTCGTCGAACTCGAATTATTTCAAGCCGGTTACCGGACCCGATGCGGGTACCGCCTACAGCGTCTATGGGCACAGCTTCATCCCCTGGGGAACGGTCGCGACGACGCCTCCGGCGACCTACAACGGTCAGAGCGGCATCTCCCTGACGCGCGAAGACGATCGCTACAACGCCGCCATCATGGCTCACGAACAGATCACCGACTACTTTCAGCCGTACGCTGAGTTTTTCTTCATGAACGACAAGACGCACCAGCAAGTAGCGCCGGCCGCCCTGTTCCAGAACGCCAATCCGCTCGATCCCACGGGCGCCGGCAACTACTACATCAATTGCAGTAATCCGCTGTTGAGCGCACAGCAGCAGGCAAACCTCTGCACGCCGGCACAGATCGCCGCCGACAAGTCAAACCCGGGTTCGGCGACCGCGCAGGTGAACATCGGCCGCCGCAACATCGAAGGCGGCGCACGCCATACCGATTTCGAGCATACCAACTATCGCACCGTGTTCGGCGCCAAGGGCGATTTCGCGAATGCGTGGAGCTATGATGCCTATGGGCAATACTTCTACACGGCATTTTTCGATTCCAACCAAAAGTACCTGAACTTCCAGAGCATCAGCAATGCTCTGCGGGTCAGCGGTACTGCGGCGCACCCCACGTGCATAGGCGCGCATCAAGGATGCGTCCCGTACAATATCTTCTCGGACGGCGGCGTCACGCAGCAGCAGCTCAACTACCTCTATGAGCTAGGCACCGCACGGGGAGCCTCCACCTTGCGTACTCTGCATGCCGATCTCACCGGCAAGCTCGGGGAGTATGGCATCAAATCGCCGCTCGCGACCGAAGGCTTGGGTATGAATATCGGGTTCGAGCACCGCAATGATCACGAGTTGTTGCAACCGGACGGCGCCGAGGAGAGCGGCTTGCTGTCTGGATTCGGCAGCGCCGTGGCGCCCATCGACAGCAGTATTTCGGTGGCGGAGGAATTCGTGGAACTGCGGGCGCCGCTGCTGCAGGACAAGCCGGGCGCCAAGGAGCTATTGTTCGATACCGGCTACCGCCGTTCGGATTACTCGACCATCGGCGTGACCAACACGTACAAGTTCGAGGTGCAATATGCGCCGGTCGCGGACTACCGGATCCGCGCCTCCTATGACCGGGCCATTCACGCGCCGAGCGTCGCCGAGGCCCTTACCCCACCCATCGTCGGGATCACCACGGTCGCCCCCGATCCCTGCGCCCCGCCCATCACCTACACACTCCTGCAGTGCGAGCGCACGGGAGTGACGATCACGCAGTACAAAAACGGCTCAATTCCCCAAGGCACAGCCGCGCAGCTATCGGAAGAAACGAGCGGCAACCCGAACCTCAAGCCAGAACAGGCGGATACCTATACCATCGGCGTGAATTTCGCACCCAGCCGGATTCCACATCTCACGGGCAGCATCGATTACTACCATATCCAGATCAAGGACGAGATCGGCGTCATCCCCTACTCGTTGGTATTGTCGAATTGCGCCGACACCGGCAGCCCCGTGTTCTGCAGCCAGGTCGTGCGTCAGCCGAAAACCGGAAGCTTGAACGGCAACAGTGTCGCGGGCGGCGGCTACGTCATCCAGAAGAATTACAACCTAGGGACCGCCGTGAACAGCGGCGTCGACGTGCAGCTGAACTACAAGCTCGGCCTGCCTCAGGGCTTCGGCGATGTGGTGTTCGGACTCAATGGGACTTACCTGCTGCATAACGAAATGACGCCGCTGCCAGGGTCGCCTACCTACGATTGCGCCCGACTCTTCGGCTTCACCTGTCAAACAGTCGATCCTCGCTGGCGCCATCTGCTGCGTACGACTTGGGAGACCCCGTGGCATGTGTCGGGCTCGCTCACTTGGCGCTACATCGGCGCAGTCTCTCAGGACAATGACAGCTCGGATCCGACGCTGCATTTCTCGACGTTCAATGGATACGACTACGTCAACGCCAGAATCCCGGCGTTCAACTATCTGGACCTCGAGGCCACGTGGAATGTCAAAGGGATCGTGCAGATCCGCGCCGGCGCCAACAATTTGCTCGACAAGGATCCGCCCCTCGTCAACACGGATATCGTCGCCGGCGGCGCTCCAAACACCTACAGCACCTACGACCTCTTCGGCCGCCAGCTGTTCTTGGCGTTCACGGCGAGATTTTAGGGCGATATATGCAAGCATCAGAGAAGCGCGCTGCGCAAAGTCCGCGCCCCATGACGGTTCTCATCGTCGACAAGGAGCCGTTGGTACGCTCCGAACTCGCCCACTTGTGTCTTCGGGTCACCGATTTGCATGTGGTTGGCGAGGCGGAGTCAGGCGGCGCGGCCATCGATGCCGCGCAGAGTCTGTCTCCGGATGTAATGCTCATCGACGTCGCCTTGCCCGACATGTCCGGATTTGACGTCCTACGCGGCGCCGGCAACTTAAGGCCGCTTGGCATCATGACCTCACACCAGCCGGATTTCGCCGAGCGTGCCCTTGCGGAAGGAGCGGTCGATTATTTGATCAAGCCGGTCCGCGCGGATCGTTTCGAGCATGCGATCGGGCGCGTTCGGCAGCGCTATATTCTCGAGGAAGCCGCACAAGCTCAATTGACACGAGGAATCCTGGGACTGCTGGGAAGACGGCCAAAGATTCTGGTGGGCGAGCGACAACATCGACTCTACCCGCTGGACATCGAGAAGATCGATTACATTGAAGCCGACGGCAACTACGTAACCATCCGCACCGGTAATGCGGAATACATCAGCCGAGATTCCATAAAGCGCCTGACCGCGGACCTTGCCGCCTTTGGATTTGTGCGGATCGATCGCTCAATTCTATTGAATATTCGGGCGGTCGAGTTTGCGGAGCCCGTCGGTCACGGCACACTGGCCTTCACGCTCTCCAGCGGAACGTGCTTGCACTCCAGCAAAACATACCGCGACGCGATTTTAAGCATATTGCCGTGGCATCACTGTCGCGCTGGAGCGGATCTCTAAATACATCATTCGCGAACCAGCAAGCCTTTCGCGCCTAACTAACCCGCGGATCCGCCATCACGATGCTCATACCCCCAATCTCGGGGTTGCTCCCCGCCAGGGGGGGCTCCATCCCACAAATAATCCGCGCGCAACTAGCTATGTAATCGTACCAACCATGAGGTTGGCCGACCGCATTACGCAATGTCGAACGCCTTTCGTCGTGCAAAACACGAAGGACGGCACTATTACGCACTTGAGCGGCGCCGCCACATTCGCCAATGAGATCCTTGCGTGTCCTACTCGATACGTGCTCTGCGACGATCTGACGCGACTATGCACGGCACTTGCCTACTCCAAGGGGGCGGGCAGCTTGGCTTGCGCCGACCTGCTGCATGTGCCGGCGGAGCGAGTTTGGATTGAATGGTGCGAAGTGCCTTGGCGTGCCGAACTCCACCGATATGGATTCAAAACCGATGAGCAATCGTTCGCCGGTGGTCATCGCGGCGCTCTTATCCAATCTTCCGCCACGGGACGTCGTGGATTGATAAAGGCATTTTGGGCGAAGGGAGATTCGGACCTAGACGTCCTTGCCAGCAGTATGGAGGCGTATTTCGATTTCGACACTCCGGAGGGCGAAGCGCCGGCTGCGCCGGACGCCTGCAGTCGATCGACGATCAGCGTCTTTGATCATCGCGTCGGCGACGCGGACATTCTCCGTCGTTGCTTTCGCTTCCGATATGAGCGTACGTGGGCCGAGTACTACGCGAACTCGGCACTCTCCTCCGAGCAGACAGAGGCGGTCGCGCGCCACGCCCTTGGCACGATTGCAATCGAAATTCCCGTGATGCTGACGTTTTTTCTACTCCTCGCGACCCGTCCGGGCCTGCCACGGCGGCCGCTCATGCTCGAGCGGCTCAATCGAGCTCGGGTTAGGTCGGGGAAAGCCCCGCTCCTGGCCCACACGGAAGTATTCGCGCCATTGATTCCCGAGTACACGCCTTGCAGCGGCGCAGACCCCGGCATCGAGCGGCGGCCTCGAAGGCTTCATCACGTGCGAGGACACCTCGTGCGGCGCGGCAGTCAACTCTTTTGGCGAGTCCCGCATC
>JANXZQ010000058.1 GCA_025355445.1 Gammaproteobacteria bacterium
CGAATCGAACACGGCCTGCTCGGTCATGGTGGCGCTGGACAGGCCCAGTTGAATGACGGGAATGGCCGAAGCAGAGTACTTGATCACCAATGGCGGCAAGATGCCGGGAGGCAATTGCCGCAGTTGCTGGTTTTCTATGGCCACTATTTGCGAAATGGCCGTCGGAATATTGGCGTTTGGCTGGAAGAAGACCTTAATGATCGCGAAACCAGCCAATGACTCCGATTCGATGTGCTCGATATCATTGACGGTCGTCGTAAGGCTGCGTTCCGTGGTCGCGGCGATACGCTGGCCGGTTTCCTGCGCCGACAATCCGCCGTACGTCCAGACGATGCTGATCACCGGAATATTGATTTCAGGAAAGATGTCCGTGGACATTTTCAACAGCACGAGGGGCGTTGCGAGGACAATCAGCAGCGCCATCACCAGGAATGTGTAAGGCCGCCGCAGCGCAACTTCGACAATCCACATTAGCTAGACAACCTCAACATAGACGGCGCGGGGCACAGGATCGCCAATTCATTAGCACCCTGAAGCCAATGTGGTTAACACCCCGTGGTCAATTTATTAAAGTCCGTTAATGAGCGCGCATCCTAACGAATAAGGGGATTCCTGCACAGGAAAGTGTGTCGTCCATCACGGCGATGGATCGTGAACGTGCATCTGCTCGGGCCAAATCGCAGACAACACTTGCAAATCATTGGAAACAAAGCAAACTATGGCTGTCTGCAACGAGACACCGGGACCGGGCTAAGTGTTTTGTTAGTCCCATGAGGTTCGGTTCCGGTTCCCGTTAGACTTCCCCCATGACATTCACCGCACTGATCATCGTCCTTGCGCTCGCGGGAATACTGTTCTTGATCTTGGCGGTGCGCCGCTTACGCCGGCGCCGCATGCTGGGGGGTGCTTTGCACGGCGCCACCGCGCTCATATTCGTTCTGCTCAGCGTCTGCGCGCTGATGATCGCGGCCAATTTGCGCACTTACCAGCGCCTAAGCTTCGAGCAACCGGCCGGCGAACTGCAATTGACTCGCACGGCGGATCGCCAGTTCAACGCGGTTTTGACCTATCCCACCGGCGAGCACGCGAGCTTTGCGTTGCGCGGCGATGAATGGCAGGTCGACGCGAGGGTGCTCAAATGGCACGCCTTCGCCAATCTCGTCGGCTTCGATACCGCCTATCGTTTGGAGCGCATCGGCGGCAGATACACGAACATCGAGGATGAGCGCGCCCAGGCGCGCACCGTGTATTCGCTGAATCCGCCGCAGCGCATCGACCCCTGGGACCTGGTGCACCGCTATCATTCGTGGATTCCCTGGATGGACGCTCTCTATGGCAGCGCGACTTTTCTGCCCATGGCGGACGGCGCGCTGTTTGAAATCAAGGTGACGCAGAGCGGCCTGGCCGCGCGCCCGCTCAACCAGGCCGCCCGCGACGCCCTAGGAAGCTGGCACTCGTGATCAAGCGCATTGCGCGCATCGCTGTGATTTCAGCCGGCGCGGTGCTGCTCGTCATGGCGCTCGTCATGGTCTGGCTTAAAATGCATGAAGATGAGTTGGTGTTCGCGGCAGCCATCAGCCGCCAGCACTTGCTAAGCACGCTCCCCGCGGATGCGGAACTCACCGGGGTGCCCATCGCAAAAAGCCCCGATCTCGCCGGCCTGGTGTTTCGTGCCGGCGCCGCTGCCGACAACGGCTTCTGGATATTGCAGCTGCACGGCAATGCCGATTCAGCTTTCTCGCGCTGGCAGGTGCGGCATTGCGAAGCGTTGCGCGAGTCGGGATTCAACGTCCTGGAAATCGATTACCGCGGCTTCGGTCGATCGCCTGGCCAACCCTCCGAGGCGGCCATGTACGATGACGTGGAGGCGGCGTACCAGCTGCTGTTGCAACGGGGCGTGGCCGCGAACCGCATCATAATCCTCGGTCACTCCTTAGGATCGGGTCCCGCAGTGCGGCTCGCGACCCGGCACCCGGCGGCTGCGCTGGTGCTGTTCGGCGCATTCACCTCGCTGCCGGACGCCGCCGCCGACAGATATCCCTACCTGCCGGTGCGCCTCGCCGTCGCCATCCAGTTCAATTCACTGGCCCGTATCCGCGACGTGCATATGCCCATCGTGATCGCCCACAGCCGCGCCGATACACTCATCCCCTACTCGCACGCACTGAAGCTATATGACGCCGCGAACAATCCGAAACGCCTCATCACCTTCGATACCCCCTCGAACGACGGCTTCGGCGGCCATGTCGATGCCCTGTTCGAGCATGTGAATACGCTGCAGGCAGCGCTCGCCGATGTCGTCCCAGGTTTCCCGCAGCCGCGCGCGCCGTGACGGGCGCCAACGCAGTTCGACGCTTCGTCGCGGAATTCGTCGGCTATAATGCGAGTTCATCCACGCCGGCTTAGCACAGTGGTAGTGCAACGGTTTTGTAAACCGTAGGTCGGGGGTTCGAATCCCTCAGCCGGCAAACTCGCCACAAAGGTCCGTTCCGGACAGATAGGTAAGGTTATATCGAGTATTGTTTTGGTTACGAAAAACCGCCACCCGCTCTATATTTTTGGTAAGTCCTACCGTCACTTTCGGAAGCAAAAATGAGGGCACCTCGATACCAAAGGCCACTTCCCATCTCAAGTGACCTCGCCGAATCGGCGGTGCACAAGATTATGATTACCCGTATGGCGAAGAACCAACAAATGCGCTGGTCGAACAAGGGCACCCACAGGCTGGCGTTGGTTAGAGTCGCAGATCCCAATAAAGAGCTATCAGAGTCCAGCAGAAACCGGGATCGATAGCTGTTCGGGGATGTCTCCCAAAAGCCGTGCGATTGCGTGTTTGAGTAACGCGCGTCGGGCTGTCGCATCCGTCAACTGCGCCGCTGTAGTATCCGTTTGAGTCTCGGCGCGGGCACGTCGAGACCCGAGGCAGCTCCGCACTGATGACGCGACCGCGTCAATTGCAGCGCCCGACGATACACGACCTGCGTATCGGCCAGGAGTTGGAACTCAGCGTCCAGGCTACGCAAGTTCATCTAGTCAACCGCCGCGACCTGCTCGCGCGTATGAACCTGCCGGTTTTTATGTCTTATTGAGTTTATGATGCATTCTTTTTCGATAAAGAGCGTCCACCTTGCGTAAGGCCCGTGCGGTTCGATGCCTGAACGTTTCGAGATTT
Organism: Gammaproteobacteria bacterium; assembly: GCA_025355445.1. Taxonomy (GTDB): domain Bacteria; phylum Pseudomonadota; class Gammaproteobacteria; order Steroidobacterales; family Steroidobacteraceae; genus Bog-1198. The sequence continues at coordinate 3,173 of JANXZQ010000058.1, forward strand.
CTGTCAGGAGCATGAATGAAAAACCTATCTGTATTCGTTGTCGTCGAGTTCATTTTGGTAACGGCAGTGCCGACGGGAATGTTGTCAACGTCGGTGCGGGCGGACAACTTCACCAATGTTTACTATTCAGCGCGGAAGGATCAACTCGTGGTCACGATGGCTTATCGCGGCACAAATCCAAGCCACACTTTTTCATTGAAGTGGGGGCCGTGTCAGGACCTGGACGATGGTGGCCGCACGGTTGCAGCGGAACTGCTCGACAGCCAATGGCAGGACGTCGAGCAGATGGATTTTAAAAAGACCACCCGTTTTAGTTTGGCCGATATCCCGTGCCGTCCCGCGCAAGTCACGTTGAGATCGGCGCCCCGGTTCTTTGCCACGCTGCAGATTCCGGCAAAGGTGGTCCAAAAGCCGTAAACTTCTGGACTTATCAAACGTGCACACGGCGACCCGGGCGACCAGCCAGCACTCGCCTTGTTGCCCCTGGTGCTCGATAGCGAGTGCCGCAGCCATGAAATCACGAGGCGGATGGCGATCGTGATTCTCGACGGCCCTGCCGCATCAAGCCTCGGCCGAGTCGAAAGCAACGTCATCGAATAGATGAGCGGGCGATGGTATGAACCAACACCGAATTCATCAAATCTTTTATGTCAATGTTCTATTGAAGGGCGCCAAAAACTGACCGTCAGTACGCAGCACTTTTGTGCTTTTTATCTCCTCAGCCAAGGGGTTATTAAGGTGTTCCTGGTCATCGCAGGTCTCTTCGTCTTAACGGGCTTCGATGGGTGGTGATGGGACTGGTCTGCAACGAATACCGACTGATCCGCGCCATGGGGCATTGCGGTGAGCTATTTCGGGTGTGCGGTACCGTACGGAATGCGATTGTGCTAAGGAGTAACCTCAAGACATGATGCGCGATGGCGTCGCTTGGAGTCTCAACTTCCCAGGTTGTTTGTGTATTTGAGAGGACACCTCCCCAATGAAGCAGCTAGTTATTACAGCAGCGATATTGACGTCATTCGGCGCAGGCGCGGTCGGGTTGCCTTGCTCAATTCACCCCAAGGCAGGCGTTGCGGATTCCGATCTGCAGGCGCTTGCCACGGTTACCCGAGCAGATGCGGAGAGAACGGCGCTGAAAGCTGTCAATGTCGGATCCGCGTCTGTCGCGAGTGGTGAGCTAGAGGCGGAGGGTGGTTGCCTAATCTATAGTTTCGACATCAAAATTCCTGGCAAGAAATCCATCGTCGAAGTCGCGGTGGACGCGGGAACAGGGAAAGTTCTCGCAAAAACCAGCGAAAGTCCAAAAGCGCAGGCGGCCGAAAAGGCAGCGGACGCTGCGGCAGCGAAGCCGCATTAGCCATTGGGTGCGGCTCGAAGTTCTGATCGTGCCGCCTACTAGAATTGGCATCGTGGGCAGCTCGCGGAAGATAACGGCGTTAATAACCTGCCAGACGACAAACAAGGTGGCAATGTAAAGACCCACTACCCGCCCCCGAGCAGTTAGAACGTGTAATTCATCACCAGATAGGAGATGGGTAGCAGTAGCACGTTGCCGCGGTAACGGACGATGTTGGCGCGGCGTCGAGCGTCCGTCGAGCCCCCAGCCGACGGTCATGACCGCCACCAGTATGGCGTGCCATCACTGCCTCGACGGATTTCGAGCACCGATCAATTTACAACCTGGATCCGAATCACTCGAAGTTCGATTTCAACCAGCGACTCACCCGGATCTTCGTTGTTTTCCCAGCGCCAGCTCATGGCCAATCGCTCCGAACGTACAATTTCGCGATACTCGCCGCTACTCTCATGCTCCAAGCCGTCGAGGGTGCGAAAGCGCACCCTGAAGCGCCCGCCGACGCGCACATCGGTTTGCGCCAGCAGCACGGGACCATCGTCCGGGCCCCACCAGCAGGCGATGCCTTCCGGCGTCGTCAGTGCGTCGAACACGATTGACGGCCGCGCGGCGATTCGGCGCACGAGCGTGAGACTTGTCATCGGGCTTTCTTCCTTTCCTCGGCTTCTTGACGCTCTGCGTAGACCGCGAGCCGATCGAGACTGGCGGACCAGAAGCGTTCGTAACGGCGCAGCCAATCAAGGGCCGCACGAATGGGCTGTGGCGACAGCCGTACCGTCACTGTGCGTCCCATCTTGGAACGCGTGATGAGTCCGGCCTCGTCGAGCACATCCAAATGCTTCATCACCGCGGGCAATTTGATCGCGAAGGGTTTGGCGAGATCGCTCACCGAGGCGCCGTCCTGCCGCTCCAATCGAGCGAGGATTGCACGACGAGTTGGATCAACCAATGCAGCGAACGTTCGATTGAGCTGGACATTATAGTTCACCATGTAGTGAAGTGTTAGTCAGAATACCGACAGTGTGAATCGTCGCAGGCAATCACCAGCACGCCATCGAGGGCGGCAATCAGACGCTCGATAGATTGCAGAAGCACCTGGCGACGTCTGAACGGCCTGCCAGTTGAGGTCTCGCGCGGTGCTGGTACAGTAGCGGCACAGGAACACTGGGAAGCCACCGTGAGCAATGGAATCGTCTCGAATATTGGCCCGATGCCGGGCCTCCGCCAATCACAGTCGGCGCCGCGGGCCGGAGTCGGTAGCTTTCTGATTGCACTGGCCGCGCTGATCACCTTGTCGGCGTGCAGCGATTCGGACAACGGCGATGGGTCGACCAAGGTTAACGGCTCAGTGCACGTGGCGGCCGGCAAGCCGCCGGTTGCCGCCACCACCGTTAATGGTGCTATTCATATCGATGACAACGCTGCGGTCACCAGCGCGAGTACCGTGAATGGCAGCGTGCACTTAGGAGAACATGCGACGGCGAAGTCTTTGGAGAGCGTGAACGGATCCGTAACGCTGGGCAGTGGCGCGCATCTGTCGGGCGACGCATCCTCGGTCAACGGCGAACTCACCTTGGATGACGGTGCGGAGATCTTGGGCTCACTGTCGAACGTGAACGGGAAAATCACCCTCACCTCCGCCCATGTGGGTGCGGGAATCAAGACGGTCAACGGCAGCATCAGCATTACCGGCACATCACATGTGGATGGCGGCATCGTGGTCGAGAAGCCGGGCACCCAGTTGATTCAACTGACGCACGACGTGCCCCGCATCGTCATTGGCCCTGGCGCGACTGTGCAAGGTGAAATGCGCTTCGAGCGCGAAGTGCAACTCTATGTCAGCGACAAGGCGACCATCGGCAAGGTGACGGGAGCGACGCCGATCAGTTTTACCGGCGACAGCCCGCCAAACTGAACGCCAGAGGCGATTGGCCGACGCGACACGCATGAATTTGTGATACTGCGGCTCGATAAACGCACCGACAAAGGATTATCCATGCAAAGTTTCCGCCCCCGCGCCTTGCTTGCACTAACCCTAATCGCTCTCATCGGGCCTGCTGTTTCCTTGGGCGCCGCCGACCCGGGGCTCGCGGGCGCGATCGGCAGTCCCCAACGCACTCCCGCCCATGTGGCCAGAGATTCCGCCCGTCACCCCGTCGAAGAGCTGACATTTTTCGGGATCACCCCCACCATGACAGTGGTCGAGTTGTGGCCGGGCGGCGGCTATTGGACGGACATTCTGGGACCCTATCTCGCTGCGCACGGCCACTACTACATTGCCCTGCCGGTGCCCGGTAATGCCGAGGAGGACAGCGGAGTAAAGCGATTTCATGCGCGCATTGCCGCAGAGAAGGATCGGCTTGGCACTCTTCAGGAAACGACGCTGGGCAAGGGGCACTTCGACATCGCCCCGCCCGGCTCGGCCGATCTGGTGCTGACATTCCGCAATTTGCATAACTGGATGGAAGACGGTTTCGCGGATGAAGCTCTCGCGGCGTCCTTCAAGGCGCTCAAACCCGGCGGAATTCTCGGTATCGAAGAGCATCGCGGCCGCAATGACCAGCCGCAGGACCCAAAAGCCAAGAGCGGCTATGTTCGTCAAGACTTTACAATTGCCCTGGCGAAGAAGGCGGGATTCGAATTCGTCGGTGCGTCGGAAATCAATGCCAACCCACGCGACACCAAGGACTGGGTTGACGGGGTATGGACTCTGCCGCCGACGCTTGCACAGGGAGATAAGGATCGCGCCAAGTATGTCGCGATCGGCGAGGCGGATAACTACGTGCTGAAGTTCCGCAAGCCTCGATGAGCGGCAGGCGGCGGTAGCTTACATTCAGATTTCCGGGCCGATGACGATCGGCGAGCCGTCGTTGAATCGCGAGGCTCGGAACGGCGTCGGATCCGCGGACGGCTTGGCGCCAATGGCGAGTTCAGCCGCCAGGCGGCCGGCAGCCGGCCCAATCCCAAATCCATGACCAGAAAACCCAGTCGCGACCGTCAGGCCCGGTACGGTACCGACTGGGCTGATGTAAGGCACGACATCGGGCGTGACATCGATATACCCTCCCCACCGCTGCACAATGGGCACGTCGCGGAATTGCGGATACAGCGCGATCATGGCGGCCAGAGCTTCCCCGTTCAGCGTGGCGTTCGGTTCGGGATCCAGTACCCGTGCCGCTTCGAACGGGCTCGGCTTATCCAGCGGCCAGCTGCGGGAGGCGCGAAATTCGCGCAGCGACTGGGCATTCACCCGCAGTCGCAAGGAGCCCAGCTCCTTGCGAAGGGTCGGTAGAAAATCGCGCAGGTAGCGTAGCGAATCGGGCACGAAGGGCGCCACGTAGCCGGCCCCCCGAGCAATGGTATATCCGCCGTCACGTCGCTTGCGGTATCCCACAGCATCCAAATACGTACATGCGTCCGGTCCATCCGCTACAGGTGCCGTGCGCATCACTGAGGAAAGCACTTTCAATTGCGGCAGCCGAATGCCGAGGTTCGCGCAAAACAAACTGGACCACGCACCGCCGGCGAGAATCACCGCATCGCATCCAATCCGGCCTCGTTCGGTGATGACTGCCGCGGCTCGGCCGCCCGCGCGCTCAATTCCACGCACCGCGCAGTGCGCAGTGCGCAAGGATGATCGCACCCTTGCGCTGCGCGGCGCCCGCCATGGCCGGCACCGCGCGCTGAGGCTCCGCGCAGCCGTCGGTGGGCACGAACAATCCGCAGGGATACGCGCGGCTCGCTCCGGGCATGAGCGCCGCGAGCTCGGCGCCGTGCACGATGAGGGCGCCGATATCGTAGGGTTTGGCCATCTGCGCCCAATCCGCAAAGCGCGCTTCATCGGCGTCGCTTTCCCCCACATAAAGGACCCCGCACTGGCGAAAGCCGCTGTCTGATTCCGTCACAACGTTCATGTCGCGCCACAACTGCAGGCTCTGCACGATCAGCGGCATTTCCCGAACGTCTCGGCCCGCCTGCCTGCACCAGCCCCAGTTGCGGCTGGACTGCTCGCATGCGATGTATCCCTTCTCGCAGAGCACCACTTGTATCCCACGACCGGCCAGAGTCAGCGCAGCGAATGTTCCGATGATGCCGCCGCCGATCACCACCACGCCGGTCGCAGCGGGCATCACCTCATCGGAAATAACGGAGTCGACGTAAGGACCCATGGGTATATTCTATCAATGTAGGGCCGCGCGCGCTCGCAAGATCTCTCCATGGAAGACTCGATTCCCTGCATCGATATCGCTCCGCTCTTCCGCGACGCATCGCGAGAGCGCGACCTCGCCGATCAGGCAATCATGGCGGCAGCAGCAACCTCCGGTTTTATGGTGGTGAGCGGCCTGCCCACCGATGTGCCGCTGGGCCATGCGGCGCGAGCGCATCTATTGCGGCTGTTTGATCTCCCTGAGAGCGAAACCCGCAAACTGTGGCGGCAAAAGTTTGATCCCACGCACCAGAATGTGTATCGGGGATGGTTCCCTTTGCAGACCGGATTCCTCACTGCCAAGGAGGGCATCGACTTAGGGGCCGACATAGTGCACGGCGCATCGCTGGTTCACAGCGCCGATCCGCTGCGCGAAGCCACGCCCTTGCCATCCGAGAGGGTGTTGCCGGGCTGGCGCGAATCGGCGGCGGCCTACTATCGCGGCATGGAGAAAGTAAGCCAGGCGTTGATGCGCGCGATTGCACGCGGTCTATCGCTCGAGCAGCACTTCTTCGATGGGTCTTTCGAAAAGGGTTTGTCGACATTGCGGCTGCTGCGCTATCCGCTTCGGACCGATGTTGAGCAAGCGGCGCGAGTTGATCCTGACGTCTGGGTGAGCCATAACGGCGGGCGATTTTACGTGAACGGTGCGCCGCACGTCGATTCCGGTTTTCTGACGCTTTTGGCACAGGACGGGGTCGCGGGTTTGCAGGCGCGACATCGCAACGGCGCGTGGCTCAACGTGCCTCCCAGCGACGATGGGCTGGCGGTCAATTTCGGCAAGGTGCTCGAGCGTTGGTGCGGGGGTCTAATCAAAGCAACGGAACACCGCGTCATCGGAACGGGCCGGGAGCGAATGTCCATCCCGTTCTTCTACGAAGCGCGTGCCGATGCCGAGATTCGGCCGCTGCCTCTGGCAGGCGCAACGCTTTTCGAGCCTTTTCTGTACGGCGACTATCTGTGGGCGACGACGACCCAATTTGTCGAATTCAGAGGAATGGAATCCTTGCGCACGCCGACGCCGGGATCTTGAACTCGCACGTCACCGCCCCCAGATCGCGAGCGTGACTGTGCGCCGCGTGTTCTTGAGTCCCCTGTGGTTGATTTTCTCGCTTCCGGGCTATATCGGCTGGCGATTGTTGCCGGCCTTGTCGGTCGGTCCCATCGCGGTTTGCGCCGGCATCGTGTTCTTGATCGCCTACTGCGTAGTCATCCCTGTCTCGGTACGCAGTCGCTCCTTCCGTAATCCCCGATTGGCAGGCGTTTTCTCGTGGATCGGCCTCTTGTCCATGGGATTCTTCTCTTCGCTGTTCGTGTTCACTTTGCTGCGCGATATTGTGTTGCTCGGAGCCCTTGTGCTTTTGCCTGCGCAGCAGGCTGCCTCTTTGTCGGGCCCGACCGCACGGTGGACCGTGGCGCTCACGGCCTTCGTCACGCTCGCGGGTCTCTTGATCGCGCGCCGCCGGCCACGCATTATCAACGTCGATATCCCCATCTCCGGTCTTCCCAGTGCTCTGCACGGCTTTTCGATTGCACAGATCAGCGATGTGCATGTGGGGCCCACGATTAAACGCGGTTTCGTCGAGGGAGTCGTCGCTCGCGTCAACGGCCTGAAGGCGGATCTGATTGCCGTGACCGGCGATTTGGTCGACGGCAGCGTCGGGCAACTATCCGCCCACACCGCGCCGTTGTCCGGGCTGCGCGCACGTCATGGCGCCTTCTTCGTCACAGGTAATCACGAGTACTATTCCGGCGAACGCGCCTGGACCACGGAAATCAGGCGCCTCGGTTTGCGGGTTCTCAAGAACCAACACGTGGTCTTGAGCCATGACGGCGCCTCCCTAATCCTCGCCGGCGTCACGGACTTGAGTGCTCATCATTTTGATGCGGCTCAGCACAGCGACCCGGTAGCGGCGCTGCGCGGTGCACCGGCCGATGCCGGAGCAAGGATCCTGCTTGCTCATCAACCGAATTCGGCGAATGCGGCCGCCGCCGCCGGCTTCGATGTGCAACTCTCGGGGCACACCCACGGCGGTCAATTTTGGCCTTGGAATCTGTTTATCGGATTCTTCCAGCCCTTCACCGGCGGTCTATATCGATTGAAGGATTTATGGGTCTACGTAAGCCGCGGCACGGGCTACTGGGGGCCGCCGAATCGCTTCGGCGTGCCCTCGGAAATCACCCGCATTCGTCTGGTACCCGCCGCGCCCTAGTCTTGAGTTACTTGCCGGAATCGCCCTGGCGGCCGGCCTCGAAGAGAAACCACGTGCGCTTTTCGGTTTCGTCAATCCAAACCTCGATCAGGCTGGCCGTGGCGATGTCGCGGTGCTCGTCGCACACGTCGTGGACTTCGCGCAGCCGGGCTGCCAGCTCCTTATTGTTTTCGCGCAGTTCCGCAAGCATATCCTTCGGATCCACATATTCTGCGTCGTTGTCTTTCACCCGTTGCAGACGGCTGACGTGTCCGATGGACCTGATCGTTGATCCGCCGACTTTGCGAATGCGCTCAGCAATGGGATCCGCCATGGCGAACAACTGGTCGCCCTGCTCGTCGAAGAGCAAGTGATAGTCGCGGAAATGCGGACCGCTCAAGTGCCAATGAAAATTCTTAGTCTTGAAATACAGCGCATAGACATCCGCTAATATGGCGTTCATGGCGCCCGCGATATCCCGCGTCGCGGCCGGCTTGAGATCGGTGGGAGTATCGAGCGGAGCGCGGCGGCGCCGCTTGCGGTCTTCTGTCTTATCGCCCATGAATCACCTCGAACAAAATGGCTGCCGTTTCGGCTGACCCACTATGATCCACCCTGGCAAATCCCGCAATCAGTGAGCGTGGCGGAGACCGTCAACGCTTATTCCAGCGATGCGGCGGCCTACCGCTCGATCGGATCACCGCGCACAAATCGCAGAAATAAAAAGGCCCCGGGAAAGGAGCCTGTTTAATTGGCGGAGAGGGTGAGATTCGAACTCACGTGCCGGAATTACCCGACCATCCGATTTCGAGTCGGCGCCGTTATGACCACTTCGGTACCTCTCCGGTTAACTTAAGATATTGCTGCGTTGACTTATTTGTTTACGGCGTTAACTTAAGCGATGCGCAATGTGACCTGATAGTCAGGGGTGATAGAAACGCATTTGTCAAGAGTCCGTAGGGACAAATAAAGGATTATTCTAGCGCATCGGCAACGGGCCTGTCTCGAGAACAGAACTCGCCCAGCCTCACGGGACTCTAATCAGCTCACGACCGTGCGTAACTTCAAGCTCAACATGAATTGGCAACGCTGGACGAAGGTCACCCTTTCGGTGTCCGCCGTAACGTTGTTAGGCACATGCACTCCTCTGCCCAGTCTGATCGACCAGATCAAGACCTTGGGCGAGTTGCGGGTAGTCACGCGCAATGGTCCGCTGGCCTATTATCGAGGGCCGGACGATATGCCTGAGGGCCCGGAATACGAACTCGCACGGCGCTTCGCGGATGAGCTCGGCGTGAAGCTCAAAATCACGCCGGTGCGCAGCTACGCCGAGATCTACTCTGCGCTCACCTCGGGCCACGCGCACTTGGCCGCAGCGGGCCTGAAGGTGCCCTCGCAGGAAATCCCCGGCATCGAATTCGGCCCTGCGTATCAGAGGGTCCGCGAGCACTTGATTTACCGGCGCGGCGCGGTCAGACCGGGATCTCTTGCCGAAATCGGCGGCGGCGATCTGGAGATAGCTGCCGGCAGCTCCCATGCAAAGACCCTGTACATGGCCCGTAATTTGCTTCCCGGCCTGGTATGGGTGGAGAACGCCACCACGGACACACAGGCGCTTCTCGACGGCGTCGCCGACGGCAGCATCGACTACACCATTGCGGACTCCACGGAATTTGCATTGGCGCACGATGCCCATCCGGAGCTGCGGGTTGCCTTCGACTTTACCGGCAGTCAATCCCTCGCCTGGGCCGCGAGCACGCGCGACCCCGGATTTCTACATGACATGAGCAACTATTTCGCGCATCTCAGCGTCGACGGCGAACTCGCCGCGATCGTCAAACGCTACTACGGCCGCTCAGAGGACGTGGAGTTCGTCGGTGCGCGCGGTTTCATGCGCCACTTGCAAAGCCGCCTGCCACTCTACCGAAAATGGTTCGAAGAGGCAGCTGAGCAAAGCAGCCAGGATTGGCGCTTGCTGGCCGCCATCGGCTATCAGGAGTCGAAGTGGAACCCGAGCGCGGCCTCGGCGTCGGGCGCCAAGGGGTTGATGCAGCTGACCATGAATTCTGCGAGCGAAGCCAAAGTGACGAACCCCTCCGACGCCCGGCAGAGCATCTTTGGCGGAGCCCGCTATTTCCGGCAGGTCTACGAGAAAATTCCCACCCACGTCCCGGAGCCGGATCGCACATGGTTCGCGCTCGCCGCCTACAACATCGGCTACGGGCACTTGGAGGACGCCAGAGTGCTGACGCAAAAGGCCGGACGCGACCCGGATTCATGGCAGGACGTGCGCGAATTTCTGCCGCTGCTCGAGCAGGAACACTGGTACACGCAAACCGAAAACGGCTATGCGCGCGGTTGGGAGCCGGTACGCTATGTGGATAACGTGCGCGGTTATCGGGACCTCTTGGAGTGGGTCTGGGGGGCCGGCGCCGCCGCCCTCAACTAGCGCAGCGTCTCGAAGAATTGCCGCAGCAGAGCAGCGCTTTCGTCGCTGCACACCCCGCCGAACACATCGATGCGATGCGCGAGCTTTTGTTCACGCGGCAAATCCACGACGCTGCCGCAGGCACCGGCCTTTCGATCCCAGGCGCCGAATACCACTCGCGACACGCGTGCGTTGAACACGGCACCCATACACATCACACACGGCTCCAGGGTCACGTAAAGCGTGGTCCCGCCGAGCCGATAATTGCGCAGGCGCTGCGCGCCGGCCCGCAGTGCCACGATTTCCGCGTGCGCGGTGGGATCATGTTCAGCTATCGGACGATTCCACCCCTCGCCGATTACCTCGCCGTCCAATGCCAGCAGCGCGCCGACAGGGATCTCGTTCTGCGCGGCTGCACGCTGCGCAAGTGCGAGGGCGCGTTGCATAAAATCGGTATCGTTGGGAGGCGTCACCCAGCCTCGCCCTCACGCCAACGGCTGCGCCCATATCGAATCGCGAATATCGCCACGTAGACGAGCAGCAAGGCCGCGGCGCTGTAGCTCAGCGAGTTATGGATGCCGATGATGGAGCCCAGCAGGCCGACGCTCAAACCGCTGAAAGTGCGCGAGCCCATCGCAAACATCGAGAATACGCCGATGACACGCCCGCGTATCTCCCCCGGAGCGTTCAACTGCACCAGCGCCTGTGCCATTGCGTTAAAGCTCAGCTCAACAAACCCTGCGATGAACAATAGCCCGATCGACAGCGCGTAGACATTTGATCTGGCGAAGCCGATAAGCGCGCAACACCAAATCATCGCCAATATAAACGCGGTACGCACTCGAGGCGGCAGCAATCCTCTGCTCTCCAATACCAATCCCGCGGCCAGGCCGCCGACCGCGTCGGCCGCAAGCAGCGCGGCGTAGGAAAAATCCCCCCGGCCGTGGCCTAGATCGAGGGCAAATCCCGGCATTTGAGCTTGGTAGGCGTTGCCGACAAAAAACGACGAAGCGGCGATCAACACCGTTGTAGAGAATAATACCGGACTCCTGGAAACCACCCTAAGCGTCGCCCAAATATCGGCAAACCCGTTGACTGCCTGTGGCTTTCCCTGCCTATCCGAGTCGCGCGAGCCGTAGGGCCCGTAAATCAACCACAGGAAAAGCGGAGCATAAATGAGCGCGTTGATGAGAATGCCGACGGATTTCCCGCAAAGGAGCAGCAGCGCGGCGCCGACCGCGGGACCTGCGACAAAGCCCAGATAGCGACCGGTCGCAAAGACTCGCACTGCGCTCGGCAGTTCGTCGACGCTCACCATTGTGTGAATCATGACCTGCGAAGCAGGCACCCATAGGACGCCTGCCAACCCATGGATGACGAGCAGCACCACCGCCTTCCACTTCGCCGTCGAATACGACATGAACATAATGCCCCAACTGACGGATACCACCATGAATAGCAGCATGCCGGCCAGAATGAGGCGTCGCGGACCGAATCGATCAGCCAATCTGCCGCTGAATCCTGCCAGCAGCAAATACGGCACCCAATGCGATACGACCGCAAAGCCGGCTAATGCCGGCGAGTGAAATTTCTGGAATATCACCCAGTAGCTGATGACGTGTTCTATGTTGTCGGCCATCATCGCCGCGGTCGCGGCCAAGAAAAACACTCGAAAGTCCGCGTTTTCGAGCGAGGTGAAGCCGCGGCGCCTTACCTGGATCGAATTCGGAGAGTTGATGTCTGAGTTCAATTGCGTTAGGCGCGTCAAGGGCGATAATGTCCTGGGGATTGTAGCGGAAGATAGAATCTCCGCATTGCCTATGGCGGATACATCATAAGACGAGGATTCAATGCGTGGACTTCTGCTGGTGCTGGCCTGTCTGGCGGCTCTGCCCGCCGTTGCAGACGAGGGAATGTGGACGTTCGATAATTTTCCGTCGAGCGCGGTAAAGCAGCGTTACGAAGCCGACATCACCCCGGCGTGGCTCGACCATGTGCGGCTGTCGACCATCCGGCTCACCAATTGCACTGCCTCATTCGTGTCGCCCGAGGGCCTGATACTCACCAATCACCACTGTGTGGAATCGTGCCTCGCGGAGCTGTCATCCAAGGACATTAGCCTGGTGCAGACCGGATTCGCCGCGCCGAGCCGGCGCGCCGAATTGCGCTGCCTCTCCCAGCTGGCGGACGTGCTCGTGGGCAGCGAGAACGTCACCGCTGCGATTTCCACAGCCATCGCTGGCCTCAGCGATACGGCGGCCAACGATGCGCGCAAGCGGACGTTGACCACTCTCGAACAGAGTTGCGAGCAGGCTAGTGCAAGAGCCAAGTCGGGTAAACTGCGATGCCAAATCGTAACGCTGTACCAGGGCGGTCAATATTTTTTGTATAAGTACAAGCGTTACGACGACGTCCGGTTGGTATTCGCCCCGGAGGCCGACATCGCTTCATTCGGCGGTGATCCGGATAATTTTCAATTCCCCCGCTGGTCGCTCGATTTTTCGGTGTTGCGCGCCTACGAAAACGACAAGCCGGCGAACACGCCGAACTATCTGCGGATCAATTTCGACGGACTCCACGTCAACCAACTGGTGTTCGTGCCCGGCCACCCCGGCTCGACAGCGCGCCTGCAAACACGCGCCCAGCTCGAATTCGACCGCGACCTGCCATTGCCCATCACTTTGATGCGTGCCGCGGAGCTGCGCGGCCGCTTCATCCAATTCGGAACCACTAATCCAGCCGACGCGCGAATAGTGCAGGCGCCCCTCAATAGCCTGCAAAACGCGATCAAAGTACGCCGCAAGCAGCTCGATGCGCTGAACGATCCGAAGCTGTTGACCAGCAAGACCGAGGCGGAAGAGAAATTGCGAGAGAGCGCACAGCTGCCCGGCGCCGATCCATGGCACGAGATCGAATCCGCCACTGCCCGCGAGCGGATTCTGTACCTTGACTATTCATTCCTCGAGAACGCCGCAGGGTTTAACAGCGGCCTGTTTCGCGATGCCCGTCTGCTGCTGCGCGGCGCCGACGAGCGCACCAGGCCTAATGTCGACCGATTGCGGGAATTCACCGACGCGTCACTGCCGGCGATCCAGCGCGAACTTTACGCGCAAGTTCCCGTGTATCCGGAGCTCGAGGTATTGACGCTGTCCCTGTCTCTGGAGCGCATGCGCGAATGGCTGGGTCCGGATCATCCGGTAGTACGCCGGCTGCTCTCCAAAGAATCGCCCGAGTCACTGGCGGCCAGGCTCATTGCCGAGACGAAGCTCGACGATGCGGTTGTGCGCAAACAGTTGTGGCAGGGCGGCAAGGCGGCCGTCGACGCGTCGCTCGATCCGATGATCGAGTTCGCCCGGGCGGTCGACCCCGAAGCGCGCGCCGTCCGCAAGCGATTCGAGGATCAAGTTGAAGCGCCGATTGCCGCCTCGGCGCAAAGAATTGCCGCCGCTCGTTTCAAAGTCTATGGTACGAATGTCTATCCGGACGCCACGTTCACTTTGCGCCTCAACTACGGCACCGTGCTCGGTTGGGTCGAAAACGGCTCGCCGGTCGAGCCGTTCACCTATCTCGGCCGCGCCTTCGAGCGTGCTACGGGCGCTTCACCTTTCAAAATCCCCGATCGCTGGATGAAGGTGAAGGATCAGCTGAATATGAGCACGCCATTCTGCATTTCGACCACCAGCGACATCGTGGGCGGCAATTCGGGCAGTCCGTTGATCGACGCCGGCGGCAAAATCGTCGGACTGATGTTCGACGGCAACATTCACTCCATCGCCGGCCATTACTGGTTCGATGGGTCGAACAATCGAGCCGTCGCGGTACACCCTGCGATCATTCGTGAGGCGCTCGATAAGGTCTATGGCGCAAAAGCGCTCTTGAGCGAGCTTAACGCCACATGATGCCGCTCGAGGCGTCGAAGATTGGGCGGCCGAGCGTGCCGGGTGAATACGACGACGGCATGCAGGCGCTGCTGCAGATCATTTGGGGCGATGGCTTTTTGTCGCCGGGAGGAGCCGAGGAAGTTGCACGCCTGCTGGAGGGAAGTGACATCGCCGGCTGCACCGTTTTGGACATAGGTTGCGGCTTGGGTGTCATCGATGAACTACTGGTGGCGAAATATGCGGCCGCTTCGGTGGTGGGCATCGATATCGACCCCTCATTGCTGGCGAGCATGCGTGAGCGCGTCGCGCGAGCACGGCTGACCGATCGCATTCGAACAGTCCAAGTCACGGGTGGCCCGCTCCCGTTTGCCGACGGAAGTTTCGACGTGGTGTTCTCGAAGGACTCACTGGTCCAGATTCCGGACAAACCGGCCATCTTCGCCGAGGTGCTGCGGGTGCTTCGCCCCGGAGGGCGATTCATTGCGAGTGACTGGTTACGCGGCGGCACCGCAGAGTATTCCGCGGAAATGTTGGAGTTTTTCCGCCTCGAAGGCATCGCCTACAACATGGCGACTCTTGCTAAGAGCGCGGCGGCGCTGCGAATAGCGGGCTTCGAGAGCGTAGAGATCCGTGACCGTCACGAATGGTATTTGGATCTTGCCCAGCGAGAACTGCAGGCCATGGAGGGGCGCCTCAATCCCGTCATCGTCCGGCGCATCGGTGCAGAGCGCGCGCGGCATTTTATCGACAACTGGCGTCAGCTGGTGGTGGTCCTGAAGCGCGGCGAGCTTCGTCCCGGACACTTGAAGGCCGTCAAGTTAGGAAATCGGTGATGAGTTTGATGGACGGCGCCTCGTATCTAAGAACCTAGTCTTACGGCTTGCGGCCTTCATTACGCTGTCTGCGCCACAGGCCGGGCGGCGTTCCCACCACCTTTTTGAACGTCCGGCTGAAGGCCGCCTCGGATTCGTAGCCGACTCGGCCGGCAATCGCGGCTATGCTTTCCATCCCGCTCAGCAAGTGGTTCGCGGCCAGCTGCATCCGCCAGTGAGTCAAATACTGCATGGGAGGTTGACCGACGAACTGAGTAAAGCGCTCCGCCAATGCGGACCGAGACAGCCCGACGTTGCGCGCCAACGACTCGATGGTCCAGGCGCGGCCGGGGGTGCGATGGAATGCCGCGAGCGCGCGGCCGACGAAAGGATCGCGCAGCCCCGCGAGCCAGTCCGTGCGGTCGGCCGGTAAGGACTCCAGATAGCGGCGCACCACATCGACGAACATCAGTTCGCTCAAGCGGCTGAGCACCACCTGCGCGCCCATCCGTGGCGCCTTCGATTCGGCCAAGGCGAACCGCACATAGTCCGCCAGCGCGCCGCCCATGTGATTGTTGATCAGAATGATTCGCGGCAGCGCCGCCAGCAGAGGATTGTAGGGCCGGGCATCCCAGCCTAGAAATCCGCAGATGAAATGTGCGGGTTCCCCCTGTGGGACGCCCATGGAAATGCTCACCGGCAGTTGTCCGCCGGGTGGCATGCGATACAGGCTCATATCGGGCGTGCGGCGCATGCCCGGCGTACTCGACAACACATGCGAATCGCCGTGCGGCAAAACGATGATGTCGCCGGCGGCAAGGCGAATCGGCGGTTCTCCCGGAACCACCGCCCAGCAAGTGCCCTTGATGATGACGTGATAACAAATAAGGTGTTCCGAACCAGGGAACATTGCCTCAACGATGCTTTCGCCCTGCGGCGTCTCCGCCACCCAGGGTTCCGACGCGTGGATATCGAAGAAAATGGCGCCGGTCAGGCGCACCGTCCGCAACACATCCGACAAGGCATCCATCGCTTTCTCCACGGACGATCGAGCAAGAGCGCCGGACGGCTGATCATTCAAGCGTCGACAGCTGCTCGATACACTACGCCGGTTAGGAAAGTCGAGCGACGTTAGGAGACGCTACCATGGGTACTGAAAAAAATCACACCGGAGAGTGCTTTTGCGGCACGGTCAAATTCGAGGTGTCGGGCGAACCGGCGGCAATGGGTTATTGTCACTGCACGTCCTGCAGGCACTGGTCAGCAGGGCCGATCAACGCATTTTCGCTGTGGAAACCGGATGCACTGAAGGTGACGCAGGGCGCCGCCAACATCGGCACCTACAACAAAACACCCATTAGTTTTCGCAAATGGTGCAAGACTTGCGGCGGCCATCTGTTCACGGATCATCCGACCATGGGCCTGGTGGACATCTATGCCGCAATGCTGCCTCAGCTACAATTCGAGCCCGGCGTGCATGTCAACTACCAGGAAACCGTGCTGCACATTCACGACGGCAAGCCGAAGTTCAAGGACATGCCCAAGGAGATGGGCGGTTCGGGGATCAACTTGGCAGAGTAGGGTTCTGACGCCGGCCGCCGACCTTGCCGTCGATGCGCCGCCGGTACAGTCGTTGCTGCGGCTGCAGCACACTGACCTCGCGCACTTGGAGTTGCGCACGGTCGGCGCGGGATGGGACAACGCCATGTTTCGGCTGGGCTGTTCGCTGGCGGTGCGGGTTCCGCGCCGCGCCAGCGCCGCGACACTGTTGGTCAACGAACAGCGGTGGCTCCCCGCCTTGGCTGCGCACCTGCCGATCCCTGTGCCAGAGCCGGTACCACAGGGTATTCCATCAACGGCGCTCCCCTGGCATTGGAGCGTCCTGTAGCGATGCTACCCTTCGAACCATGTCGCCGGTCTTGACCGCTCACCGCTACTTGATCTTTGAGACTGCAGGCGGGGTCTGCGGTATCGCCTGGAATAGCGCCGGCATCACGCGCTTCCAGCTGCCGGCACGCGACACGCTAGCGACTGAGCGAAATCTACTGCGCCGTCTGTCCGGCGCCGTGCCCGGCACACCCCCTCCCCTGGTACAGGAGGTGGTCGCTGCCGTTGAGCGCTATTTCCGGGGTGAGAAGATCGACTTTTCCGGCGTGCAACTGGACCTCGGCGAGCAGCAGGAGTTCTTCAAGCAAATCTATGCCGCCGCACGGCGCATCGCTTGGGGTCAGACCACGACCTACGGCGCCCTGGCGAAAGAGCTTGGCGCCGGACCGGAGGCAGCGCGTGACGTCGGACAAGCGATGGCCAGAAATCCGGTTCCGTTGATCATTCCCTGTCATCGCGTGTTGGCCGCCGGCGGCAAGGTGGGCGGCTTTTCGGCGCCGGGCGGCTCAGCCGCGAAGCTTCGCATGCTCCACATTGAGGGGATTCACATCGGACCGCCTCCGCCGGAGCAGCAATCGTTGGGTTTGTAACCTGGCGAATGACGATCTGGCGTAGACGGCTTCTCGGTATAATGTCGAATGATCGACTTGCAACTGATGTGGTTTGTCGTCGGTGACTGAACTGAACGGCGCCGTATTCTTAAGTTACGCTTCCGAGGACACGGCGGCCGCGCAGCGAATTTGCGCCGCCCTGCGGGCGGCCTCCATCGAGGTATGGTTCGACCAGAGCGAACTACGCGGCGGTGATGCCTGGGACACAGCCATCCGCACACAGATCAAATCCTGCGCGTTGTTTGTTCCCATCATCTCGTCGCACTCTCGTGCCCGCATTGAGGGTTACTTTCGACTGGAGTGGAAACTGGCAGTCGACCGATCGCATCTGATGGCGGCGGAGAGACCTTTCTTGGTCCCCGTGATTATCGACGAGACTAAAGACGCCGATGCCCGCGTTCCCGACAAGTTCCGCGAAATCCAATGGACGCGCCTTCCGAACGGCGAAACCACGCCAGAATTTGTAAACCGGCTACGCCGCCTGCTGGCGCCCGATTCCAGCCTCAGCTCCGCGCCGTCTATACCGAATGCGGTGCCGGACAGTCGTGCGTCGCCGCCGCGTCGCCTCTCGCTGCCGTTGATCGTGCTGAGCGCGCTGCTCATCGGGGCTGTGGTTTACATCGGCCTTTCGCGTCGAACAACGCCAACTGATTCCACGACAACCTCCGCGTCGTCGGTCGCCGGGACTGCGAGTTCGCCGGCGACACTCGAAAAATCGATCGCGGTGCTGCCCTTCACGGATTTGAGCGAGAAGAAGGATCAGCAGTATTTCTCCGACGGCTTGTCCGAGGAACTGATCGACTTGCTCGCGCAAATCCCGGAACTTAAGGTGACGGCGCGAACCTCATCGTTTTCCTTTCGAGACCGCCCCGTGACAATCGCCGAAATAGGCCGAGCGCTCAGTGTAGCCAACGTGCTCGAAGGCAGCGTGCGCAAAGCCGGCAACACGATTCGCATCACCGCCCAGCTGATCCGCGCCGACAACGGTTTCCATCTTTGGAGCGCAACCTACGACCGGGACCTGAAGGACGTGTTCAAGGTTCAGGACGATATTGCGCGCGTGGTCGTCGATAAGCTCAAGGTGACACTGGCAGGGGGCATACCAACCACCGCAGCGCGTACCGAAAACACCGAAGCACACAATCTCCTGCTGCAGGGAAATTTTGCCCTACAAAGCGACACTGACGCCGGCACGGCCGAGGCGCTCAAACTTTTTCGGCGCGCGATCGCCCTGAACCCCGGATATGCTCCCGCCTGGAACGGAGTCGGATACGCCGAATTCCGCCGCGGCAGCAATGGCTACGAGCCCATCGAGGATGCGTATCGGAGCGCAGAGCAATCGGTACGGCGCGCTATCGAGCTCGACCCGGCTTTGGCGGACGCCTATTCGATACTGGGCACCCTCCAAATGCTGAGGTTCGATTGGAAGAAATCAGCTGAAACGAGAGCGAGAGCACTGCAGCTGGATCCTGGCAATTGGAACGCCCTATTAAATCGGGCGATTCAAACTCTTATCACGGGTAGCCACGCGGATGCCATCGCACAAATGAAAGAAGTCCTTGATCGCGAGCCGTTAAATTTGCTGGGCCGACGATATGCCGCGCGCCTTTTTTTCTATGTAGGGCAGCTGGATGAAGCAGAACAGCTGTTGCGGCAAATTCTTGCCGTCAGCCCAAACTTTTCCGCCGCTCACTACGAACTCGGCCGCGTCTTGCTGCTACGTGGCGATACAAAGGCCGCAATCGGGGAATTCGAAATGGAAGCCAATCCGGACTGGCGCAACTTCGGGTTGCCGTTGGGCTATCACGCCGCCCATCGCAACGCCGATGCCGACGCGGCGCTGAAGAATCTATTGGTCAAATCTGCCGGTTCCGAATTCCAGATCGCAGAGACATATGCGTCGTTCGGCGACGCGGATAAGGCGTTCGAATGGCTCGGCAAGGCGGTGACTGGCGATCCCGGCATGATCTGGTTCCGCTATGACCCTTTCTTGGCCGCACTGAGTGGGGATTCACGCTACCGGACCATTCTCAAGCGGATGAAGCTGGCCGACACGTCATAACCGGCTTGGAATTTCAGCTCACCTCGCGTCCGGCCCCGACCAACGGCTTACTGTCCAGCGACTCACGCTAGGCATGTTACCGCTTTCCAGAATGGACGCTCTGCGTCGGGTATGCGTCCTGCAGAACGGCGGAGCCGGTCTCCAGCAGGGACTTCAGGTTGGAAAGAATCTTCGGCCATCCGCCGGACACTGCCTCGATGAGTTTCGAGGGTTCGCGCTCGATGGTGTGAGTGATGCACAGCTTGACCGCCGGTCCGCTGGGTTCAAGATCAATTGTGCAGAGCGACTCGCCCTCGGCTTTGAGCTCGGGCCTCTTCTGATGCTGCCAGCGGATCACCAATTGTTGCGGTGGGTCTGCTGCGACGATCTCCCCGGCGTCACTGGTGCTGCCATCGGCGGACACCATCTTCCAGGAGGACCCCGCCGTCCACGGGCTTTCGCAGTGTGTACCGAACCAGTACTGCTTCATGAATTCTACATCGGTGGTCAACGCTGACCACAGCTTCTCCTGCGTGGTCCGTATGTAAGTCACGTAGACAAACGTCGATCTAGCCATGGGATTTCTCCAGTCGTTTCTTTAGATCCGAAAGCGCCTTGAGGCGCGGCTTTTCGAACTTGGCAATCCAGCGCTCGCAAATCTCCTGCAGCGGTACTGGATTCAGGAAGTGCAGCTTTTCGCGGCCGCGCCGTACGGTCGCGACCAGGTTTGCCGCTTCCAATAGGTCCAGATGCTGCGTCACTCCCTGGCGCGTCATGTCCAGGTGTTCACACAACTCGTTGAGTGTGCGGCCATCGTACCCATGCAGCAGGTCCAGGAGCTTCCGCCGGCTGGGATCGGCGAGTGCCTTGAATAGCAAGTCGGTGTCATAAAGGTGTTCCGCCATGAATAGCTACATGCAAGTAATTTGTTGCATGAAGAATAGGCAAGTTATTGGTTGCATGTCAAGCGTTAATTGAATGAGCGGCGCGTGTTCCTGATACCGGTAGCCGCTCCCGACTAAAGGGCTGCGGTGTGCCACCGGAAATCTTCACTTTGAACTTGCCTGCTGCAATCGGCGTGATGCGGCCAAGCAAAGGGCAGTCAAGGCTCTTCGACCCGGTGACCCGCGGTGGCGCTTAATCGATTCAATGCCTCTGATCGAGGAGTGTTTGTGGGAAAGCAAATACCGGTGTCTGCCTGCACGCGCGGCGTCGACCGCTTCGCCAGCGATATTTCCGTTGCTTTGGCTTGCAAACTTCTGCTCAGGTTCTTGATATCCCAATTAGTCAGTCGAGCTTCCTGCAAGGCCAATCGTAGCTCGTCCCTCATCGTGCCGCTCAGATGAGACAGCCCCTCCATCGCTCGGAGCCTTGCCCAGGCAAATTGTTCACGATCTTCGTCGGCGGCCACATCGGCAAACAGCGCGTAGATGAAACCGTATTCTGCCTGCTCTTCGGGAGCTAGTAACGGAGCCCGTCCTGATTGCGATATCACCTGCCAACGTGCGTGGAGCATCTCCCAGATCTGGGGGCGTCCGAGCCAAGTGGGTACAACAAAATTGGTGCCTTCGCTTGCTTCAAGCAGGGTCGCCATTTCATCGATCCTGCGATCGATGCAAAGCTGAGCCACGGATCGCGATTGGAGCACGACAATGTTCATCGCAATTTCATCGCGAATGCTCTCGCGCGCCTCGGCCGCTTTATGGTTGTCGTGCAGATGCTCGATCAGCTGCTCACCGCTTAGCGCGATGACGATGCCGAGCGCGACGACTCCGAGTTCAGACAGGAACTCTCGAAGAGTATGCATTGGCTTTGGTTTGTGGATTTCCAATATTCACTCCTGCTCAAGAAACATGCACTGGCGGCAAATAAAGCACCGCGGATGAAGCCGGTCCCGCGCCGCAGGCCTCAATTGGATTCGCGCCAAATGAACCAGGTGCTGGCAGACACCTCGGTTTGGATTGCGCATTTCCGCAAACCCAATACGGTATTACAGTCTCTATTGTACTCCGACCAAGTTGTGTGCCATCCCCTGGTCCTGATTGAGATCGCCTGCGGCGCGCCGACCCGAGGCTGTCGATTTCTTGTTGCTGGGGTCAACCTTGCTGACCCCAGGCACAGTTCTGTGGACTATGGACAAGAATCTGCATGCACTGGCTATGCGATTCGACGACCTACCGTCGGACTG
>JANXZQ010000078.1 GCA_025355445.1 Gammaproteobacteria bacterium
TCATGATTCCATTTTATAGACCGAAATATTCTATGTCAACGTCAATGGGAATACTGTGGACTGCGTGTGCGGATCACCCAATTGGCGGCGCATGCACAAAGATCCGGTCGTCCTCCGTCACTTCTGCATGTCCTTAGAACGAAGTATTGTTGGTAACAATTTCTGCACAAGGTAACGTGGCTCTGGGGCGCCGTAGGCCACGAACGAACCGGAAGATCGAATCCCCTTGCTGATCGCGTCGCCTAGTCTGGTGATCCATCGTTCGTCGCCTGCGGATGCCCGCCAATGTCGGCCACCGGCCGTCTCCCGCGTTCTGCGGAAGTCACCGTCGAAAGTTACGCTTAGAACCACGGGTTCTAACGATAGTCGCGATAAGGCTCTCGCGAATCACCCATATTATTGCCGCCGTCCGCGCGGCCGTGCAAAATCACGTCAATCAAAAACGGGAGCGGATTCGTCTTGAACTTCAATCGCACACTGCTGCGGACCTTGATCGTCACGCTTTGCACGGGCAGCACTGCATGGGCGAGCGACACGCCGGATAGCGACGCAAGCAATTTGACCGCGATCACGGTGTTCGGATCGCGGGTGAAGGATCGAAGCGTCTTTGACAGCGCGGTGCCGATCGACGTCTTCACGCACGATGAAGTGCACACCTCGCTCGTCTCCGGCGAGCTTGGCCAGGCTCTTCAGGCACTCTCTCCGTCGGTGAATATGCCCCGCGCCTCATCGAGCGGCACCTCGGACTCGGTGCGAACCATCCAGCTTCGCGGACTGGCGCCCGATCAGGTGCTGGTGCTGGTGAATGGCAAGCGCCGGCACGCCAATGCCGTGATGGACATCGAAGGGCTGTTTCCCGGAACCGTCGCGGTGGACGTCAACGCGATTCCGCCCGAGGCGATCGATCACATCGAGATTTTGCGCGACGGCGCGGGCGCCATCTACGGGAGCGACGCGATCGCGGGTGTGGTGAACATCGTCCTCAAGTCGGCGGCGAACGGCGGCGAAGTGGATGCGCTGTACGGGGCGAACCACACAAAATTCGCGCCGACCGGCCAGACCATCACCGACGGCCGCAGCAAGACCGTCAGCGCCGACTATGGCGTGCCTCTGGGTGGCGGGTGGATCCACTTTGGCGCGGACTACCGCGATACGGGCGCGACCAATCGCGCGGGCCCGACCAGTTCGTTCGCCTCCTACAATTCGACACCAGCCGATGTAGCGTTGGACAACCAGGTGCTGTTCCAATCGGGCGATCCTGCGACGATCAATAAGAGCCTCTTCTACAACGCGTCCTTCCCGCTGGCGGACGGCTACGAATTATATTCATTTGCCACTGCCAACCGGCGCGACACCTGGGGCGGGGCGTTTTTCCGCTACCCGGGCGACCCGACCAATGTGCCGAGCATTTACCCTAACGGTTACCGGCCCGTGTCTACGGGCGTCAGCCAGGACGCGAGCCTGGTGGGCGGTGTGAAGGGGGACTTTGGCAGTTGGAAGTGGGACTTGAGCGGGCGGGAAGGGTACAACACCTTCAGTTACGGTTTGCAGAACACGCTGAACGCGTCCCTGGGACCGGATAGCCCCACCCGGTTTCATGTTGGGAATTTTACCTATGAGGAACGTGCGCTCAATCTGGACATCTCGCGCGAACTGCCGATAGGCCTCGCCGCACCGCTGAATGTTTCGGCAGGCGCCGAATACATGCACGAGTCCTATCACACCTCGCCGGGCGATCCGGCCTCGTACCGGGCGGGTCCATACACGTATGATGCGGACTTCGGTGAGACGATCCCGCCGGGTTCGCAGGGCGACAACGGCCTGACCCCGCAAGACGCCGTACATCTGCAGCGCCACGTGACCTCTGTCTACGTCGACCTCGACAACGAGATTACGTCGCGCCTGCTCGTCGGAATCGCCGGGCGTTACTCCGATTACAGTGACTACGGCAGCTCAACCACGGGCAGGTTTTCCGCGCGCCTGAAATTGACCGAGGATTTTTTGCTGCGCGCTTCGGCGTCGAACAGCTTTCGCGCGCCGTCCCTCGCGCAACAGGGCATTCGCATCACGACCTTGAATTTCAATGCCGATGGCACCGCGTTGCAGAACACGGCCTTCTTGCCCCCGACCAATCCGCTCGCCGCCGCCAGCGGAGGACTTCCCCTGCGGCCCGAAAAGTCGGTGAACTACACAGCAGGCCTCGCATGGCGGGCGCCGGCGAATACCGCCCTCACGCTCGATGTCTACCAGATCCGGATCCGTGATCGCATCACACCGACCGGGCAAATCGCCGTCGATGACCCGGCTTTCCCGGATGTTGCCGCGGTCACTTTCCTCACGAATGGCTTGGATACCACCACCCGCGGCTTCGACTTGGTGGCAAGTCATGACGAACCCGTGGCCGGCGGGCGACTGAAGTTGAGCGCGGCCTTCAATCGCGACTATTTGCATGAGGACGCGCTGCGAAACGCCCTGCTGAATGCGGGCAACGTCAATGAGGTAGTGTTGATTCCCCTCGAGTTGGGATCTCCCGCGACCAAGCTGGTGCTATCGGCCGATTGGTCGAACGCTCGTTGGGGCGCCAGCGTGCAGCCGATCCGCTATGGCAGCCTCTACGCGTTTTCCTACGACTCGACACTGCCCATTCTGAACGGCGCGAATGTGCAGAAGTATTCCGCCGCCTGGGCGGTCAGTGCCGAGGTGCATGTGAATGTGCTCGACTATCTGACGCTGGCCGTCGGGGGCACGGATATCTTCAACCGCTATCCCGATCAATCAGCGCCAGGTGGCTCCTATTTCGGGGCATTTCCCTATAACTACGCCAATCCCGTAGGGTTAAACGGCGCCTTCTATTACATACGGGCTTCGCTAAAGGTCGGAAGCCGTGAAGCGACGTAGCGTGCGACCGCCTGCCATGTGGCGGGCCCAGGTCGGGAGCTAGCTTTGTGGCAAATGACGATTCTAAGATCGCACAGCGGCCTTCCAGTATCGACGCCGCCCATGCGAGAGCGGTGGCATTGGAATCAAGTACTGACGTGCCACCCCATCGAGATCATGGTGTTGACGCAGTCGGCGGGTAAGTACGACGACCACTCTGCGATATTCTTCTCGACACGTGTTGCGTCGTACGCCTGCCTGCATGCGGGCGGCGCTGGCTCCTGCGAGGCGTCCGGGGATTCCGGTTGCGATTCCGCATAATCCTGCCGCTGTAACGGCGAGTTCGCTTTCATTGACGCCACCTTCCTGGTTGTGCGTTGTAATAATTGCAGCAAACTGCGCTGCATTCGGTGCGCTACCCCACTTAAGTAGTGATTTTCATCTCCCGGCACGAGAAACTGTGCTGAAGGTCCGCGGCGCCTTCAGGCCAGCGGCAGGCTGTGCGGACGAACCAGCAGATGCCAGTCCTGATGCTCCTCGAGTATCAGCGCAATCGCGGCTTCGATGGATGCCTTGAGCGCGGTGACGTCGCCGCCGACAGGGTCTGCGTCGCGAAGCGCCGCACGAATGCGATCCATCGCGCCCTGCAACTCGGCCACCAGACGCTCGGAGGTCGTGCCGAGTCGATATGCTTCAGACTGCGCCAACGCGCCGTGAAGGGAGGCGCCGAGCGCGGGGAAGAACGTCGTGCCCAACGATAACCAAAACGAATGAACGGCCAAGTGCGCCAGCGCGCCTAAGGCCGTGAGCGCGAATAGGGCGGTGTTCAAATTGTGCACGCGATGCTGCAGCGCATGCTGTTTGCTCGCTATGCCGTAGTGGTAGTGCCGCTGCTGCTCCAGAATATCGATGGTCCATCGCACGTAGCTCTGAACGAACGCCGGGTCGGACCATGCGCCTGCCAGCAGTTTGCGAGCCGGCGGCTCATTCTCAGCGCAGAGCACTTCCACATCGTCCGCGCTGCGCAGGTGCTGTCCGGGATCGAAGACCCGCAAATACCAATTGGTTGCCGGCGGCAGAACGGAATCGGCGGTCGAAGGCGCAAAGTCGAGGAGCGGCGCCAGCATGGGAAGATACCAGGCCAGCTCGGCGGTGGTGCGCGCGCGCAGCCACTGCGCCTGCCAGTTGCGGCGATGACCCAGCCAGTAGATGGCGCTGACCGTGCCGATCACGCCCAACTCGCCGATGGCCCAGAGCCCGGCATAGGGATGCAGCTGGTGATTGGAGCTGTCCCAGCCCAGTGCCATGGGCATGACCGCGAACAACACCGCGACGGCGCTCAGCAGGTAGATCGCCCAGAAACCACTGCGATAGCGATGGCCGTAATGAATCGCGCGCTCATCGAACCGCCGATGCGCAGGCGCAATGGCATCGATGAGCGCCCGTAGCGCCGGCGGTGCCTGCGGCACGCGCGCGGGCGGCAGCGATTCAATATGCGCGCCGATCAGGAGCAGGCGTTGAATGGACTGGTGCAGCGCCATCTTGGGGTCAGGCTATGATTTCATAAGTGGTGGCGAAGATGTCCTCGGAGACGATTCCAAGGCTGCCGTCGCCATAGTCAACCAGCCACTCACCGGCGCGTCCGCTCAAGCGCGACACACCGTCGGCCAAGAGCACTTCGAATGCCTGCGTCATCGGCACCGCCATGATGCGATTGGGCAGACTCAGGTAGCGTCCCGACTCGCCTGCAACCGTCGGCGGCACCGGCCGATATTTGTCCGGAAACCTCGCCCGCGACACCCGCCAGTGCTCACCCGCCGTTCCGGTGATGACGGCATCGCCCGGCGCGGCGTGCACCAGCCCCTCGGATGTTTGCACGGTGCAGGCGACGGGTGTGAATCGCACGTCGATTTCATGTTCCAGCTTGCGTGCATGCACGCGGCGCGGATGGGCGCTGATCAAGCTCGAGTAGCCGCGTTGCCCGCTGGAGGTAAACACGGGCAACGGCCCGGGATTCACCTAGCTCCCTCGCTGCGCCGCACTAATCAGCCCGCGCCACAGGCGTATGTCGTGCAGACCGCGCAGCGTCGGCGGTGTGGCGTCCAAGAGTGCAGCGGCCTCTGTCAAGAGCGACGCCCGCCGGCCGGGGTCGGTTAGCGCCTGAGCATACACGGCGGCAGCGAGTTCGGCGGGTTGCCAAACTTCGCCGTGATTGTGCGCCTTGAGTTCCCGCTGATACCGCACCACCGGAGCGATTTCCTTGGCGGCCTCGGCCAGCTTGCCTTGCTTCGCCAGCGCCATCGCCAGCCAGGTGGATAGCTCCTTCAAACTGCGCTGGTCGGACGCGCCTTCCGTGGCCCAGTGGGTGCGGTCTTCCCGCGCCTGGCGCTCCGCTTGTTCGGCGGCCGCGTAGTTGCCCAGAAGGTAATCTGCGCGTCCTGCGACATGCAGGCCGTTGTAGGCGGTAATGGCCACCTGGTTCGCCTGGAAGGTGCCTACGGTCTTCGCGGACTGTAGTTGTTCAACGGCTCCCTGGGCCACGCGCCGTGCTTCGGCCAAGTCATCGCGCTCCAGCGCGATAGTCGCGCGGGCAATGGTCAGCATGTTCTCGACCAGCCTGGGTGACAGGCTCTCTTGCGGCTCGCTGGCGCGAAGCCTGTCGAGAAAAGGCATCTCGGCGGCAATGCTCGCCGCGGCTCCGGCGCCGTCGCCCATCTGAGCCTGCGACGTGGCCAGGCCCAGTACACTGGCTGCCTGGGTAATGGCGAAGGTGGCGCCGCCGCCGGCCGCACGGCCATAGGCATCTATGGACTTCTGATAGTAGGGGATGGAGTCGCGCAGCCGGCCTGCCCCCCACAGGGCATCGCCCATCGTGGCATGCGCCACCCCTAAATTATTCAGGCTGGTGACGTTATGCGGATCCAGCTGCAGCAGGGTCATGGACACCTGCTCGTCGCGCTTCGCAATGCGCAACATTTCGGCGGGGTCCAGGGCGTTCGCCGCCGCGGCGCTGAGACTGCCTGAAACGACTTGTTCGGCGTGCAGCGCCAGGCGATAGCCGGGGCGCAGTACCAGCACCTGATCGGCGACGGCGAACACCTCATCACCCACGCGGCGCGCCTCGGCGTCGCGGCCCAGGAAGGCCAGGCAGGTCGCGTACCAGGCGCCCGCCTCGGCGTAGTACGCCGCCATGTCCACGTCGGCGAGATTGCGCGCGCCCAGGTCCTGCGCCAGCTGCATGGCGTGTTCCAGCAGAGGAATTCCGGCCGCGTATTGATTCGAGCTCGTATCCTCGAACCCGGCGCGCACCAGGCTCTCGACATAGGCGCGGCGTGCGGCTACCGATGCCCCGGGGGCCTCGGCAATGGGACGCAAAATCGCGAGCGAACGTTGTTCGGTCACCGGCCCAGCCGGGTCGTTGCGGTTGTCGAGGATCTGCGCTTGCATGAAATATCCCAACGCCAGCGCGATCGCGGTGGCCTCGGAGCTATCGCCCTGGCGGCGCAGCTGCTCCAAGCGCTGCACGGACTCGTCGGCACTCTTCATCGCGATGTCCAGATCGCCGAGCTGGCGATTGGCACGTGCGTAGTACTGCATGGCCGTCGCGCCGTTGCGGATGGTCTCCGCGCCTTGCAGCGGCGCCGGCAGCGAATGAAAGTATTCGATCTGCCGCCTGGAGAATTCCTTGATCATGTTGATGCGGCCAAAGCTCTGCAGTTCGCGCACGAAATCGTCGCTCAGGTAGCCGAGCAGGTGCTCGGCGCCGGCGCGCGCCTGTTCGGCCTGCGCACGGGTCTCCACGGCGAGGCGCTCGGCGCGGTGTGCGCGCTGCGTGCTCAAGTAGGCGAAGAGGGCCGCGACCACCGCCGCGGCGGCGAGCACAATGCAGCCGGTGGCTATTTGTCTTGCTCGTACCAGCGCGCGCCGTGTCGTGAGCTCGCGTTCGTGCTGCTCGGCCAGCAGCCGCTCGGTTGCCTCGCGCGACTCGCGCTCGCGGCGCAGGTCGCGGCTGCTCTTGACCACGCCGCAGAGCACATCGTGGGTGAGTTCCACCCGGCGCATGTCCAGCCGTTCTTCGATGCGCAGCAGCCGGCGGTTGACGAGGACGGAGAGCGTGTCGGGCGCCGCACCCGCGGCCTGGAAGCGCGACAGAAGCCGCTCCTCGGCGATGTTCTCGCGAAAACCCGAGCTCGTGAGCAGATCGTCTTCGATCACCTGGCGCACGGCCGGCGGCTGATCGGCCAGAGATCGCTCGTAGAAGTTGCTCAAAATGCCGGCGTGCGATCCGGCGAGCAGGTCGAGCGAGATCTCATCGCGTCCCTGGGCGATGCGCGTGTCATTGAGTTCGCGGCATATCAAGCTGAGCAGCGAGGGTTCGACTTCGGCGTGGGCGAGTTCCGCGCCGCCAGCCACGAAACGCACGATGGCGCCCGCGACTTCCTCCGTGACCAGGCGTTTGCCCGGCTGCAGCACGGCGGCCAGCGCCTGCTCGCCGTTCATGGGCGCAAGCCGCAGTCGATTTTGCGAGATGCCGGGCATGGCCTTCTTCAGGCCCTCGAGCGGCGCAAGATAATCCTCGCGCAGGGCAATGAGCACGCGATAGTCGCCGCGGGCGAAGTCAAAGCGCTCAGCGTCCGATTCGTCTTCGTCGAGCTTGGCCTCGAGCGACTTGGGCGGCCGGTTCTCGACCAGGTCGGACAGCTCTTCGATGAAGCGCGCGGCGCGGGCGCGGCCGAACTCATCGCTTTGCGCCAGCGTGAAGATCTCTTCGAACTGGTCGAAGATCAGCAGCGGAATCAGCGTGGCGCCGGACTCGTCGCGCAGCACGTCATCGCGATGATGCAGGAATTCCCAGAGCGATTCGCCCTCGATGGCGACGCCGGCCTGCGACCACTCGCCGGAGCGCCGTGCGGTGCGCATGATGGCCTGCTTGATCTGCTCGGCGGGCTCCGGAGATTCCTTGCCGTAATCGATGCGCACATATACGGGGCAGTAGCCCTGGGCACGCAGTCGCGGTACCAGGCCCGCGCGCAATATCGAGGTCTTGCCCAGCCCCGATTGGCCGAACAGCACGGTGAGCAGCTTGCGCTGCACCCGGCGCGCAAGTTCGGCCACTTCGTCCTCGCGGCCGAAAAAATATGCGCGTGTCTCCTCTGTAAAGGACGCCAAACCCAACCAGGGGTTGCGTTCGTCCACCGTGGCCGCCGCGGCGTCGATCGGCGCAGGGTCCTGCGGCTGTGCGTTCATTGCGAGCGCGCCCGAATGAAGTCCACCAGCCGCTGCGCGAACTCGGGAGGCACCTGTCCGCCCGGCAGCTGCGTGAAATGCAGGGCCTTGAATTTATCCGGCACCAGCGCCTCGCCGCCGTTCGTGGAGTCGACGCTCACCGGGAGGATGAACAGGGAGCCGTCGGCCATGTTGCGCGTGCGGTCCATGGCGTAGCTCCATTCGCGCCGAAAGTAGCCTTCGAGCCGGCGCTGCGTGTTGGCCGAAACCACCGGAATGAAGTACGAGCAGCGCGCGATGTTGCGCTGGATCTTCCGGTCGTAGTCATCGCCGACTTCCAGGCGATCCATGTCGAACCAGGTGGTGATGCCGGCGGCTTCGAGACCGGCCTTGATCTGCTGCACCGCTCCCAGGTCCTCGCGCGCATAGCTGATGAACACTGCGTTGTCGGGCATTTCACGTGCCGGCGGCAGGAAGCGCGCCGCGGCGGACTGGGCATGCGCGGCGGCCGGCTTGCGGCGCGCCTGCCAGCGCTCGTGCAATTCCTCGACGAAGCGTTCGGCGCCGATGTAAATCCGCGTGCGCACGCTCACCTGCTGCAGGAACGACATCAGACGATCGTCCTCGCTGCTGTGATTGTCGGCCAGCACCTCGCCCACGTCGCGCGGATCCGACAGCCGCTGGCGCTTGGCCATTCGCAGGAACAAGCGTGCCAGCCAGTTGGTGAAATTGCTGCCGATGAACAGCAGGTGATTGTGCTCGAGCTCGTGAAACAGCTTTTCGGGCGCCAAGTGTTCGCTTTGCAGCGCGCAGATATATTCGAGCAGATCCTCATCCGAGATCACATAGGTCGGGGACGCGGACACTTTGCCGAACAGATGGTACACGACCGGGCGCTGCAACTTGTCGCGCTCGGTGGGCAAATCGACCACCCGATTCGGGGCATAGGAGAGCACCTCGGTCGAGGGCGTGCCGTTGAAGCGTTCCAAGTTGATCGCGGTCTCGAGCAGAGCGTCGAAGGTGGTGGTGACGAACAGATCGAAATCCGTGATCGCCGCCAAGCGCCGCAGCGCCGGCGGCGGTTCGAAATTCGCCTCTTTGATGATGCTGCGCATGCGCACATAGGCTTCTTCGCGCCGTCCGCGCGCGGACAGGAACCAGCACACCACGTCATTGAGGGTGTAGGGCTGCGGCAATTCGGCAATGTTGACGTTGAGGCGCGCGGCGAGTCTCTCCGCCACCCAATCGAGCAGCAGCCGGGGTCCGCGATCGGTATTGACCAGCAACAGTTCCGGCCCGACGATGGGGATGACGCGGCGTTCCTCTATGAAGCTCAGGAGATCATCCCAGGCATCATCGTCGAGCGTAGTCATCAGCGCCGTTGCGGCAGAGCCAGTACTCATCCAGAGATTCTTCCTCGCGGGTAGCGAGCAAGTCTGACGCACCGCATTCAACACTGCAAGATGCCGGCAATGGCGCCTCTATCGCTCCGCTAAGGGTCCGTATGTCGTAAACTTAAGCCGCCCATGATCAAATTCTTCTCGCGCCTGCCCCTGCGGGCGCTATATGTCTTCGCCTCCTTTCTCTATTTGCTCGCGTTCTACGTGGTGCGGCATCGGCACCGGGTCATTCGCGAACAGATCGAGAAGGTGTTTCCGGCTTCAAGTCCAGCCGAGCGCGAGCTCATCCACAAGCGCTACCTGAAGAATTTCTGCGACGTGCTGGTGGAAGTGCTGAAGTCGGTGTCGATCCGTGCCGACGATCTTTGCGCCCGGGTGCGGATCGTCAATTTGGAAGTTCCCAGGAGCTACCTGGACGCCGGGCAATCCATTATTTTCGTGACATCGCATCTGTGCAATTGGGAATGGCTGCTGCACGGCGTTGCATTGCAGCTGGGCTACCCCGTCGACGCCGCTTACAAGCCCTTGCGCGATCAGTGGGCCGAGCAGCTGATGCTGAAGGTGCGCTCGCGTTTCGGCGCCCGGTTGGTGCCTGCCAAGGAATTACTGACGGATTTCATGAAAAGACGGGGCGTCGTACGCGCGGTGGGCATGAATGCCGATCAGGCGCCGGTGTCGACCGACAAGCGATATTGGACGCAGTTTCTGGGCCAAGACACGGCGTTCTACATCGGCGCCGAGCAAATTGCACGGGCCATGCGCCTGCCCGTCGTCTACGCCGGTATGCGGCGGGTTCGACGAGGGTACTACGAAGTCGAGTTCAAGCCGCTGTGGGACGGGCGCGAGGCCACGCTGCCCCATACGGTGACCGAGCGCTATGCGCGCGCCTGCGAAATCGATGTGTTGAAGAGCCCCGCCGATTGGCTTTGGTCGTATCGGCGCTGGCGCTTGAAGAAGCCGTTGTATGGCGCCGACTGAGGGTAGATGATCCACGCTATGACCAAACCTTAAGGGTGCTCTATGAAACTGGACGACAGCCGTCGCAGCGACAACGTCGAGGATGATCGCGGCTCCGGATTCGGGCGCCGCGGCGCCGGCATCGGCGTGGGTACCATCATCATCGTCGTAATCGGCTATTTCATGGGCGTTAGTCCATCGACGCTGCTGAGCCTGTTGAACGGCGGCGACCCGCAAGCCGTCAACGCGCCGGGCCCGGCGGACCCTGCCACCGGGGTGGCCGCTAATGACCCGCAGGTGGACTTCGTCCGGGCGGTACTCGGCGAGACCGAGGACGTCTGGGGCACATATTTTCAGGGCATGGGAAAGACGTACGTGCGGCCCAAACTCGTGCTGTTCAGCGGGCAGGTGCAATCCGCCTGCGGCTTCGCCAGTGCGGCGTCGGGGCCCTTCTATTGCCCGGGAGACCAGAAGGTCTATATCGATCTGTCTTTCTACCGTCAACTTGCCACCGAATTCGGCGCGCCGGGCGATTTCGCCCGCGCCTATGTCATTGCCCACGAAGTGGGGCATCACGTGCAAAATCTGCTAGGCATCACGGACAAGGCCGACCAATCGGAGCAACGCCTGGGCCGCACCGGTGCGAATCATGTGTCCATTGAAATTGAGCTGCAGGCCGATTGCTTTGCCGGTGTATGGGCAGCGCAGGCCAACAATGCCCGCAAAATACTCGAGCCGGGCGATTTGGAATCCGGGCTCAATGCTGCTTCCTCCGTGGGGGACGATACTCTGCAGAAGCGTGAACGGGGCACGGTCGTTCCCGACAGTTTCACGCACGGCACCTCGGCGCAGCGCGTGCGCTGGTTTCGCCGCGGCTTCGAGGCCGGAAAAATCGACAATTGCGATACTTTCAGCGCGGGGGCGTCGCTTTGAGCTTGCCCTCCAGGTGCTTCGCAAGTTCGGCAATCGTCGGATGATCGAATAGCTCGGTCAGATCGATCAGGCCGGGGAATTCGCGGTCCACGTTCTCGTGAATCTCGATCAGCTTGAGGGAGCTTGCGCCTATCTCGAACAGGTTATCGTTGACGCCGATTCTCTTGCCCGGCAGCGCCGCCTCACAAATCGATTGCAGGCGGTTTTCAAGTTCGGTGCCGGACACCTGCGAAGCCCCACCCCCCGCTTCTCGCAGCGACTGAAGTTCCTTCAGTTCGGCATTGAACTCGCCGTCGACATAGGCCGCCTCCAACAAGTGCCGCTGTACCTTGCCGCTGGTGGTCTTGGGAATGCGCTTGGTCGGAATGACCTGCGCCACCTCCAGACCCGTGTGTTCGTTGATGAGGCGGCTGACGGCCGCAGCGGTGGGCAGGAATTCCGCCAGGCTGCCGCGATGCAGGACGAACACCACCAATTCCTCACCTTGGGATTTTGCGCCTGCGACCCCTGCGGCCACCAGCTTGTTGAGGTCCAATCCCGGCGCGCGCTGGGCGATGTTCTCCAAATCGTACGGATAGTAGTTCTGGCCGTTGACGAAAATGATGTCCTTGGCGCGGCCGGCGATGTAAAGCTGGCCCTCGTGCATGAAGCCGAGATCGCCGGTATCCACCCAGCCGTCGGCATCGATTGCGAGCGCGGTCGCCTCCGGATCCCCGAAGTAGCCGCGAGTCACGCTCGCGCCGCGTATCAATAGGTGGCCCACCGCGCCATCCGGCAGCGCCGCGCGAGAATCATCCGCGACGCGCACCTCGGTATTGGGAACCGCGCGACCGACGCACATGAGTTCGAGCGCATCGCGTGCATCGGCCGGGTTGATCTCGATCTTTGCGCCCACCCCCAGTTGGTGGCGATCCACCCGGATCCAGCGGTAGTCCATCCCCGGTTCCGGAAATGTCACAGCCAGTGACGCCTCCGCGAGGCCATACACGGGATACATGGCCTGGCGCTTGAGACCGGTATAGGCCAGCTTGGTCATGAACTCGTTGCAAAGATCCACGGAAATCGGTTCGGCTCCGTTGTAGATCTGGCGGATGGACGATAGGTCGACCCCCTCGAGGCGGCGGTCGCCCAAAACCTTGAGGAAGTGCCGATAGCCGAAATTGGGCGAACAGGTGCGAGTGACTCGCTTTTTCGAGGCAATCTGCAGCCACAACAGCGGCCGCCTCACAAACAACTCGGTCGGCATCAGATGGA
>JANXZQ010000124.1 GCA_025355445.1 Gammaproteobacteria bacterium
CGCCACCAAAATCGAGGATGGCCATCTGTGGGTACACGCAGACTGACGCTGTTGCGGCACGGGAAAGCGCAGTCCATCGACTCTTGCGCGGAAGACTTCGAGCGCACCTTGACGCGCCGCGGCTGCATCGAGGTGCAGGAAATGGCGGCGCGCATCGTCTACCGCGACCTCATACCGGACTTGATATTGGTGAGTCCGGCCGAACGCGCCTGGGCGACTGCGGAGATTGTCGCCGCAGCCTGCGAGCTGGACGCGAAGCAAGTGCAATGCGCGCGCGAGTTGTACTTAGCCACACCCGAAACCACGTGGCGCCTGCTCAAGCATTGCGATGCCGCGCTCACTCACGTCATGATCTGCGGACACAATCCGGGATTGAGCCAGATCGCCAGCCGCTTGGGTCCCCAGCCGCAAGCCAGGGAACTGCCCACCGCGGGAATTGCGACTGCGATCTGGCACAGCGCCCAGTGGCAGACCCTGGAACCCGAGTCCGCCGGCGGCTGCGACTTGGACGATCCTGAGAGCATGGCGGATTTGTGGGCCTAGGTCTGATCCCGTTGCAGCCGCATGAGGAGCCGCCGATCGCGTTTATCCGGGCGTCCCTCGGAGCGTGGCCGCGACACCTGCGCCAGCCGCAGTTGTTCCAGCAGTCGCGCGCGGCGCTCCACGCTGGCCGGGGTCTCGAGATAAGCCGCCTGAGCTTCGGCGGCGGGTCCGCGCCGCCGCGGCAGCCCCAGCACTTCGAACTCGGCCACCATACCCTGCAGCGAGAGGCTCAAGCGGTCCCCGACGCGAACTTGATGCGCCGGCTTGATCCGCTCGGCGTTCAAATGCACTTTCCCGCCGTTGATCGCGGCAGTTGCCAGGCTGCGCGTTTTGTAAAAGCGGGCATGCCATAGCCACTTGTCGAGGCGGTGACTGCCTGCTTTATCTTCGGTCGTCATGAAAATCCCTGCCGCATACCCCGTGGCGGCGCGTATGAAGCCGCTATAATACCGCCATGAAAGGCCCGACTCGCTACTCAAGGACCCCGTGCTGAAGGAATTTCGCGAACGCCTTTCGCGCGACACGGAAGCCCTCGACGCGGCCGGCCTGCTAAAACGCGAGCGCATCATCGGTTCGGCGCAGGGCGCGGTCGTGCGTCTCGCCGACGGCCGCGAAATGATCAATCTGTGCGCCAATAATTACTTGGGCTTGGCCAATCATCCTGAGGTGCTCGAGGCTGCGCGCGCTGGGCTTGATCGATTCGGTTACGGCGTCGCGTCGGTGCGCTTCATCTGCGGCACGCAAAGCGTGCACCGCGAACTCGAACAGCGCCTCAGCGCCTACCTGTCGATGGAGGATACGATCTTGTATTCTTCCTGCTTCGACGCGAATGGCGGCCTGTTCGAGACGCTGCTCGATGAGCAGGACGCCATCATCAGCGACGCATTGAATCATGCCAGCATCATCGACGGCATTCGCCTGTGCAAGGCGCGCCGCCTGCGCTATGCCAACAACGACTTGGACGAACTCGAAACGGCGTTGCAAGATTCGCAGAACGCCCGCGTGCGCATGATTGCGACCGACGGCGTGTTCTCCATGGACGGCTCGGTCGCACGCTTGAAAGAGATTTGCGACCTAGCCGACCGCTACGGCGCTCTGGTCATGGTGGACGACTCGCATGCCACCGGCTTCATCGGCGCGAGCGGCCGCGGGTCGCACGAGCTGCGCGGCGTCATCGGCCGAATCGACATCCTCACCGGCACCCTCGGCAAGGCCTTGGGCGGCGCCAGCGGCGGTTATGTGGCGGCGCGCCGCGAGATCGTCGGCTGGCTGCGCCAACGATCGCGGCCGTATCTTTTCTCGAACAGCATCGCCCCGCCGGTGGCGTCGGCCACGATCAAAGTACTCGACCTGCTGGAAGGTTCAACCGATCTGCGCGAGCGGCTGCACGCCAATGCGCGCTACTTCCGCGGGCAGATGCAGGCCATAGGATTCAATTTGATTGCCGGAGAGCATCCCATCATTCCGGTGATGCTCGGCGAGGCGCCGCTGGCCGTGAAACTTGCCGAGCGGGTTCAGGCCCAGGGCGTGTACGTCGTGGCTTTCGCCTTTCCGGTCGTTCCCCATGGAAAAGCGCGGATTCGCACCCAGATGAGTGCTGCGCATACTCGGGAGCAGCTCGATAAAGTCATTCAGGCGTTCAAATCGGCGGGACGCGAACTCGGAGTCATTCATTAGAGCGGTCAGATCATCAGGGCGGTCAGATGAAAGCAGGTAGCAACGAATGAAAGCATTGGTCAAAGCGCGTGCAGAGCCCGGCATCTGGCTGCAGGACGTTCCGGAGCCGTCCGTCGGCCACAATGACGTGCTCATCAAGGTGCACCGCACGGCCATCTGCGGCACCGACATGCACATCTACAACTGGGACGCCTGGGCTCAGAAAACCGTTCCCGTGCCCATGGCGGTAGGTCATGAATATGCCGGCGAAATCGTCGACATGGGCGGCGAAGTGCGCGGCTTCAACACCGGCGACCGGGTTTCCGGTGAAGGACATATCACCTGCGGCCATTGCCGCAACTGCCGTGCCGGGCGACGCCATCTCTGCCGCAACACGCAGGGCGTGGGCGTAAACCGCGCCGGCGCGTTTGCCGAGTACCTCACCATCCCGGCGAGCAATGTGTTCAAGCTGCCCGGCGCCATCGACGATGAGATTGCCTCCATATTGGACCCGTTCGGCAACGCCACCCACACGGCGCTGGCGTTCAACGTCGTCGGCGAGGATGTGCTCATCACGGGCGCTGGTCCCATCGGCATCATGGCGGTTGCCATCGCCCGGCACTGCGGGGCAAGGCACGTGGTCATCACCGACGTCAATGACTACCGGCTGGAGCTCGCCGCAAAAATGGGCGCATCCAAGGCGCTCAACGTGTCGCGTGAATCTCTGGATGACGCCATGCGCGATCTAGGCATGGAGGAGGGTTTCGACGTAGGCTTCGAAATGTCGGGCAATGCCTCGGCGCTGCGTGAAATGCTGCGCACCATGAATCACGGCGGCAGCATCTCCATGCTCGGCATCCCACCCGGAGAGACGGCCATCGACTGGAACCAGGTCATTTTCAAGGGCTTGGTGATCAAGGGCATTTACGGCCGCGAGATGTTCGAGACCTGGTACAAAATGTCGAGCATGCTGCAAAGCGGCCTCGACGTGCGGCCGGTGATCACCCATCGCTTGGGAATCAATGATTATCTGGAAGGTTTCGAGATCATGAATTCCGGCAAGTCGGGGAAGATTACGCTGGACTGGTCCAGCCTTTAGGCTCTCTACGGCCCGACGAAGGTCACGAATTCATCGAGCGCGGCGCGGCCCGTGACCAGCCGATTGATGGGCGCGTTCTTGTCTGCGTGGCCTATGGCCAATCCGCAGAACAGCATGTGCCCCGCCGGCAGGCTGAAGAATTCGCCGACCGTCTTGTACCACACGGACCATGCCTCTTGCGGGCAGCTCTCCAGACCCGCATCGTGAATCAGCAGCATGACGTTCTGCATGAACATGCCCACGTCGGCCC
>JANXZQ010000135.1 GCA_025355445.1 Gammaproteobacteria bacterium
GTCGTGGATTCCTTGGCGGACCAAGTAATCGAGGCAATAACCAATTCGGCCAAAACCGGCAAGGTTGGTGATGGAAAGATTTTTGTCGTCGATCTCGCCCAAGTCGTGCGTATTCGCACGAGTGAGCGCGACGCTAACGCCATTTAGAAGGGGGATTCGCATTGATGACTAAACTGCCTCGATTGATCGTTCTCGGCTTGCTGGCATTCTCCATTCACGGTGCTTGGGCGGACGATATGCCTGCCTCAGCGCCATCCGCAGCCACAGCCTCAGCTCCCGCTGCCCCTTCGGAACCCACTCTGGTCGGTACCGACAAGATCAGCTCCGGCGACACCGCCTGGATGCTGACCTCCACCGCTCTGGTGCTGATGATGACCATTCCGGGCCTGGCGCTGTTCTACGGCGGCATGGTGCGCAAGAAAAATGTGCTGGCCACCCTGATGCAAAGCTTCGCCATCACCTGTGTGGTGACACTGTTGTGGTGGGCCATCGGCTATTCATGGGCATTTACTCCGGGTAGCGCCTACTTGGGAGGTGCCACACGCGCATTCATGAATGGCATGACCATCATGAAGGACGCCAACAAATTAACGGTGTCGCATCTGGCGCTGACGATTCCAGAAACCGTGTACGCCATGTTCCAGCTGACGTTCGCCATCATCACGCCCGCACTGATCGCCGGTGCATTCGCCGATCGTATGAAGTTCTCCGCCATGCTGGTATTCATGGCCGCCTGGTCGCTGCTGGTGTACTGCCCCATCGCACACTGGGTTTGGGAGCCCTCCGGTTGGCTGGCGCTCAAGGGCGTTCTGGACTACGCCGGCGGCACTGTCGTGCACATCAATGCCGGCATTGCGGGTCTCGCGAGCTGTCTGGTGCTCGGTAAGCGCGTTGGATACGGCAAAGAAGCCATGCCGCCGCACAACTTGACCTTGACGCTCATCGGCGCGTCGCTGTTATGGGTGGGCTGGTTCGGGTTCAACGCCGGTTCCGCCGTGGCGGCCGATGGCCGCGCCGGCATGGCGATGGCGGCTACGCAAATCGCAACCGCAGCGGCGGCGCTCGGCTGGATGTTTTCCGAATGGATGACCAAAGGCAAGCCGAGTGTGCTCGGCATCGCCTCCGGCGCAGTTGCGGG
Source organism: Gammaproteobacteria bacterium (assembly GCA_025355445.1). Taxonomy (GTDB): domain Bacteria; phylum Pseudomonadota; class Gammaproteobacteria; order Steroidobacterales; family Steroidobacteraceae; genus Bog-1198. The sequence continues at coordinate 1,139 of JANXZQ010000135.1, forward strand.
CCTGGTGGCCATTACGCCGGCTTCGGGCTTCGTCGGCCCGACCCCGGCGGTAATTATCGGCATCGTTGCCGGAGTGGGCTGCTTCTTCGCCGCAACCTCCCTGAAGAGCGCCCTGGGCTATGACGATTCTCTCGATGCCTTCGGTGTGCACGGCATCGGCGGCATCATCGGCGCCCTGTTGACGGGCGTGTTCGCCAGCAAGGAAATCAGCGGCGTGGACGGTTCCGTCATCACTCAGTTGTGGGGCGTCGGAACCACGGTGATTTATGGCTTTGCCGTGAGCTTCATTCTGCTGAAAGTGATCGACATGACCATTGGACTGCGCGTCACCGAAGAGCAGGAACGCGAAGGCCTCGACATTTCCCTGCATGGGGAAAAAATCGAGTAATCCCATCGGCCAGAGGGCCGGCGGCGAACGCGCCGCCGGTCCTCTGCCGACGGTTCCGCGTGTTCTGATTGAAAAATGCTCAAAATTTCGAGGGATGCACCAATGATGATGACTCGCCGACCATTGATTGCCCCAGTAGTCATGTTGACCTGCGCCGCCTGTGGCCTGGCCTCGGCGGAGGAGGAGCCGGCCAAGGCCGCGGCGCCGGCGGGCCCGGCGCTGTCGGATGTGCTGACGGCCTCCGGACTCACCGCGACAGGATATGTGGCCGCGTCTTACTACCACTCGAATGGCTACAGCAGCGATCATCAATTCGACAACAAGCACGACAGCTTTCAGGTCGATCAAGCTGCCTTTACCCTCGCCTACCAACCCAAGGAGAGCTTCGGTGCCTTGGTGAACGTCGTCGCCGGGGAGGACATGAAGATCTTGAATGCAGCGGAAGGCAGTAATCCCAACACCTTCGACATCGTGCAAGGATTCGTGCAGTACGTCGGCGGACCGATCACCGTCATCGCCGGAAAATACGTGACCTTGGCGGGCGCAGAGGTGATTGCCCCGACCGGCAATTCGAATTTTTCGCGCTCGTTTCTGTTCTACGCCGAGCCGTTGACGCACACGGGCCTTCGTGCGACATACGCCGTAACCGATACGCTAAGTCTGGCCGCAGGCGTCAACAACGGATGGAATTATTCTTCCCTGACAACCTCCGGCTCGAAGACGGCGGAAGTGGGCCTGTCCTGGACCCCGGCCAAGGCATTCGCGCTGACGGCACAGGCCTATGTGGGCAAAGATCCCACCTTCGATGCCCAACGAACCCTGGTTGACGCAGTGGCTACTTACAATGCCACCGACTCACTCAGCTTCATTGCGAGTTTCGATTTGGGCAAGCAGGAGCAGCACACCAGCGGCGATCCGGAGCTCGAATGGAATGGCGCGGCTTTCTACACGAATTATGCGCTGAGCGATCAATGGCGTGTCTCATTGCGGCTAGAGTATCTGGACGACAAGAACGGGTTCGTTACCGCTTCAGGCGTCGCGCAAACCTTGAAGGAAGGCACGATCACCTTCGGCTATGATCCGGTCAAGAACTTCGAGCTGCGCCTCGAGGCACGCTACGACAAATCGACCGAGCCCACCTTCATCAGGAATATCTCCGAAGATCCGAGCGTCAATCCGTTGGCCGCCAGCCAGACTGGTTTCGCGCTGCAAGGCGTCTACAAGTTCTGAGAGGACTACTTAGGTAAAAGATCGCGGGTTCCACATGACTACCCATTCGTCGCTCAGTGAGAGTCCGCCGTAACGCGCCATACTATGTTTCCCACATCGTCCGCAATCAGCAACGCACCGTCCTGGTCCTGGGTAAGTCCGACCGGCGCGCCAAACAGCTTTTTCTCGTCGGCCGAATAGAATCCGGAAACGACAGTCTCGGGTTTTCCGACCGGCTTGCCTTGCTCGAACGCGACGTGCACCACTTCGTAACCGCTCAAGGGTGAGCGGTCCCAGCTGCCGTGCTCACTGATAAACGCCCCTCCCTGGTATTTCTCTGGCAGAGCATTCTTTTCGGAGAACCACAATCCGAGCGCAGCAACATGCGAGCCGAGCGCGTAATCCGGCACGATCGCCTTCGCGACGAGATCCGGTCGCTGCGCTTCAACCCGGCGGTCGACGATCTGCCCGAAATAGCTGTATGGCCAGCCATAGAATCCGCCCTCCTGCACGGAGGTCAGGTAATCCGGCACCAGATCGGCGCCGATCTCGTCTCGTTCGTTGGCGATGGCCCAGAGCTTGCCGGTTTGAGGCTCCCATTGCAGGCCAGTCGGATTGCGGATGCCCGATGCGTAGATTCGGCTACCACGCGTGGCGACATCGACCTCCAATACCACCGCACGCCGGTATTCCACCTCTAATCCGTTCTCGGTGACGTTGCTGTTGGAGCCGACCCCCACATACAGCTTGCTGCCGTCGGGGCTCGCTAACAGAGCTTTGGTCCAGTGATGGTTGACGGTGCCCGGAAGGTCCGCAAACTCAACGCCCGGCGCAGTGATCTGAGTGTCCCCCGAATGGTAGGGAAATTTCACGATGGCATCGGTGTTCGCGACATAGAGGGATTCTCCGATCAGTTGCATGCCGAACGGCGAGTGCAGATGTTCGATAAACACGTGCTTGTCCCATTCGCCGGCCGCAGTGTCCTTCTTGCGCAGCAGGGTGATCCGGTTGCCGCCTTTGCCGCCCTTTCCCGACAGATTCTTTACCTTGTTGGCAATCAGTTGCTTAGGCGTCGTCACAGGCTCGGCGCCGGGCCCATTGGATTCCGCGACCAGCACATCTCCATTGGGCAGGACGTAGACTTGGCGCGGATGCATCAATCCGCTTGCTATCCTTTCGATCTTGAGGCCGGGCGCAACCTTGGGGGATTGTCCCTGCGCCCAGCCGACGCCAATGGGTACCTGCATCGGCGGCAGCAAGAAGTCTTGCGCCATGGGCAGCGGCGGCGCATTGCCGGATTGCTGTACGGGCTCTAGCGACGCTTTCTCACTGCATCCGCTTAAGGCCGCCACCAGTGTAAGTGCCAATACGCTCCGCACGACGGTGTTACTCATTGACGTATCCTCCCCGGGCTGCGCGCTCCACGGCAACGACGATGTTGCCAATGGACAGGAGAATGACGGTGCAGACCGAGAGCCACAGGCCAGTCGGAACTACAGCATAGGCATCGCGGCTGTGGACGAACGCGTTGACGATAGCCACGACTATCGCAAACAGGTTGAGCCAGAAGTCCAACTTGTCCGTGCGGGTCGCCGTCAGCCGGGAAGTGACCCAGACCTGCATCAGGTTGACCACGCGAGGTACCACAGCGAACAGCAGGCCAAAGACGATGAGCCATGCGGCTCCTTTGTCCCACAGCATCACGGCAGTCTCGGAATAGATGATGTCGAAGATCAGGGCGGCGACGAAGCAACCGAATGGGATCGGGTTGAGAAGGCCGTAGATGCTTTCGGCAACGATGGAACGACGTGGTTCGGGATGGAGGCTCATGGATCTGCTACCTCTTTGTCAGGATTTCGGAAAGGACCGCATAGGACCTTACCGCATGTCAGTTTGCACGGCGAGTCTTGTACAAGAGTACGATCAGCACGTGGGAGGGTATACGCATGGCTATACGCGGTAGCTGTTTGTGCGGCGGCATAACGTTCGAGGTCGATAGAGCTATCGGACCTGCTGAGTTTTGTCACTGCAATCGTTGCCGAAAGGTTTCGGGAAGCACATCTCTCCTCACGATTCGTGCAAGGACCGAGGACTATCGATTTCTCAGCGGTCGAGAACTGCTCAGGTCGTATGCCGCACCGGTCTTGTTCAAACCGCCGCCATACCGATCGACGTTCTGTTCGAATTGCGGGAGTCCAGTGCCAGAGGCTTCGCCAACGGGCCAATTCGTTGAGATCCCTGCGGGCCTATTTGATGACGATCCGGGAATTCGGCCGGACAAACACATATTCATAGACTTCATGCCACATTGGGACGTCTTGAGCGACGACCTGCCCTCGTACACGCGGGCTGAGATTTACAAACTACGGACAGAGGACGACCCGCCGAAGGACTTTTAAGATAGAGCCACCACGCAGTCTGTCTTTATCGCGGAGCGAGCGCTTCAGCGTCTTGTCGAGGGCGTCATTGCTCATGACTCAGGGCATATCGCCGGCAATGCTCAAGGTAGGCCGCCTCATGAGTGGATGCGAGTTCCACCACACTGGACCAAAGCCACGACGGCGCGCTCAGTTGCGCAGCCCTGCGCTTCTTGAACGAGGCGGCGAATTCTCGACGTATCGCGGAGTCCATTTGCCGCGCGTGCGCTTTCCCCACGACCTCGGCCAGGTAACGTGCGGAATTCACGGCCTCCTCCCGTGACAGCTGATCGATCTCGAGCTTCAAATCCTGTGGCATCAGTTCCCGCATCACGACCGGGCGCTCCAAAAGTTTGCCCGCCATCATTCGCTCCCCGAGGGCCGGAGATAAGTGCTTCGCGCCCTCCACCACACGGAGTGCATGGCCCTTCGGCATCGCCACCCCAAGGGCACGAGGCGCGGCCGCCGCTGTGGCCTCCTTGATATCCATCAAACAGAATTCATCCTCCCGCTCTTTGCCTGTGCCGACCTTCAGCAGCACGGCAAATCGTAGGCGGCCCAAAGAGCTGCACCCCTTCATCCAGTATGCCGCGTCCAGTACTTCAATCGTCGCGTCATCCGGGCGCGACTTCAATGACGCCACCAGCCGGCGTACCGCTTCATCCGCGAACAGCCCATCGATGGCTCGGCTTTCGGCCTTGGTGAGCTGCCAAAAGCGCTCGCCGCGCGGGATCGTGGGCGTGACATCTTGCAGGCGCTCGCGGGCGAGATGCTTCCATGTGCGCGCGGTCGCGCGACGCATTACCACTTTGATGCTTTCGGGTTTGTCGCTTTCTATCTGGTTTTGTGCCCGGGGGCCCTTCAATGCCCGTTGATATCCAATCATCATCTGTTCGAGCATATGCGCAGTGGTCACTCCGGGAAGATCCGATCCGCGCGCCGTTGAAGAGAGCGACAGCGCCAGACGAATGAGATCGTGGTTAGGATTGCCAATCACCGTCTGATCCAGGTCGCGGATCTGCACGTGAATCTTGCCGTCCGGAGCTGCCAAGGGCCCCAAATTACCCGCATGGCAGTCTCCGCAAATCCACACCGGCGGACCTTTGGGCACTGCCCGCTTCCCGCGCCCTTCAAGCCAGCGATAAAACTGCACCGTGCTCCCCCGCACGTACGCATGCGCGGAACTGGCCATTTTGAGCCTCCGCCTCGCCTCCAAGGCATTCGCGCGTCGCGCCGGAGTGATGATGGGTTGATTCTCCGGTGCTATCGATAACCCGACTCATCCGTCGAGCTGATAATCCAAACCAAACCGCCGCCGCTGAAATCGCCGAACGAACCACCCGCGAATATGAGCCGGCCTTGCCCCTTGTAGAGCAACTCTGAACGCGTGCGATCGCCCCCGAAGTAAAACGGAATGAAAGCCTTGCCCGTGATGTAGGCGCCCCGATCGGTTGGCTGGCCGAGGATATCGATCACTTGCCTGAAGCCCATGCCGATTTTCAGCTGCGCGAAAGGACTATTCGGCGCGATGATTCCAGTGACTTCGCCTTCGTAATCGTTGATGCCTTTGACCTTTTGACCATAGCCCGCTTCGACTTTGGTCGGGTCGATGACTTCACCGTTAGCATTTCATGCCCGGGCCGACTTTTCCCGAACTGCTCGACGTGCTGGCGCTATCAGGTTTGGACGATCCGCTACTGCCCATCTGAGCGCAGGCGCAAAGTGCGATAGCGGCTATGATCGCCGTAACTAGAGAACCGTGTTTAATGAACATGGCAACTGATTCCTCCTTGAATAGACGCATCGTTAATGTAGGTCGAGGATGAGATCGACTTTATATGCCCATTATCCACTGCGCCTGAGCCAAATGCACGTTCGCAGGTCACTCGGCTCGCCGGTTCCGGGATGGTTCGAATCGAGTGGTGATTTCGCCCGAAATGGTGATGGCGACTGTCTTGCGATTCGTGACCGAATCCAACCCCGTCGCGGTCACTGTGACTTGGTATTTTCCAGCGCGAGTGAAAGCGTGGTTCACGTCGGTGCCATCACCAATCGTTCCGTCTCCGAAGTCCTATTGAAAAGTGAGCACTGGCGCTTCTAAGGACACGGCCTGCGCCTTATAGGTCAAAGTCTCACCCTCATGCCGCCGCCGGGCGACTGCACTTCAGGTGACGGCGGACTGGCAGGTACTGAATTGTCGACGAACTTTATCATTCGCACGGAATGCGGTTTCTGAATTAGATTCATTACGCCCGACGAAAAATAGCAGCAACCCTGATCACCGAACACATCGATCGTCTTGTAGCTCGAAGACTCCTTCAATCCCAGTTGTGCGAGATTAATTGCGCGCGTACGAGGTTTCTCGCTCCCAACGTCGGCAGGTCATCGCTGATCTCGAACATGCCGCCCGCTACGGCCGCCAATGCGATTGACACTTGCGCCTCGTCCAGCGTCACTGGCCGTTGTCCACCGTGCCAGGACTGGTCGTCGACGGTTTGAGTAGAAACGGTAAATGCGTCGGGGTCGGCGATGAAATCCGACTGGGTTCAGCATGGCGCTGCCGTCCTTATCGAGCACAACGCCGTCGCCGACCGCCCTGCGTATGATCGAAAGGCCAATCCGTTGGGCTTCCATTGCGGTCGTGTTGGGACGAAAGTAGGACCCCTCAATTGCCGTGTCGTCCATGAAATCCATCTTAATGAAACGCACCCCCCCAGTCGCGCAAGGTGGCGTAGGTCTGTCTCAAGTATTCCTGCGCACCCGGGTTTTATGAATGAGCGCACCGGCGGCATTGTGTAGCAGCCACTCCTTGTGATTCTGATAGACCAGGCCCGTTTTGATACCTCAAACGGAGCTGTCCACAATCCGAATGTCAGGCCATCATGGCGCACCCGATCCGCCATGTGCGCCGCGGTCGTATACTCACCACGAACGTACTGACGTTGGTGCCCATGCTTTCGCTGGAATTCACTTGCAGGCTCAAATCTACCTGCTCGGCGGCCGGCGAGTCCTTGAGCGACTCGTCTCGGGGGTTCTCGCCAAATGCAAGCGGCATCGCCCATTTACTTTGTATTGCAAAGTGTATTACTGTCGTTTCATGCTGAAGCAGGAGCAATTTCATCCCGAGTGAGTTCGCAAGCCTTTGCGGCTATGTGCTCGGTGCTGCCGCGACCATTTATGGCCTGGTTTCGGTCCGTGCCGCGCTGTCGCCGCACCGGCCGGTATGGCGTGGGCGGAGCAACACCCCAAAGGTGACCATTCTCAAACCGCTGTGCGGTGCCGAGCCCGAATCCTACCTTTGCCTGCGCTCGTTTTGCGACCAGGACTACCCTGAGTTTCAAGTGGTATTTGGCATCGCCGATCCGAGCGACCCTGTGCTCGGCGTGGTGCAACGCTTACAGCGCGAGTTCCCGCAGCGCGATCTGCAGATTTTGATCGATCCCCGGCAGCACGGCAGCAGTCGAAAAATCAGCAACCTCATCAATATGATGCCGATGGTCAGTCATGAACATCTGGTGCTCGCCGACAGCGACGTGCGGGTGGAGCCCAGTTATCTCAGCAACATCGTTGCGCCCCTGTCGGACTCGGACGTAGGGATCGTCACTTGTCCCTATCGCGGCATGCCGCGACGCGGCATCTGGTCCACCCTGGGCGCGATGTTCATCAATGAGTGGTTCATGCCGTCCGTGCAGGTCGCCGCGATGTCCGCAAACCCGAGTTTTGCGTTTGGCGCCGGCATCGCATTGCGACGCCAGGTGCTGATGCAGATCGGTGGATTCGAGGCGATCGTGAACCACCTGGCGGATGACTATCGGTTGGGTGAATTGAGCCGTGGTCTAGGGCTGCGCACGGTTCTCTCCGATGTCGAGGTGGAGGTTGCCGTCGCCGAGACCAGCCTTCGAGCGTTGGTCGAACATGAACTGCGGTGGCTGCGGACCATTCGTGCAGTCCGGCCGACGGCCTACGCCTTCTGCTTCGTGACCTTTGGCGTACCCGTCGCCGTGCTTGGGGCCCTGTTATGCGGGGGCGGGATCGCCCCGACGGGCATGGTTGTGGTGACGGCAGCAGCGCGTCTGCTGCTGCACGGCCGCCGCCGCTGGCGCCGGCTTCCAGCCTGGCAATTGCTGCTGGTTCCCGCCAGGGACCTCCTCAGCCTGGCACTGTGGGTGTGGAGTTTCACCACCCGGCGAGTCAGATGGCGAGACCAAGAATATCGGGTGTCAAAGGACGGATTGGCTCTACTCATAGCAAGGACTTGAATCCATGAAGACCCTCTTTTTGCATCCCCCCTCATTCGACGGCTTCGACGGCGGCGCAGGCGCACGCTATCAAATGAAGCGCGAGGTGCGTTCCTTTTGGTATCCGACCTGGCTTGCCCAGCCCGCAGCCCTCGTGCCGGACTCGAAACTCATCGATGCGCCGCCGCATAGTCTGACGTTCGAGGACATCGCCGCGGAATTTGCGAACCGCGACCTCGTGGTGATGCATACGTCCACTCCTTCGTTCAAATCAGATGTGAAGACCGCCGGAATGATCAAGGCGATCAATCCCGGCATCAAGATCGGTCTCATCGGCGCCAAGGTGGCGGTCGAGCCTGAGAAAAGCCTGATCGCCGCAACCGCCGTCGATTTCGTCGCCCGCAATGAGTTCGATTTCACGATCAAAGATGTCGCCGACGGCAAGGAGTGGCGCGACATCCCAGGTCTTTCGTATCGGAATAGGGAGGGCGTCATCGTTCACAATGAGGAGCGACCGGTACTCGAAAACATGGACGCACTTCCTTGGGTGACGCCGGTCTACAAGCGCGACCTCACCATCGAAAATTATTTCGGCGGTTACCTGAAGCACCCCTATATCTCTTTTTATACCGGGCGAGGCTGCAAGTCGCGCTGCACATTTTGCTTGTGGCCGCAGACCGTCGGCGGTCATCGCTATCGGGTGCGTTCGGTGGAAAATGTGGTTGCCGAAATGAAGTGGGCAATGAACGCCTTTCCGCAGGTGAAGGAATATTTCTTCGACGATGACACCCTGACCGACAACCTGCCGCGGGTCGAAGCGCTGGCGCGGGAATTAGGCAAACTCGGCGTCACCTGGTCATGCAACGCCAAGGCTAATGTGCCGCGCAAGACGCTCGAAGTCATGAAGGACAATGGCCTGCGCTTGCTGCTGGTGGGCTACGAGTCGGGCAATCAGCAGATCTTGATCAACATCAAAAAAGGCATGCGCGTGGATTTTGCGCGCCGCTTTACCAAGGATTGCCACGAACTCGGCATCGTCATCCATGGGACGTTCATTCTGGGGCTTCCAGGCGAGACTCGGGAAACCATCCAGCAGACTCTGGATTTCGCTAAAGAGATCAATCCCCATACCATTCAGATCTCGCTTGCGGCTCCGTACCCGGGGACGTTTCTCTATCGACAGGCGAAGGAGAATGGCTGGCTGTTCAATGAAGAGATCGACCTGCTGACGCAGGAGGGCACGCAGATTGCGCCCTTGAACTATCCGCATCTGAGCCACGGTGAGATATTCGATTCCGTCGAGGACTTCTACAAGAAATTCTATTTTCGCCCCTCCAAGATCGCCGCCATCGTTGCCGAAATGATTGCCAGCCCGGAAATGATGAGGCGCCGGCTGCGCGAGGGCGTCGAATTCTTCCACTTCCTGCGGACGCGCCGAGATACGGTGTGAGGCGGCTGGTCATTACGGCGGATGACTTCGGCGCTGCCGTCGAGGTCAACGAGGCCGTCGAACACGCACATCGCAGCGGCGTGCTCACTGCGGCCAGCTTGATGGTGTCGGGACGCGCGGCCGCGGATGCCATTGACCGGGCGCGCCGCTTGCCGACCTTGAAGGTGGGCTTGCACCTGGTGCTCGTGGATGGACGCCCCGTGCTCCCCGCCTCTGCGGTCCGCCACTTGGTCGATGACAGCGGCGCATTTCGCGGCAACATGGCGGCGCTCGGCGCCGCCATCGCCTGCAACCGGCACGCGCGCCGCGAGGCAGCCGCAGAAATCACCGCCCAATTCGAGTCGTTTCGCGCTGCTGGACTGCGGCTGGATCATTGCAACGCGCACAAACATTTCCATTTACATCCGGTAATCGCCGGCTTGATCGTGCAGATTGGGAGCCGCTTTGGCCTACATGCAGTGCGCGTGCCCGTAGAGCCGGCCAGGATTCTCCGCAAGATCGAACGCTGTCGGGGAATTTGGCTGCCCGCCCCACTTGCGCGCATCCAGCATCGGCGTCTGCGCAGGATGGGGCTGCTCGTGCCAGACCAAGTCTTTGGGCTGCGTTGGTCGGGACACATGACCGTCGAACGCCTGCTCGGCCTGGTCCGACACCTTCCCGAGGGCCTCAGCGAAATCTATCTTCATCCGGCCACCAGCGCCTATACGGGCGCCGCCTCGGGCTATCGATATCGCGAAGAGCTCGACGCGCTCATGGCCGACCCTGTCATCGAGGCATGCCGCGATTCCTCCCTGCGCCTTGGAGGGTTTAGCGATTTCGACGGGCCGGCGCAGACGCTCGTGGGCGAAGCGCGCGGCGAGGCGCTGCGACGCGGGATGCCGGCGCCCTAGCGGCACGAATATCAGCGCCGTGAAAGTCCGCGTTCTCATCGTTGCCGCTCTCGGGATTTCTCTTGCAGCCTATGTGGTGCTGAATACCGGCCTGCGTTCCGTGGTCTCGGCGGCGGTCGCGATCGGCTTCGCGGGCTTTGCAATTCTGTGCTTGTACGCGCTCGGTTTGTTCGTCGTGCTCGGGGCAGCGTGGTATGTCTTGATTCCCCAGCCGTCGCCGACGCGGCTGCGGGTGCTAATAGGGGCGCGCATGGTTCGCGATGCGGCGACGGAAGTACTGCCATTCTCCCATGTGGGCGGCATCGTGCTCGGCGCTCGGACCGCGATGTTGTTGGGGGTCGCCCGACCGGTGACCTTTGCCTCCATGATCGTAGACTTCACCTCCGAGATGCTCGCGCAATTGGCCTTTGTCGCGCTCGGCGTCGTCCTGCTTTGCGCCTATGCGCCGCGAACATCGGCGACGGCTTCGCTCACCACTGCGTTCGTCACGGGTCTCGCGGTCGCGGCCGCCGGGGGCGGTGCGATTCTGGCGCTGCAGCGGCGCGGAACCTGGTTTGCCGGGAGGATTGCTGGGCGGCTCTTTCCCGATGCCGCGGTCGCGGGCGCCGCCGTTGCCGCGATGCTCGAGCAAATACATCGTTCTCCTTTTCGCCTGGGACTGTCCGTGACGCTGCATTTTGCCGGCTGGACTGCAAGCGCCGTCGGCACCTGGATCGCGTTTCTCCTCATGGGAGTGCGGGTGAATCTCGCGTCCGTAATCGCCATAGAAAGTCTAGTCTACGCCGTGCGCGGTGCGGCATTTCTGGTTCCCAACGCCGTCGGCGTTCAGGAAGCCGCATACGCGATCCTTTCGCCTCTGTTCGGCGTCGGCGCAGAATTTGGGCTTGGCATTTCCCTGTTGAAAAGGGCCCGAGATGTCGCGCTCGGAATTCCCATCTTGTTGGTTTGGCAGGGTGTGGAGGGCCGGCGCGCGCTTGCGACTCGATAGCTGATCACTCAGCGACGCTTGAACGCCTGACGCAGGCCACCGAACGGAGTTCGCTTGAATTGTTCGTAGTGGTGTTCTTCATCGAACAGCGAAAGAGACGGCTTGATGAGATCGCTGCGGGCAACGAGACCCAAGAGTTCGCGCGATCGGGCATCTTTTACCACCGGCAAACGTTCGAGGTGATGCACGGCAAGTCTGGTGGCAACGACTCGGCACGTCTCATCGGGCAATGCCATCACCGGTAGGTTCTCCCCAAATAAGTCGCTAACGCATGCGGCTCGCGAAATTTCACAGTGCTTTGCGAGGGTCGCGCGATCTACCATGCCGAGGAATACACCGTGCCGCACGACGGGGAACGCTCGGTGGGCCTGCTTTGGGCCAAAATAAATGTTGAGCGCGTCCGTAATCGAGGTCTGTGCCTCGATGGTCGTAACTTCGCGAGTCATGACCTCGCTCACCGCATGCCGCTCGAGCGGATCGATGCCGTATTCTCGATAGATGTGATATCCGCGCCGGGCTATTTTTTCCGTCAGAATCGAGCGGGGCATCGCCAGCACCGTAAACCCGTAAGCGGTGGCGCACGCTGTCAGGAGTGGCAATAGTGCATTGGCGTCATGAGTCACCTCGAAAGCAAACATCAGGGCCATAATGGGCGCCCGCATCATCCCGCCCAGCGTCGCGGCCATGAAGACGAGGGGCCATAAGTGAACCTCGTCCCCCGGAAGGAACGGCCCCAAAACGACGCCCAGCCCGGCTCCGAGCATGAGCAACGGGGCCAGAACACCTCCGGATGTTCCAGACCCGAGGGCCACCACCCACATGACGCCCTTGCAAAGCAACAGCGCAAGCGCTACGCCGATTGCGAGATGATTTTGCAGTAGATCGCCGATGACGTCATATCCCACTCCCAGAGCGCGCGGTTGCAGATATCCGCCGACACCAATGACGATTGCTCCGATCGCCGGCCACCACATCCAATGGAACGGCAGTTTGTTGAAGGCATCCTCGATTTTATAGAGCGACGTCGACAGCACCCAAGACAGTGCGCCGCTCGCCACGCCGGCCAGCACACAGGAGACCAGGCAGATCGGAGTGACCGCGGAGGTTTGAAGCGGAAACAAGGGTCCGGCATCAAAAAAATACGTCCGTGAGAAAGCGGCCACCGCACAGGCCACTGCGACGGGAAGGAGACTGCGCGGACGGAGCTCGAACAATAGGAGTTCCACAGCGAGCATGACCGCAGCGATCGGAGTGCCGAAGATCGCGGTCATTCCTGCGACGGCACCTGCGACCAACAGGGCTTTGCGTTCGCTCCCCGTAATGTGCAGGAATTGTCCCAGCAGTGAACCCACGGCCCCGCCGGTCATGATGTTCGGTCCTTCAGCGCCGAAGGGGCCCCCGCTTCCGATAGCGATGCCGGAGGAGAGGGGTTTGAGAAGGGCGACCTTCAGTGACATCTTGCTCTTGCCGAAGAGTATCGCTTCGATCGCTTCCGGGATGCCGTGACCCCGGATTTTTTCCGAACCGAATCTCGCCATGAGCCCGATGATCA
>JANXZQ010000147.1 GCA_025355445.1 Gammaproteobacteria bacterium
GCCGGCGCGGGTTTGCGCCCGCGGCGGAGACGTTCGGCGAGGCTTTGCATCAACACATAGAACACGGGAATCAGGAAGATCCCGATCAGAGTGGCGGCGCTCATGCCAAATACGACAGCGGTGCCGAGCACGCGGCGCGCCGAGGCGCCGGCGCCGGTGGCGACGGCCAGAGGCAGGGAGCCGAAGATAAAGGCGAATGAGGTCATCAGAATCGGCCGCAGCCGCAAGCGGGCGCCGGCAATGGCAGCATCCACCAAAGGCTTGCCGCGCTCGTACTCGAGTTTCGCGAATTCGACGATGAGGATGGCATTCTTGGCCGCAAGCCCGATGAGCATGACCAGCCCGATCTGGGCGTAGATGTCATTCTGCATGCCGCGCAGCGCGAGGCCGCCGTAGGCGCCGAGGACGGCGAACGGTATGCACAGCAACACCGCGAAGGGCACGGCCCAGCTTTCATACAGGGCAGCCAGCACCAAGAACACGAACACGATGGCCATGCCGAAGATCGGGCCGCTCTGGCCGCTGGATATTTTTTCCTGGTAGGTGGTGCCGGTCCAGTCATAGCCGTAGCCGCTAGGCAGGTCGCGCGCCAGCTCTTCCATGGCCTGGACGGCCTGGCCTGAGCTGTAGCCGGGCGCAGCCGAGCCGTTGATGGTGGCGCCGCGGAATACATTGAAGCGCTCGATATATTCCGAGCCCACTTTGGGCTTGATCGCGACCAGGGTGGAGAGCGGCACCATGTCGCCTTGAGCGGTGCGCACGTACAGCCCGTTGACCGAGTCCGGCACGGCGCGCGCGGCGGCCTCGGCCTGCGCCGTCACCTTGTAGGTTCGGCCGAAAAGATTGAAGTCATTGATGTAGTTGCCGCCGAGAAAAGTCTGCAGCGTGGCGAAAATACTGGAGAGCGAAACTCCCAGAGTCTTGGCGCGTTCGCGATCCAGCACGAATTCTATTTGCGGGGTGCGGGTATTGAACTGAGTGAACACGCGCGACAGTTCCGGGCGCTGGTTGGCGGCGCTGAGAAAATCGCCGAGCACTGCGGCAAATTTTTCGATGTTCCCGCCGCCGCGGTCTTCGAGAATGAACTCGAAGCCGCCTGCCGTGCCGATGCCGGGAATGGGCGGCGGATTGAAGAAAAATACATTCGCCTCCTTGACCCCGGCGCCCATTTTGTTCAGTCGCACGGCAAGTTCCGCGGCGCCGTGGCCGGCTTTTTTGCGCTTGGCCCAAGGTTTCAATTCCGCGAAAACCGTGGCGGCATAGGGCGAGTTGGTGCCGGTGAGAATATTCAGCCCGGTGATGGCAAAGGTATCTTGAACTTCGGGCTGCGCGCGCAGCTGCTTGATAAAGGCATCGGCGACTTCTTGAGTGCGCTGCATCGACGCGCCGAGCGGCAGCGTTACCAGTCCCATCAGGTAGCCCTGATCTTCATCCGGCATGAAGCCGTTCGGCCGGTCATACACGAGCCAACAGGCGGTGGCTGTCAAGATCACGAAAACCGCCATCGATTGCACACTGCGGCGGATGCGATTGCGGACAGACTCGGTGTAGTGCCCCGTGAACCGCTGGAAGAGCCGATTGAACACGCCGAAGGCGCGGCCCAGCAGCCCGCCGAAATGCGATTGATCGGTGGGCTTGAGCAACAAGGCGCAGAGGGCGGGAGTCAGGGTCAGGGCGACGATCAGAGAAATGGTCACCGACACCGCCAAAGTCAGGGCGAACTGCCGGTAAAACTGGCCGGTGAGGCCGCCCAGAAAAGACACGGGCACGAATACCGAGACCAGCACCAGTGCGATCGCGATCACGGGTCCCGCGACTTCTTTCATGGCTGCCTTGGTGGCCGCGCGCGCGTCCAGTTTGCGGCTGTCCATGATTTCGGTGACGGCCTCGACCACGACGATAGCGTCATCCACCACCAGGCCGATGGCGAGCACCAAGGCAAACAAGGTCAATGTATTGAGCGAGAAGCCGAGCGCGACGAAGGCACTGAAGGCACCGATCAGCGACACGGGCACGGCGATCATGGGAATCAGAGTGGCGCGCCAGCTCTCCAAGAAGATGAACACCACCAGCAGCACCAACAGGCCCGCGCCCACCAGAGTGACGATGACTTCGTGCACGGATTCGGACACGAACAAGGTGGTGTCGAAGGGAATGGAATAGTGGATGCCTTGCGGAAAGGTCGGCGCCAGCGCATCCATGGCCTGGCGCACGCCGCGCGCCACATCCAAGGCATTGGCATCCGGCAATTGATAGATGCCGATGACCGCGGAGGGTACGCCGTTGACCTTCGTGGACCGGGAGTAATCGGTGGCGGCGAGTTCAATGCGGGCGATGTCCTTCAGGTGAACGATGGCGCCGTCGGGGCCGGTACGCACCACGATGGCCCCGTATTCCTCGGGCGTCGACAGCCGGCCCTTCACCGACGCCACATACTGCATTTGCTGTCCGGGCGGAGCGGGCTCGGCGCCAATGGTGCCCGCGGGCGCGACCACATTCTGCTCGTTGATGATGCTGGACACATCCTCGGTGGTCACCCCCAGGCGCGCCATCTTTGCCGGGTCGAGCCAGATGCGCATGCCGTAGTCGCGTGCGCCGAACACTACGACCTGACCGACGCCGCGTACGCGCGCCAGCGCGTCGTACACATGCAGGGTGGCGAAATTCGACAGGAACAAATAATCGTAACGCGGATTGTCGGAGCCGATGGCCACAGTCAGCAGGATTTGCGGCTGCCTCTTGGCCACCGTGATCCCTTGTTGCAGCACCTGCGCCGGCAGCTGGCGCTGTGCGATCGCAACCTGATTCTGTACGTCGACCGCGGCAATGTCCTGCGCCGTCCCGACATCGAAGGACACCGTCAGGCTGTAGCTGCCGTCGTTGGCGCTCTTGGAGTCCATGTAAATCATGTGCGGCACGCCGTTCACCTGTTGCTCGATGGGCGCGGCGATGGATTGTTCGATGGTGCCGGCGTCGGCGCCGGGAAAGCTCGTCGATACCACGATGGTCGGCGGAGTAATCAGCGGGAAACGCGCCACCGGCAGCCCGGAGAGCGACACGCCGCCGGCGATCGTGATGATGATGGCCAGCACCGTCGAGAAAATCGGATGATCGATGAAGTAGTCGATCATGTCCCGGCCGGCGCGGCGGCCACCAGGGGCGTGGCTTTGACCGCCGCCGCGGGCTTCAAGTGCTGCACGCCATCGACGATCACCACATCGCCGGCCTTCAGGCCCTGCTGCACCTGCCAGTCCGGCCCCACCCGCGGCCCCATGCGCACGTCGTGTTGCTGCGCGTGCCCTGCAGCATCGACGATCCAGACGTAGTTCTTGCCCTGCAGATCCTGCACAGAGCGCTGCGGCACCACGATGGCGCTGGGATCCTGCTGGGCGGCAACCTGGACGCGAGCGAATTGCCCCGCATGCAGCAGCTGCTGCGGGTTGTCCACTTCGAGGCGCAGCGCCAGGGTGCCCGTACGCGAATCCACGGCGGGATCGATGAAGTTGAGCCGGGGGGCCAAAGGATATTCAGAACCGTCCGCCAAGAAAATGCGGAACGGCGGCGGCGACCTCGCGTCCTGACTTGGCGCACGGCCGAGCTGGCGCTGCATGCTGAGCAGCCGCTGCTCGCTGACGCTGAAATTGACATACATGCGGTCGTTTTGGTAGATCGTCGTCAGCAGGGTGTTGTTGGCCGTGACCATGCCGCCCTGGCGCAGCAGCGCGCGCCCCATCATGCCATCGATCGGGCTGGTGATGACGGCATAGCCGAGATTCAATTCCGCGGATTTCACGTTTGCCTTGCCGGCGTCGATGGAGGCCCGATTGGCCTGATTCTTCGCCACCGCCGCGTCCAATTCCTGCTGGCTCACGGCGTCGATTTCCGACAAGGATTTGGCGCGTTCTAGGTCACGCTGCGACTGTGCGAGCGCCGCCTCACTCTGGGCCAGGGTTGCCTTTGCCTGCGCCAGCGCGGCGATGTAGGGCTGGCGATCGATGATGAACAACAGGTCCCCGGCTTTGACGCGCTCACCTTCGATGGGTACCCGATTCTCCAGCATGCCGCCCACCCGCGGCCGGATCTCCACCGCATTGATGGCTTCAGTCTCGCCTACGTAATCCTCGGGAAACGACACCAGGTGCGGTGTGACGGTGACGGTCGCCACTTCGATGGCGGCGGCAGGCGGAGGCGCATTTTTGGAGCAGGCGCAAATCAATGAAGCGATGCACGCTCCGGCCGCGACGCGTAGGAGGCGGCGCTGCACGGAAAGATGGCAAGACATGTTGGTTCCCTTGCGGCCGGCCGACCACTCCCCCGAGTTCGCGGCCAGTCTAGTGCCGCCAATCGACGAACACCAGCCGCACGCATCTCGCCAGGCGTCGAAACATCTGCGTGAAGTTCATCTCGGAGTCCGCAAGGTACATGGCGAAATGCTGATTCAACAAGGCGAAGACCACCGCCGTGGCATCGGCCAGGGGCAGGCGGCGCCTGAGCCGACCGGCATCGCGGTGCGCCTTCAGCAACTCGCGGATCTGTGCCTGAGTTTTCGATTCAGCCTCCCGGACGAGGCCGGTCAGTTCGCTCGCATTGTCGATGCCCGGATACACGGTCAGCCGCAGGAGTTCGCGGCTGGCCCAGTTGCGGCCGCCGAGATTGCGATAGGCCGACAGCAGCGCCACCATCGATCGCGCGGGATCGGAATGCGGCCGTTCCAGCACGCGCTGCGCCCGGCCCAGCATGTTTCTCAGATCGGGCTCCAGCAGCGCGATCACGATGCCTTGCTTCGAATTAAAGTATTTGTAAACCGTGGCCACCCCGACACCGGCCTCGGATGCAATCTCGTGGAAGGTGGTGGCGGCATAACCCTTGCTCTCGAACAGACGTGCCGCGCCGGCGAGCATCGCAGTGCGGCGTTTCGCCTTTTGCGATGCTCGCCGCCCGCTCATTGTTTACGGGCCGCGGAAAGATGTTTGGTGATCGACGCCGCGAGCTCGTCGACGGGCTGTTGCGGATGCAGCGCCTGCACCACCCGTCCGTCGGGAGCCACCAGGTAGAACAGCGTGCCATGATCGCTCACGGGCGCCGCCGATGAGCTTTTCCAAGGCACTTCGAAAGTGCGTGCGGCCTCGGTGACCGCCTGTGCCGAGCCGGTGAGCGCGCGGATGCGCGGATGGAAATTCGCGATGAAGGCGCGCATCACCGCGGGCGAATCGTGAGCCGGGTCCAGAGTGACGAAGAGAGGATCGATGGATTCGGCGAGCGGCCCCAGGCGCGCCAGCACCGCCGTCATGGTCGTCAGGGCCGCGGGACATATTTCGCTGCAGGACGCATACCCGAAATAGACGAGCAGCCAATGCCCGTCGAGTTCGCGCGCATCCAAGGGACGTTCGAACTGATCGATGAGGCGCGATTCCGCGGCGCCGGCGGGCCGCGCGGCACTCGCGCTCACGATGAGCGCCAGCGCCAGCGCCAGCGATAGCGATAGCGATTGCGATTGCGCCAGCGCCGGGGCGCGGCCAAGCGACTTTATCGGAGTCTCCCGCGAGATACTCCGGCCTTCAGGCCCGAGAGGGATAGCGGTGCGCGCATCGCGCATTTTTGGTTCTTTAGAGTAGATTCTCCTGTGTTTTGCAGGGTTTGAGGCACTATACTGTACATATGTCCAGTCCTCGATCCGCCCCCGTTCGTGTGCTGCATCTGCGGGTGAAAAACAAGCACGCCGCATGGCTTTCGAGCCTGGCGCGCGAGGTCAATTTTGTCTTCAACTACTGCAACGATCTGTCGCTCAAAGTGTTTGAGCGGGAGCGTCGGTTCTTGTCGGGATTTGATTTCTGGCCGTTCCTTAAAGGGGCGACGCGCGGGGATTGCGCTTTGAATCTGCCGGTCCAAGCGATCCAAGAGATTGCCGAGGAATATGCGCGGCGGCGGCGCCAACATCGCAAGATCCGCCTCGCGTGGCGCAAAAGCCGCGGCACGCGCCGCTCCTTGGGCTGGATCCCGTTTAAGGTGCGAACGATCCGGTATCGAGCGGGCCAGGTTTACTTCGCCGGACGGTGGCTGTCGCTGTGGGACAGCTACGGCCTGGGCAACTTCGAACTGCGTGCGGGGAACTTCAGTGAGGATAGTCGGGGCCGCTGGTATTTGAATGTGTGTGTCCCCGGGACGCACGGAGCGAGCAATGAGAGAAATAAACATTCGATCAGCGCGATTCTTGACCGCTCGGTTCCGAGCCTCGGAATCGACCTGGGCTTGAAGCGCTTCGCGGCCTTCAGTGACCCGAAACTGCAGCCGCTCGATGCCCAACGGTTCTATCGGGATCTGGAGCCGACATTGGCCCGGGCGCAACGCGCGCGACAAAGAGCCCGCACCCGGGCGATTCACGCCAAGATCTCGAATCGGCGCAAAGATTTTCTTCACAAATTGAGCACCGACCTGGTCAAGGCTAACGGTGCGATCTTCGTCGGCAACGTCAATGCCTCTGCTCTCGCCAAGACCCGACAGGCCAAGTCGGTGCTCGATGCCGGATGGAGCGCATTTCGAACCATGCTGCTGTACAAGTGCGCTGACGCAAGCGTGTGGTTCGCAGAAGTCGAGGAAGCGTTTTCCACCCAGACCTGCAGCGTGTGTAACAGCCGCGCCGGCCCCAAAGGCCGGAAGGGTCTTGGAATAAGAGGATGGAACTGTCCTGTGTGCGGAGCGATCCATGATCGTGACGTCAATGCAGCTCACAATATCCTCGCGGCGGGACATCGCCGTCTTGCAGAAGGAATCCTCGTC
>JANXZQ010000176.1 GCA_025355445.1 Gammaproteobacteria bacterium
GCACTTTACGCCTCTTCTAGCGTTGCCATCAGCGGATGCTGATGTTGTCGCGCGTACGCGATCACTTGAGCCACCTTGGTCTCTGCAATCTCATAAGTAAAGACCCCACACACGCCTTTTCCCTTGGTATGCACTTCCAGCATAACGCGAGTGGCTTTGGTACGGTCCATGGCAAAGAATCGTTGCAGGATGTCGACCACGAACTCCATGGGAGTGTAGTCGTCATTGATCAGCACCACTTGATACAGCGGCGGACGCTTGAGCTTGGGCGCCGCCTCCTCGACAACCAAGCTGGTCCCGTCTCTACCACGTTCAATGTCGCTCATGAATCATCAGTTTATAGGGTGCGTTAGGGCCGTTTACAAGACATGTGAGCCAAACCCCTCGCGAAGTTCCCTGTCGGTGATTGGTATCACATTACTTTAACAAGTAAAAACAAATACTTGAGCGTGCAAGGGAGTAACCCGTATGATTGCGGATCACGGTAGCTGTTCAGACCTCTTAAATGCTCGATACACGCTCCAATGAATGGCTGTCCCGTCTGCAGGGCAACGGCCCCAGATTCGTGTCGCTGGCCTTGGCGGCGCTGATCGCCGTGGAGTTGGCGCGGATCGCCATTTCGTTGCTCAGTGGCGGCCCCGTCAGGTCCCCTCAACCGGTGCTCACCCGCGCCATGCCGCGCGCGCAGCGCCCTGCGCTTGACGTGCAGAGCGTCGTCTCGGCCCATCTGTTTGGCGTGGCTGCGGCTGATCCCACCACGCAAGACCCGGCCAATGCGCCGCAATCCACTGCCAATCTGCTGCTGGCCGGGACGATTGCAAGCCAGGACCCGAAGCGCGGGGTGGCCATTATCAGCGACGGTGGCCCCTCAAAGGTGTATTCGGTTGGCGACAATGTCGGCGGCGCGTCTTTGCATTCAGTCTATCTGGACCATGTCATTCTCGATCGGGGCGGCGCATTGGAGACTTTATTACTACCGCGGCTGCTGGGTCCCGGCATGCACGCGCCGCCGGTGACGCGCCGCCCGGGCGGCGCGGACGCGCGCACCGTGGCCGCCGTGGACAATATTCGCCGCATGGTGCAGCAGGATCCCGGCATTCTCGATCAAGTCATGCGCACCGTGCCGTCGTACGACAATGCCGCCGGTAGATTGCGGGGCTTTCGCGCCTATCCGGGCCGTAATCGGCAAATCTTCATGAAGCTGGGGTTGAAGCCGGGCGATTTGGTCACGGCCATCAACGGTACTGCCCTCGATGACCCGCAGCGCAGTCAGGACGTGTTCAATACCGTTCAGACCTCGGATCACGTGACGGTGACCATCGAACGCAGCGGCGTGAAGCAGGAAATCAGCCTCAACATCGCCCAAGTCGCGGCGCAAGCCACCAAGGACCTGGACGGCGGCGAGTCGAATCCGCCTCCCGGGGCGCCCGCCAACGCAGCGCCGCAGCCCGCCCAGATTCCCGACGTCAATGAACCATCAAACGAATAGGGCGAGTGAAGGTCGAATGCGTTCAACACACGAGTACCCATGATGCCGACTTCCTTTAGACCGCAGCCCAAACCCCGCACCGCCGCCGTCCTGGCGCTGTGCGCATTGCTGGTGTCAGTGACTTTGCCGGCGGCGCCTCAGACTCGAATTCCGGACGGCCCGACCATCACCCCTAACTACAAGGACGCGGACCTAAGTCAGATCATCCAGGCGGTGGGTGAGGTCACCGGCAAGAATTTCATCATCGATCCGCGGGTCAACGCCAAGGTCACCATGCTGTCCGCGACGCCGATGTCGCCCGCTGCGTTTTATGAGGCGTTCCTGGCAGTGTTGCAGGTGTACGGATATGTGGCGGTTCCGGCCGGCAAGGTCATCAAGATCATACCGAACACCGACGCCCGGCAGGTGCCGGCAAACGATCTGCCGGACAATGTCAGCAGCACATCGGACGAGATCGTGACGCAAATCATCACCATGAAAAATATCAGCGCGGCGCAGCTGGTGCCGCTGCTGCGGCCGCTCATTCCGCAATACGGGCATTTGGCTGCGTATCCGAGCGGAAACATGTTGATCATTTCGGATCGCGCCAGCAATGTGAGCCGCATCGCGCGCATCGTCGCACGCATGGATGAGGGCGGCGATGAGCCCATCGAAGTCATCGCGCTGCACAACGCCAGCGCCGCCGATGTGGTGCGCATCGTCAATTCTCTGAATCAGGGCCAAGGCGCCGAGGGAGCCAGTGCTGCGGTCAAAGTCGTGGCCGACGAACGCACCAATAGCCTCTTGTTGACCGGCGAGAAATCGCAGCGCCTGCGGCTCAAGGCGCTGATCATCAACATGGACACGCCTCTGGCGACCGGCGGAGACACACAGGTCCGCTACTTGCGGTACGCCGACGCCGAAAAGATTGCCGACAAGCTCAAGGGCCAAGCCACGGCGTCAGCGAAGGCTCAGGGTGGGCCGCCCACCGGCGGCGCGGCCGCGGCAGGCGGCGGCACGCCCAATGTCGATGCCAGCGTCACCATCTGGGCCGATATTGCCACCAACGCGCTGATCATCACGGCGCCGCCGAAGATCATGAAGTCCCTGATGGCCGTGATCGACAAGCTCGATATTCGCCGCGCCCAGGTTCAGGTAGAAGCTCTCATCGTCGAGATCGACGTCAACAAGAGCTCCAACTTGGGGGTGCAATGGATTCTCTACGGGCAGGGCAATACCACGACGCCGGCGGCCATCACCAACTTTCCCGGCAGCGGCACGCCGGGCATCGTGGATCTCGCGGCGGCCGCATTGAGCGGCGGCGTAGCGAGTGCGACTTCCGCGGCCACGGGCGCCTCTGCGATCAGCAGTGCGACCATCGGCACGGGCGCGACCCTGGCGATCGGACGCTTCAACTCCACAGGCACCAATTTTGCCGCCATCGTGCAGGCGCTGCGCAGCGACGGCAGCAGCAACATCATCTCGACTCCCTCGTTGATCACCATGAACAATGAGGAAGCCGAGGTCAAGGTGACACAGGAGATTCCTTTGATCACCGGCTCCTACAGCAGTTCGACCGCGAGCACCAATGGCACTACCAGTCCCTTCACCACCATTCAGCGCGAGGAAGTGGGCACGATTCTGAAGGTCACGCCGCACATCAACGAAGGTAATTCGGTGCAGCTCAAGATCGAGCAGGAAGATTCTTCCCCCGGCGCCAAGCTCACCAATTCCGCTGACATCTCCACCAACAAGCGCTCCATCAAGACCACAGTGCTGATCGAGGACGGCGGCATCATCGTGCTCGGCGGCCTGATGTCGGACACCGTCACCGAGAGCGAGGATCGTGTGCCGCTGCTCGGCGCCATTCCGCTGCTCGGCAATCTGTTCAAGAATCGCAGCGGCTCACGGCAGAAGAAGAATCTGCTGGTATTCATACGCCCGAAGATCCTGCGGGATGCGGAGGCCACCGAGAATACCAGCGAAGCCAAGTACAACGAGGTGCGCCAGAATCAAAAGGTCTTGAACAACGGGCACATTACCTTGCTGCCCGGCCAGAAACAGCCGGTAGTGCCGCCAATGCCGCCGGGATCGGGATTACCCGCACCGTCGCCCACGGACACCAATGCCCAAGGCGCGACGCCCAATGCGCCGGCGCCATCGACGCCGAACCCATCGCACCCATGAACGCCGAACTCAACGACCCAGAGGTGCAGCGGAAACTATCGTTTCCGTTCGCCAAACGCCACGGAGTACTGGTCCGGGGCATCACCGGCGGCGTGGCAGATACGGTGTGCCGCCCCGGCGTGACACCACAAAGCTTGGCGGAAGTGCGCCGCTTCATCGGCGTACCCTTGAAACTAGAACGGGTATCGGTCGAATCCTTCGATTCCATGCTGCGCGTCGCCTACGAAGCGGGCTCCGGCGCCGCCATGCAAATGCTGGAGGGCCTGGACGACAATACCGACCTTGCGCACCTGGCAGAGGACATTCCCGAATCCTCCGACCTCTTGGAAAGCGACGACGAGGCGCCGATCATTCGTTTGATCAATGCGCTGCTGACCCAGGCGGTCAAGGAAAACGCGTCGGATATTCACATCGAGCCCTATGAGAATCGTCTGGTGATCCGCTTTCGGGTGGACGGCGTGTTGCGCGAGGTGCTGCAGACCAAGCGCGCGGTCGCGCCTCTGGTGGTGTCACGCATCAAGGTCATGTCAAAGCTCGACATCGCAGAGCGGCGCCTGCCGCAGGACGGCAGAATTTCTTTGCGCATCGCAGGCCGTGCAGTCGACGTGCGCGTCTCCACCCTACCCTCCGGGCATGGCGAGCGCGTGGTGCTGCGTCTGCTCGACAAGCAGGCCGGCCGCATCGAGCTCACGTCCCTTGGCATGGACCCGCGTACCCAGGAGGTCATGGACGAGATCATCCACAAGCCGCACGGCATCATTCTGGTGACAGGACCGACCGGTTCCGGCAAGACCACGACGCTGTACGCAGCCCTGGAGCGCATCAACGACAATACCCGCAACGTGATGACGGTCGAAGACCCGATCGAGTACTACATCGACGGCATCGGCCAGACTCAAGTGAACACCAAGGTCGAAATGACCTTCGCGCGCGGCCTGCGCGCCATCTTGAGACAGGATCCCGATGTGGTCATGGTCGGCGAAATCCGCGATCTGGAAACCGCACAGATCGCGGTGCAGGCGAGTTTGACCGGACACTTGGTGCTCTCCACCTTGCATACCAATACCGCGGTAGGCGCGGTCACGCGTCTGCGCGACATGGGCATCGAACCGTTCCTGCTGTCCTCGAGTTTGATCGGCGTGCTGGCGCAGCGCCTGGTGCGCGTGCTCAATCCTGAGACTCGCGAGCCCTTCATGGCCGGCGAGTACGAGCGCCGTCTGTTGAACTTGGACTCGCAGGGCGGCCCGGTGCAGCTGTACCGCCCGAGCAATGAACCCGGCAACGGCTACCGCGGACGAACCGGGATCTACGAGCTCATCGCGGTGGATGATCATATGCGCACCATGATTCACGATGGCACTTCAGAGCAGGACTTGGAACGCTACGCGCGCAGCGCCGGCCCCGGTATCCGCGATGATGGCCGCAGAAAGGTCATGGCGGGCGAAACCACGCTCGAAGAAGTGCTGCGCGTCACCCGCGAGGATTAGGAGCCTAATGGGAGCGTTCGAATACACCGCTCTCGATGCGCAGGGCCGGGAGCGCAAGGGCCTGATCGAGGGCGACACCCCGAAGCACGTTCGCCAGCTGCTGCGCGAGAAACAGCTGCTGCCGATGGAAATCCAGGAGACGGCGCAGAAGGAATTGAAGAAGAGCCGCGCCCGCGGCTTCATGCGCCGCGGCCTGTCGACGCTCGACCTCGCGATGCTTACGCGCCAGCTGGCCACTTTGCTGCATTCCGGCCTGCCCCTCGAGGAATCGCTGCAGGCGGTAGCCGAGCAAACCGAGAAGCCGCGCGTCCAGCGCATCATTTTGGGAGTGCGCAGCAAGGTCGTCGAAGGTCATCCCCTGGCGGACGGATTACGGGATTTTCCGCAGGCGTTCCCCGAGATCTACCGGGCAACGGTGTCGGCCGGCGAGCAGTCCGGCAAGCTCGACTCGGTGTTGGAGCGGCTCTCGGATTACACCGAGTCGCGCCAGGTCATGGGCCAGCAGGTCAGCAATGCCCTGGTGTACCCCATTGTGCTGCTGGTCCTGTCCTTCGCCATCGTCTCCTTCCTGCTGGCCTACGTGGTGCCGCAAGTCGTCGCGGTGTTCGAGTCCGGCCACCAGGAACTGCCCATCGCCACTCGCATCCTCATCGGCATGAGTGACCTCATCCGGCACTATTGGTTCTACGCCCTGATCGTGATTGCGGCGGCCACTTGGGGCTTCTTGCGCTGGCTCAAAGCGCCTGAGGCGCGCCTGAAGTTCGATCGGTTCATGCTGCGCGTGCCATTGGTGGGCAAGCTCATTCGCGGGCTCAACACCGCCCGCTTCTCGCGCACTTTCAGCATTCTTACCGCGAGCGCGGTCCCGGTGCTCGAGGCGCTGCGAATCTCGGCCGAAGTCGTCACCAATATGCCCATGAAGCGGGCCGTCGAAGATGCGGCATTGCGCGTGCGCGAGGGCGCGCCCATCGGCAGATCCTTGGCCGCGCGCAAACTGTTCCCGCCCATGATGATCCACCTGATCAGCAGCGGGGAGAGCAGCGGCGAATTGGAAAAGATGCTGGAGCGGGCGGCGACCAATCAGGAGCGCGAGATGGACGGGCTGCTCTCGACCATGACCAACCTGTTGGGGCCGTTCATGGTGGTGTTCATGGGCGCGGTCGTCATGTTCATCGTCATTGCGCTGCTCCTGCCGATATTTCAGCTCAACGATCTCGTCAAATAACGGAGTGTGAGGTAGGGTATTGCGCACAAGGCGCGTTTCCGTTTATAACGCGCCCGTATCAGTTCACCGGTGAAGAGCCAAGCTTCAAGAGCATGAGCGAAAAGCCCGAATCCGACGAGTTCGAGGAAGAGGACGCCGAAGATGCGGCCCCCGGCGGCGATGAGGTCGACGTCGACCACATCATGCGTGACGTCGAATCCCAGCGCCGGCGGGCGCCGAAGGGCGCGGAGCCTGCGTGGCGCCGCCTGGAGCGGGTAATGGAAGAACGGCACACCGCCGAACTGTTGAGCGACTTAGATGATTACAAGATCGCGGGCGCGGGCGACCGTGCGCCAGCGGGCGACCATTCAGCAGCGGAGGAACCGCCTCCTCACCCCGCAAAGTCCGTCCGCAAGAAAAAGAAATCCTCCTAGATTTCGTTGCGTTTCGCGAAATTCCCGATGTGCTCCGCCGCCCGGAACGCCAGAGCCTGGATGGTCATGGTCGGTTGGCCGCGTCCCGACGTGACGAAACTCGAGCCGTCGCACAGGAACAGGTTCCGCACATCGTGGGTGCGGTGATATTTATCGACCACCGAAGTGGCCGGATCGTTGCCCATGCGGCAGGTGCCGAGCAAGTGGACACCGTTGTCCTGTTCTTCGACGTTGTCGCGCCACACTTTCTGGGCCCCGGCCGCCTCCATGATTTCGACCTGCCGGTCCTGTAGGAAACGCGCAAACGCAAGATCATCCGGATGGTCTTTGTAGGTCACGCGAAGAGCGGGAATCCCCCAGGCGTCCTTAAGTGTGGGATCGATGCTGACGCTGTTCGTTTCGACCGCCAGCGACGTAGTGTGGCCCGCGCACACCATGGAACGGGGAAAGGCCTCGATGCGTGCCTTGAGGTCGGCGCCCCAGCGCGGTAAGTTGCCGCCGCTGGTCAGCGCCCAGATGGCGGGCTGAGGATTGATGCGTCCGTCGATGCCGCCTCCGCCGTAAAACCCGCGCTTCGGGTCCGCCTGGTAGAAATCATGAATGACGCGCGTGACTTGTATGCTCTTGTACTCGTTGAGCTCGTGCTCGAAGGCCGCATACGCCTGGGCACCTTGATTGAACATGAGGTACTTGCCCACCAGCCCGCTGGAGTTGGCCAGGCCGTGGCTGAAGCTAGGGCTGCTCGAGTTGAGGAGCAGGCGCGCCGTTTCCGCGCCGTTAGCGGACAGCACGACCGCCCGGGCCTTTTGGAAATGTTGGCGCTTGTTTGCATCGAAATAGTGCACGCCGGTGGCGCGCCCGACCGCATTGGTAGCCACGCCGTACACGTAGCTGTTTGCGCGCACCTCGCAGCGGCCGGTTGCCTCTGCTTCCGGAATCATGGTGTACAGCGCGGAGGATTTCGCCCGCGCCTCGCAGCCGAAGCCCATGCAGAATCCGCAGTGGATGCAACCGGGGCGGCCGCGAAAGGGTTGCGAGGCAATGGCCATGGGTGCGGGAAACGGATGCAGTCCCAGCTTGCGCCCGCCGCGCTCGAGCAGCACCCCAGAGGATTTCACCGGCATCGGCGGCATGGGATAGGGTTTACTGCGCGGGGGGTCGAACGGACTGGCACCGCCAAGCCCCGATACTCCCACCTCCCACTCCACCTTGGTGTAGTAGGGCTCGAGTTCCTGGTAGCTGATCGGCCAGTCGGCGAACCCGGTGCCCGGAATGGCCCCAAGGATGCTGCGCTCATTGAAGTCCGTCTCGTGAAAACGCCAGAAATTGGCCGTGAAGTGGTTGCTGCTGCCGCCCACCAGACGTGCATACAGCGCCGGCTGCACGGCGTGCGCCGGTTTGGCCTCGGCATCGGACGTTTTGCGGTAGGACTGCGGGCTCACCGCGGGATCAACGGTGATGCCGTTGAGAAAGAAGTACTTCAGTTCATCGTGTTCGAAGTC
>JANXZQ010000212.1 GCA_025355445.1 Gammaproteobacteria bacterium
CGAACCATGGCCTGTGTAAAAAATGACTCCTGTACCCTGTTTTATTTTATCACTGATATCGCTTGTTGATGGATTTCCGGAGGCATCTGACTCACCCTGTGAACCATCAAAAAATTCATTGGCCTGGGTATAGGTTGTTGATTTCATGACTTTCAGAAGGTTACGTACATGCTGAAAATCCGATTCGCCGTCGTCGCCGGGACTTAACGTTGAGCCAATACCTGTTGCCGTTGTCAGCCATGAAACATCTGGCCCGGGATCTTTCTCATATTGGAGGGTGCG
The DNA here is from genome assembly GCA_025355445.1 of Gammaproteobacteria bacterium. Classification (GTDB taxonomy): domain Bacteria; phylum Pseudomonadota; class Gammaproteobacteria; order Steroidobacterales; family Steroidobacteraceae; genus Bog-1198. The sequence goes on from JANXZQ010000212.1 coordinate 283, forward strand.
GCTTACCTGTACTTCAACATCTTTTACCGATTCGGCTGAAAACCGGCCAACCAGGATATCCGGGTAATGGTCATCCCCTGCCAGGTATGAGTAATAATTATCGCTGGCGCCATAGGAAAACATATAAGTTGGAACTTTTTCCGCATCACCTACAAGCAGAAGGTAGGCAAAATTGGAATTATTGTAATAATAGCTCTTTACAAAAGTGTAAATTGCTTCAGCATTTGCAAACTGTGCAGCATCAACAATTTCAGTAGAAATACCTGTTTGGTTTCTCCAGTCGGCCAGGGGCTCAATGGCTTTGCGATAGCTGTCAGGACAAATGATCAGCATACTACCACGATCGGAAGGAAGCTTTCCTGATTTTAATAAGGACGATGAGCGGTTGATAAAATCAACATTCATGCCTTCGATTGATTTTGTACCGTGATCATTCTCTTTCATTGGGTTTATACCCTCGTCCAGCGAATTCACAGCCTTGATCGTAATCTGGTAATAAAACCGCAAAACCCTTGTTACCGGATTGTACTGGAAAGGATATACCTGGAAGGCCTGGGCGCGTGCATTTCTGATGATATAAGGAAGCCCTGAAACTACAAACTCGCCCGGGTAAAATGCATTGGTTTTATAAACGTCTCCTTTAATTATGCCTTCAATACTGCCGTTCCTGATTTCATCCCCGGCTGAAGGAATTATGTCTATGTCTGTGTATTCGGTATATTTTGAAGAAATAATGCTGATTCCTATGTTTCCGTTTTCCGGAAGCTGGAGTGTGAAACTTAATTTTTGAAGATCAGGACTGCCTTTGGCCAGTATAGGGTGACCTTCAGGAATTTGAGGAAGTTTATAGCTCTTCCCTTCGAAGACGGATTGATTTAAATAAAAACCAGGAACTTCAACTGAGATTTCAGATGAAGTGCTTATGTTGCCGGAAGTTGTGATATCTGCTGGTCGGCCTGCTGCAGGCGTCGATATTGTTTCTGACGTTCTCGGGCGTCCTGTGGGTTCTGTCGAACGATTTTGTTTTTCGCATCGGGGACCGGGATTACACGGTCCCGGGCTTCATGGTGTGGGCGGCTGCGCTGTATGCGAGCGCCGGCTCGCTTCTGAGCTACTTTGTCGGGCGCGGCCTCATCGGCCGCAACGCGCAGCGTTATGCGCGCGAAGCGGATCTGCGCTTTTCGCTGGTGCGGGTGAATGAGCACGTGGATGATATTTCGCTGGCGGCGGGCGAGGCGGATGAAAAACGCCGCATCAAACTGCACTTGGCAAACGTGCTCGCCGCGACGCAACGCATCGTCCGCGGGCACGCCAATCTTACCTGGGTAACGGCCGGCTTCGGCTGGATTACCATTATCGCCCCGATACTGGTCGCCGCGCCCCTGTATTTCAACGGCAAGGTGTCCTTCGGCGGACTGATGATGGCCGCCGGCGCATTCAGCCAGGCGCAATCCTCGCTGCGCTGGTTCATCGATAATTTCAGCGCCATTGCCGATTGGCGCGCAACACTGCTGCGAGTCGCGAATTTCCGCTACGCGCTGATCGGCATCCACGAGCCAAGCGGCTTTGAAAGCCGGATTGAGTACACCGAGGGCGAGCCCGGGGTGATCTCCATCGACGATCTGGAAATCGTTTCCGCGGCGAACACCGACATGCTCAAGGAAAGAAAAGTGGTGGTGACGGCCGGAGAGCGTGTGCTCATTTTGGGTGCGCCGGGAACCGGCAAGACTCAGTTGTTTCGGGCATTGGCAGGCTTGTGGCCGTGGGGCTCTGGGCACATCGTGCGGCCTACGGGCCAGCAAATATTCTACTTTCCGCGCGGCACTCCCTACATGCCTCGGGGCACCTTGAGGGAGGTTTTGGCTTATCCATTGAAGGCTGAGAGCTTCGAGCCGAACGCGGCCACACGGGCACTGTATAGGCTTGGGCTGGAACGTCTCACCCCGCTGCTCGACACCACACGGCGCTGGGACCGGGAGCTAAGCCAGGACGAGCAACTCTGCCTCGCCGTTGCCCGCATCGTGCTGCAGAGTCCGCCCTGGGTACTCATCGACGGCACGTTTGGGTCCCTTGACGATGATGTGCTCGATCTGGTCATCGACGTTTTCAGCAATGAGTTGCAGCGCACCGGTGTCATTCATATCGGCGGGCCCGGCCAGGCACATCCGCTGTTCACCCGAGTGCTGCACCTGATAAAGGATCCTCGGAGGCAGCGCCGTGGGCTTCCGGTCAAAGCGCCCGGAAGTGATCCATGAGCGCGCCGTTATTTGCACCCGGGAGAGCTTTGCCCCGGACCTTGCAGTCCCTCTTGCTGTGCTTGCTGCTGGGCGCAGCTAGGGCCTGGGCCGCCGCGCCGGATCTCGAATTTCATGCGCCGGCGGCGGCCGGTGATGCGGCGAGCGCCGTGGCCATGCGCGATCTGGCCGGGCGGCTGCTTCCCGTCTACGAGGAGCCCGATCGCGAGCGCTACCTCGCGAATTTGTCCGCGCTGCAGATGGCCGCCGGCGAATTTGCCGCCGCCGACGTCTCGCGGCAATCGCTGCGCGAGCGCCGCCGCCGCTTGGATGCGGGCCGGCCGGTGGGACGCGGCGCGATATACGACATTTACGCCTATGCGAAGGCGCTGGAAGCCGATAATCGGGTGGCATTCGCCGACGGTTTCAGCAGATCGTTTCGTGAAGTAGTGACGCGCTTCAGCGATCACGACGCGTATGCGGTTGCGAAATGGCTGGAAACGCCCCCGGCGTTGCTGCGCGAAGCTTTGCAGAAGGCGCTCGATCAACAAAGAACCAAGGACATCATCACCCAGGCGGAGGCGGTGGAACTGCTGTGGAAGTACCTCGCTTTCGATGCGTATAGAAGCTTTGCGCCTTTGGTGAGCACGCTCATCGCCGAGGACGACAGCCGGCGCTATACGGCGGAGGAAGAGGTGCTGATCAAGACTCCGCAGGTGAGTCTTGCCGCCCTGGTGATCCGCCCGAAAGGCTCCGCCAAGCCGCTGCCGACTCTGCTCGAGTTCACGATTTATGATTCGCGAAATTATGCCAAGGAGTGTGCCGCCCACGGCTATGTGGGGGTGGTCGCCTTCGTCCGAGGAGTGCACGGCAGTTCGCGGCAGACCATCCCTTATCAGCACGACGGCGATGATGCGCGCGCAATAATCGAATGGATCGCCAAACAGCCCTGGAGCGATGGCCGCGTCGGGATGTACGGCGACGGCTACAGCGGCTTTACGGCGTGGGCGGCCGCCAAGCGCATGCCGCCCGCGCTCAAGGCCATTGCCGCATCCGCACCCACGGCACCAGGCATCGATTTCCCCACGGCCGGCGGCATTTTTCAAAACTCCGCCTATCGCTGGTCTTCGTATGTAACCAATACCACGGCGGCGGATGACGCGAACTACAATGACGATGCTTCATGGCGCTCGCTCGATCAGAAGTGGTACAAAAGCGGACGGCGCTACCGCGACTTGGGCCGCCTGCGCGGCAAACCCAATCCCATTTTCATCCGCTGGCTGAATCACCCCAGCTACGACCGGTACTGGCAGAACATGATCCCTCATCGGGAGCAATTTGCGCGTATCGGCATTCCGGTCCTGACCATCACCGGCTATTACGCGGGCAGTGAGCCGGGCGCCTTGCACTATTTTTCCCAACATCACCGCTACAATCCGCGAGCCGACCATACATTGCTGATCGGACCCTATGACGACAATGTGATGCAGAGTGGGCCGTCTGCCATGCTGCAAGGTTATGAGGTGGATGCGGCGGCTCTCATCGACGTTCGCGAGCTGCGTTATCAGTGGTTTGACCACATCTTCAAGGGCGGCGCAACGCCGCCGCTGCTCAAGGATCGGGTGAATTATGAATTAATGGGAGCGAACGAGTGGCGGCACGCCGCGTCGCTCGAAGCCATGGCCAAGGGAAGTTTGAGATTCTATCTGGACGCCAATGGTACGAGCGAGCGCCATCGTCTTACGCAACGCAAGCCGTCGCGCGCGGCTGCCTTGCGTCAAACCGTGAGTCTTACCGATCGCAAAGACTTCGCTTGGACGGCGCCGGCGGATTTTACCAGCAGGAATCTGGCGACCCACAACGCCGTGATTTTTTTCAGCGAGCCATTGGCAAAGACTACGGAGTTCAACGGACTGTTCTCGGGCTTGCTCGATTTCACGATCAACAAAATGGACATGGACCTCAACGTCACTTTGTATGAACTTCTGCCGAGCGGCGACTATATCTATCTCTTCAACCCTACTTACGAATTCCGCGCGAGCTATGTGAAGGATCGGGTCAATCGTCATTTGCTACGGGCGGGAGAGCGTCAGGAACTGACGTTCAAGAGCGAGCGCATGACCAGCCGCCAGCTGCGGGCCGGCAGCCGCCTGGTCATGATTCTCGGCATCAGCAAACGGCCCGATCGCGAGATCAACTACGGAACCGGCAACGACGTGAGCGAGGAGAGCCTTGCTGAGGGAAGAGTCCCCATCAAGCTGCAGTGGCACAACGACAGCTACATAGAAATCCCGGTGCGCCGATAAACCCGATGCTCAGAGCCATCCTGTTCGGCTGGTCTTTGCTTTGTACCGCCGCGTTCGGCGATGACGCCGCCAGCGCAACGCGTTCGCCGCAATTCACCGGCGAAGGGTTGCTGCTGCGGCCGGGTCATTATCGAGAATGGATTTATCTCACCTCCGGGCTCGACATGAGCTACAGCCCTGCAACGTCGATGGGACACTTTTTCGACAATGTCTTCGTCAACCCGGAGGCATACGCGGCGTTCGTGGCGACGGGTACGTGGCCGGACAAAACCATGCTGATCATCGAGGTTCGAAACGCCGAGAGCAAAAGCTCCATCAACAAGAGTGGCAATTTCCAGGGCGCCAAGGTCGCCGGGCTCGAAGTGCACGTCAAGGACCGGGCGCGCTTTGCGGATCAGTGGGCTTTCTTCGAGTTCGAGAACGGCGCACCCGCCAAGATGATTCCCCGGTCCGCGGAGTGCTATTCCTGCCATGCCGCGCACGCCGCAGTAGACACGACTTTCGTGCAGTTCTATCCCACCTTGCTGCCGATCGCGTGGAGCCAGGGCACGCTGTCGCCCGACTATAGGAAGGAAAATCCCTCGTCCGAATCAAAAAAATGAGCGCGCCGTATGCTCAAACGCTCGGCAAAAAAAGCGGAGCCCTGCGCCCGTTCGCCGTATGCTCGAATCCTGACGCCAGCGTGATCAGTTTCGCCTCGCTGAACGCAGCACCGAAAAACGACAGCCCGACCGGCAGCCCGCGGTACAGTCCTGTAGGCACTGTGATGTGGGGGTAGCCTGCGACCGCTGCCGGAGAAGAGCACCCGCCGGTATCGGAATCGCCGTTCACGAAATCAATCAACCAGGCCGGACCCGAGGTCAACGTCACGATTGCGTCGAGACCGTGCTCGCATAGCACTGCATCGATGCCGCCGGCGCGCATCGCGTTCAGGCAAGTAGCGCGCGCATCTTGATACGCCGCTTCGTCCAGGCCGCCTTTGGCCTGCGCCTGTCGCAGCAATTCCTGGTCGAACAGCGGCATCTCTTGCGCTGCATGCGTGTCATTGAAATGGATCAAATCCGCGAGCGAGCGCACCGCAAACCGGCCGGGCAGCCGTGCAAGATAGGCGTTGAGGTCAGCTTTGAATTCGTACAGCATGACTTCCTGTTCTGCCGCGGCCGCCGCGCCATGCATGGGCAGATCGGCGGGGTCAGTAATGATTGCGCCGGCGCGTTTGAGCGTGGCGATGCATTCGTCCAAATAGGCATTGAGTGGGGCGCTCTCGGCGAAGAAGCGCCGTGCAACGCCCAGCCGCGCGCTGCGCAAGCCATCGATGTCCAGAAAACGCGTGTAGTCGCCGACGAAGCGGTCCCCAACGGCGGCACTGGCGGGGTCCGTGGCGTCAGGGCCGGCCATCACGCCCAGCAACACCGCAGCGTCGCGCACGCTGCGCGCGAGCGGTCCAGCGGTGTCTTGACTGTGCGAAATGGGCACGATGCCGCTGCGGCTTACGAGCCCGACGGTGGGCTTCAGCCCGACAATGCCGTTGATCGAAGCGGGGCTGACAATGGAGCCGTCGGTCTCCGTACCCACCGCCAGGGCACAGAGGTTTGCAGATACAGCCACTGCCGATCCCGAACTCGACCCGGAGGGCGTTCGATTCAACGCGTAGGGATTGCGGGTTTGGGCGCCGCGGCCGCTCCAGCCGCTGGAAGAATGCGTGGATCTAAAGTTGGCCCACTCGCTCAAGTTGGTCTTGCCGAGGATCACGGCGCCTGCGGCACGCAATCGCGCCACCAGCGGCGCATCCTGGGGCGCATACCAGCCGCCGAGAGCCAGCGATCCAGCGGTCGTCATCATGTGATCCGCGGTTTCTACATTGTCCTTGATCAGCACCGGCACGCCGTGCAGCGGCCCGCGCGGTCCGTGAGATCGGCGCTCGCGGTCGAGTTGGTCGGCGATGTCGAGCGCCTGCGGATTGGTTTCAAGCACGGCTCTTAAGGCGGGGCCGCGGCGGTCAATCGATTCGATGCGGTCCAGATAGGTCTGGGTCAACCGCCGTGACGTCAAGCGCCCATCGGCGAAGCCCGCAGCGATGTCCGACAGGGTCAGTTCCTCGACCGTTGCGGCCGCTTTGGCGAGGACGATCTCCGGTGCCGTCACTGCAGCGACAGTGGTTGCCAGGATAAAGTCGCGACGATCCATGGTGCATCCCTCTATTGACATTGATGAGCCTCGAGCCGGCCTTGTTCAATACGCTAACTGATCTTGACTGCAAACGAAACCGAGAGACCTGCTGACGCCGCGCTGTGGTTCCGCGCCGTGCCGGGTTAGGATCAGAGAGGGCTTTGGAGCAAAATGCCGAGCTGCGACTGCAGCAAGGCGCAAGCAAAACAGGGGAATCTGCATGAGCGAGGAAATTGTTTTCTACCATAACCCCATGTCGCGCGGCCGCATGGTTCACTGGATGCTGGAGGAAATCGGCGCACCCTATCGGTTCGAGCTCGTGAGTTTCGATAAAGGCGAGCACAAGAAGCCGGCTTTCCTGGCGGTCAACCCAATGGGAAAGAAGGCGCGGCCGACGTCTACGTGGGGTCGCAGCTGGGTTTCGGCCTCATGATGAAAAGCCTCGAGCCGCGGCCGGTATTTCAGAGTTACCTGGGCACGCTTTCGCAACGCCCGGCCTAACGGCGGTTCACCGAGCAGAGCGACAGGCTGGCGGCGCAAATGGCGGGCTAGGAGCCCGGCTCCACGACGGCCTGGTACACGTAGGCATGCGATAAGCCGCGCACGTCGGGAACGCCCATGACGGCCGCCGCGCCGGTGCCCGCGACTTGTTGAATCATGCCGATGACGATCAAGTCCTCGACCGGATCGATCCAGAACCAGGTTCCGGCCGCGCCGCCCCACCAGTAAGTTCCCTTGCCGTAGTAGCCGCCCGCGGCGCCGGCGTCGGTGTACACCGCGAAGTCCAAGCCAAACCCTGCGCCCGGCACGAATATCGGCATGGACGGCGGCAGCACATTGGTACGCATCAATTCCACGGTGAGCGGGCCGAGCAACCGCACCCCCTGCAGTTTCCCGCCGTTCAGCAGCATCTGACAGAACCGCATGTAATCCGTCGCCGTGGAAACCAACCCGCCGCCGCCGGATGAGAGCGCCGGCTTTGCGGTGAAGTCATGATTGAGCGCGCCCTTGTACACCTGCAAGCGGCCATCCGCGCCGTAGTCGTAGAATTCCGCGAAGGGCATTCCCGAAAGCTTTTGCACGATGTAACTTTGAATGTCGACCGAAACGCTGTAATGCCATTCGCTGCCCGGCTGCGTGTTCAACGGCAGTTTCGCGATGCGCTTTACCATCTCCTCGAGCGTAATGCCGACATTGAGCACGTCCGCTTCGCGCAGCAGCTTGTCGACCGGAGTATTGCTGAAGAACCCATACGTGAAGCCGCCGGTGTGCGACATCAGCTCGCGCATCGTGACGGGGTGCGTCTGCTCCTTGAGCATCAGGTTGCCGGCCGCATCGGTGCCGTACACCCTCAGATTCGCGAATTCAGGAATGTATTTCGCGACTGGGTCGTCGAGCTGCCACTTGCCCTCTTCGAACAGCATCATCATGGCGACGCCCGTGATGGGCTTGGTCATGGAATAGATGCGGAATATGCTGTCCTTGCGCATGGGCAGGTTGGCGGCGACGTCCCGCTTGCCTGTGGCGTCGAACTCGACCACCTTGCCGTGGCGCGCGACCATGGTGACGACGCCGGCGAGGCGGCCCTGATCGACCAGGCTCTGCATGCCCTGGCGCAGCGAGTCGAGACGCTCGCCGGAAATGCCGACGCTGTCAGCCTTGGAGCTCGGCAATGGCGAGTCCGCCGCCAGGGCAGGCTGCAAAATGGTACCCGCGGATAATACTATTACGCAGAGCAGTGCACGCATGCGAGTGTTCCCGGTCGATGTTAGACGTATCGGTTGCGAGTGTACCTACGCGGCACTCCTCGCGCGCGGTTGCGTCGTGAGCAGCCAGATGCCGGCTAGCACCAGCACGGTGCCTGCCGCCACCCAGGCGGTGAATTGTTCGCCCAGCAGCAAGACCGCCAGCAGGATGGTGGACACCGGCCCGATGGAGCCGGTTTGCGCCGTCAACGAAGCGCCCAGCCTTTCGATGGCCATCATCACCATGAGGACGGGCGCGAAAGTACACGCGGTGGCGTTCAGCACCGAGAGCCACAGGACTTCGGAAGGGACCACCATGGAGCTTACCGGACGCAGTATCAGGAATTGAGCGATGCAGATGATGCACGCGACGCTGGTCGCGAGACCCGTCAGGCGCAGCGCACCCAAGCGCTTTACCTCCTCCCCGCTGTAGGCCAGGTAGATGGCGTAGCTCACGGCGCTGCCGAACACGAGAGTCGCGCCCAGCGGGACATTCGAGCCCTGCAGCGTCAGTTCCCGGCCGAACACGCACAGTACGCCGGCATAGCTTACCGCGAGCGCAGCGACCTGTCGGCGCGTCACTCGACGCCGAAACAGCACGATCCCGAGTCCCAGCACCAGGGTCGGATTCAAATAGAGAATGAGGCGTTCCAAACTCGCGCTGATGTAGCGCAGTCCGGCGAAATCGAGAAAACTGGCCAAATAATAGCCGCAGAAACCGAGGCCCAGCACTGCCCCGGCGTCGCGCCAGGTCAGCGGCGGTTTGCCGCGACCTGCCCACCACGCCAGAATGAGGAACATGGGCAGCGCGAACAGCATGCGGTACATGATCAACGTGACCGCGTCGACTCCGTACCGGTACGCCAGCTTGACGATAATAGCCTTGCCGGAAAAGGCAATAGAGCCGAAGGTCGCGAGGAGAAAGCCGTTGCGCCGGCTGGCCGCTGCAGCGTGGGTGTTGAGGGCGTGGCTGTTCATGGCGCGCGTATTCTACGGAGTGTTGTGCGGCGAATCCCTTGATTAATTCAACGACAAGTGACAGTAGTTCGTCGTAGGCTGCTGCGATGAGCCCCCATCGATTTCCCATACTCAAGTGGCTGGCAACGTTCGCTGCCGTCTTTACCGCTGCTGCCGTCGGCTTCATGCTGCCGAGCATCGGCGCGCATCCGACATTGCCCCTGTTGGCGGGCGGCATCGCGGCGGCTGTCTGCATTCGTTGGGGGCGGCGCATGTGGCCGGCAGTACTGGCAGGCGGCGTGAGCATCGACCTGTGGCTGCGCCAACCCCTGATCGCCTCGTTGGGCGTTGGTATCGGCGCGACGGCCGCCGCCTTGTTTACGGCGTGGTTTCTCGAATGGCGCGGTTTCGACCCCGGTTTCGGCCGGGCGCGCGATGTCCCATTGTTCATTCTCGCTGCGGTCATCGGCACGATGATCCTTCCCACCGTCGGACTCTTCGGCTTCTACCTGTCCGGCGAGCATGTTCGGGCCGCCGATCCGCTGCGTTGGCTGCGTTGGTGGAGCAATACCACCGCGGGCGTACTGCTGGTCGGGCCCATACTGGTGGCATCGAGCCGGCAAAGCCTGGCGCAGTTCTCCGAGCACTGGGCTGAGGCGGGATTATGGCTGCTGGGCGTCGCGATCTGCGCTGCAGGCACGCTGTCGCTGGACGCGGCCGGTGTCGGCAGGCCGCTCATCGTCATGTTTGCCTTGGTGCTCGTGGTGGTGGGAGCGATTCGCTTCGGTTTGGTGGTTGCGGCGTTCGGCAGCCTGCTCATTTCGGCCGCGGCCGGATTGAGCTTCACATTCGGCCGCGGCGTCTTCGGCCAGCTCGATGAATCCGCGGGACTCGCGACCATCTGGACATTCAGCGCCGCCCTCACCGGTGTAGGTCTCATCATTACTTCGCTGCTGGCGGAGCGGGACCATGCCGGCTTGGAGCGGTTGAGAGCGGAGCGCCGCTATGCGCAGATATTCGACGGCAGTCCGCAGCCCTTGTGGGTGCACGATCCTGAGACACTGGAGTTTTTGTTGGTCAACGAGGCTGCCGTACGCCAGTACGGTTGGAGCGCGCAAGAGTTCCTGAGCCGGCGTGTGTCCATGCTGGCGCCGCCCGGCGGGGCGCGCGTCCTGCCGCCGTCTGCGGGGCCCGGTGCGGCGCCGGAGCCCTTTGAGACGCGTCACCGAACGCGCGACGGGCGCACGCTGGCTGTGGAAGTCTGGACCCGCGCCATCGATCTGGGTGGGAGGCAGGCTGAGCTGGTTTTCGCCAGCGACGTGACCGAGCGCCGGGCGCGCGGCAGCGCTCTGATCGACGCCATCGCCAACGAGCAGCGCCGCATCGGCCAGGAGTTACACGACGGCCTGGGACAGGAGTTGACCGGACTCGCACTCTCGGCGCGAGCCTTGGCGACTCGCGCCGAGCGCGAGCGGCAGCCCATTGCCGCGAGCCTGGATCAGCTTGCCACCTTGGCGGCCAGCTGCATTCAGGCAGCGCGCCGCATTGCGCAAGGCGTCTCGCCCTTGAGCGACGCGGACGGCAGCTTGCAGGGCGCTTTGGAGGCACTGGCGGGCCGCAGTTCATTCGGCAATACGGTGGTGCGCTTTCGTTCGCGCGTCGATACCCCTATCACGCTTGATCTCGAGGCGCGCAATCATTTGTTCCGGATCGCTCAGGAGGCGGTGCAGAACGCACTGAAGCACGCCCGCGCCCGCGTCGTCGAGATCGATCTGCGGGCGCACGAGGGGGCGGTGAGCTTGACGGTCAATGATGACGGTGTGGGATTGCCGAGACTCGCTTCGCCCAACGCGGGCTTGGGGATGCGCACCATGCATTTTCGCGCAAGCTCCATCGGCGGCAGGCTGGTGATCACAAGCCGCAGCGAAGGCGGCGTCAGCATCGCCTGCGAGTTGGCGCAGCCGCCGTTGGCTGAGACCGCGTGATGTGTCGCGGTGAGCAGATCAGCGAAAGCGTGGGTCATCGAGGAATTCCCGATCGGTGAGGCTTTCGAGAAAGGCGACCAAATCGGCACGCTCCGCCTGCGACAGTAACAAGGGTCGAATTCGCGAGTCTTGCCGCGTAGTCATGCGCCCGCCATGCGCGTAGTGAGCGATCACGTCTGCCAAAGGTAGCCACGCTGCCGTCATGCATGTACGGCGCGGTCAATGCCACGTTACGCAGTGTCGGCACCCGAAACTTTCCCATGTCGGCCGCTCTGCCCGTGATGTCCATCATTCCGCGATCATCGGCGGGGTAGCTGCCGCGCCCATCGCTGTCGTAGAGGCCGGTGTTCGCAAACGAAGCGGCCGCGGCGACATGCCCCTCGTCAATCACCGGGCCTGAAAAATTGAGCCCCGAGTGGCACTGCGCGCAGCCGGCGCGCGCCGAGTAGAACAGCGCCATGCCGCGTTTCGCGGAGTCCGACAGTGCCGCCGCGTCATCATCGAATACATAGCGATCGAAGGGCGAGCGCCCCGAAATCAATGTGCGCTCGAATGCGGCAATCGCCTTGATGATGTGATCCATGGACAACGGCGCGGCGTCGCCCGGAAACGCGGCGGCAAACATTTCCTGATACACGGCATCGCCGGATAGCTCGAGAGCGGCCGCCTGTCCGGTGCCGGTCAGGCCCATTTCCACCGGGTGTTCGTTGAACAGCGGTTGGCGCATTTGCGCCGCGAGCGACCGCACGCGAGAGTCGCTCCAGGTGAATGCCGCGTTGTATGCCACGTTCACGAGACTCATGGCGCCGTGCTTCACGGCCTCGCCGGTAGCACCCAGCGCCTGAGCTCTGCCATCCGTGAAAGCGAGTTCAGGCCTATGACAACTCACGCAGGCATAACGGCCCGTGGAGGACAGGCGCGTCTCGTGAAATAGCCGCCGCCCCAATTCCACCTTCGCTGCCGACATCGGGTTATCGTGCGGCACCTGCGGCCGGGGGAATCCGGGCGGTAGCTGCCATTCGTAGGCGGGAACCGCCGCAGCGGCGCTACCCGCGGCAATAAACAAGCATGCCGCGAGCACTGCCGCCGAGGTAGTCAGGTTGACGCTACTTCCACGCAGTCTGTGCGCCGACTGCGAGCGAGGCGGTCTGCGCAGCGATGCCGCTGCGCTCATCTATCCACTTCGAAAATGCGTCAACGGCCTCGGACGGAACACCTTGCGCATCCGCGCGGCGGGAGTCGGTCCAACGGCGCATCGCCGTCATGAGTTGATCGGCCAGCGGGCGCGATTGCGCGAATAACGTCATATACGCTCCCTTGGCATCATCGATTTTATTCAATCCAAGATACGCCTCGCCTCGGTACTCGATGGCATCGGGATAGTTTGGATTGAGTTCGAGCGCCTTGGCGTACGCCGATAAGGCTGCGTCATAGTTGCCGAGATGCCGGTTGGCAAATCCGATGTAATTCCATGCCTGATACATCTTGGGTTGCTGGGACACCGCATCGATGAACTCTTCGAGCGCCTTGGAATAGTACTGATGGGCCTTGTCCAGGGCTTTGGCGCTTTTTTCGGGAGTCGACGCCTTGGCCGAATCGGCTTCGCAGTCCTGCGCCTTCTTGATGCTGCGCACGCCGGAGTTATAGGCGTACTTGGCGGCGTCCTCCGGCGTACCCCGTTGCGACCCTGTCATGGATCCCGTGGAGGAGTTTCCGCTCATGGAGCCGCCGCCGTTTGCGAGTCCGATCGCAGGTGCCAAGATGAGAGCAAACGTGAAAATCAGAATATCGCGGCCGACGCGCATGTGAACCTCCGAAGTGCCATGGTCTAAGAAAGCTTGTTACCGACAGTGAGTACCGGCGGAAGTCAAAGCGGTTTCAGATCGCTTCAGCGGTAAAGTTATCCACAGGCGTTTCCGCGGCAACGCGCGTCGCTGCTCGACTCGACTGAACTGCCCGGAAAAGGCGAAGTCTTATATAATTGGATGCCTGAATTCGTACCGATACGCCCCTGGTGACTATGAAAAAGCCCCTGCGTTCTTTGTCCCTGACTGTCTGCGCCTGTATTGCGGCATCGACCCTCGCCCTCAGTTCCGCTGCGGTCGCGCAGCATGCGGGCGGCGGTCGCGCGGTGGTGGGGGGTCACTTCGGTGGTTACTACGGCGGCGGCTATGGCGGGTTCCGAGGAGGGTATGGCTGGCGCGGTGGGTATGGTTGGCGGGGCGGCTATGGGTTCTACGGCCCCTGGGGTTGGGGAGGCCTGGGATTGGGATTGTATTTCGCCAGCCTGCCGCTGTATTACTCCACCGTTTGGTGGGGTGGTGTGCCGTACTATTACGCGGACGACAACTACTATCGCTGGAATGGCACGGTTAACCAATATGAAACCGTGACTCCGCCGCCCGAACTTCTGCAGCAGTCCGGAGGTCAATCCCCGGCGGTGGCCGATCTGATCGCGTATCCAAAAAACGGTCAGAGCCAGGAGCAGCAGGGCAAGGACCGGTATGAGTGTCATCGTTGGGCAGCCGATAAGACCGGTTTTGATCCGACTCGGGTGGTGAGTGCGCCGCCGCCCGGCAAGCGCTCGGATTACAATCGCGCACAGGCGGCGTGCCTCGAAGGCCGGGGATACAGCGTCAAATAGCCCTCTGGCGGGAACCGGGGATAATCGCCCCGCGGTAATCGACAGGCACCCCAATGCCGTGTCAAAATACGTGGTTTTGACGCTGGCCAACTGCGGCCCCACACTTTTACGGAACTTCGCTATGCCCCGCACCATTCCTCTTTCCGATATCCGCAATATCGGCATCATCGCCCATGTCGACGCCGGTAAGACGACGACGACCGAGCGCATCCTGTATTACACGGGGCGCAAGCACACCATCATCGACATTCACGACACCAAGGATCTGAAAACGTCGACGACCACGGATTATCTCGAGCAAGAGCAGAAGCGCGGCATCACGATCCAGAGCGCAGCCGTGTCCGCGTTCTGGCGCGACAAGAAAATCAATCTTATCGACACCCCGGGGCACGTTGACTTCACCATCGAGGTCAATCGCAGCCTGCGCGTGCTGGACGGCGCAGTGGTGGTGTTCGACGGAGTCGCCGGCGTAGAGCCGCAATCGGAAACCAATTGGCGCCTCGCCGATAACTACGGTGTCCCGCGCATTTGCTACGTCAACAAGATGGACCGCAGCGGCGCAAATTTCCTGCGCTGCGTGGACATGATCAAGAAGCGCCTCGGCGCGCGCCCTTTGCCGGCGCAGCTTCCGATCGGATCGGAAGAGAACTTCAAGGGCATGATCGATCTCGTCGAAATGAAGGCGCTGGTATGGGACTCGGACGACAAGGATGCGCAATGGCAGAGCCTGGAGATCACCCCCGATCTTGCCGACAAGCTGCACATCACCACCCCGAGCGATCGAAAGCTGCTGGGCGACATTGCCAAGTACCGCACGGAATTGATCGACACCTGCCTCGAGCAGGACGATGAGGCGATGGAAGCCTACCTCACGCACGGCACCGTTCCCTCCGCCGACGTGCTGCGCCAGGCGCTTCGCAAGGGGACTCTGCATTCGGCATTCACCATCGTGCTGTGCGGTTCATCGTACAAGAACAAGGGCGTGCAACAGGTGCTCGACGCAGTCGTCGACTACATGCCGGCCCCCACCGATGTTTCCTCGATCAAGACCGTGGACGCCGACGGCGAGCCCATCGGCGAGCGCAAATGTTCGGACGACGAGCCTTTCTCGGCCCTGGCTTTCAAAGTGATCAATGACGCCTATGGCGCTTTGACCTTCATCCGCGTTTATTCCGGGGTTTTGACCAAGGGCGCTTCGGTACTGAACTCCACCCGCGGCAAGCGCGAGAAAATCGGCCGCATGGTCGAAATGTTCGCCAAGGAGGCAAATCCCGTCGAAGAAGCCCGCGCTGGTGACATCATCGCGCTGGTGTCCCTGGCCGATACCGAAACCGGCGACACACTGTGCGATTCCGCGAACGCGGTGGTGCTCGAGCGCATGCGTTTTCCCGATCCCGTCATCAGCGTTTCAGTGAAGTCCAAGGTCAAGGCGGAACAGGAAAAGTTCGGTACCGCACTCGGCAAGATGGTGCGAGCCGATCCGTCGCTGCACCTGGAGACCGACCGTGAGACTGGTCAAACCATCCTGCGCGGCATGGGCGAACTGCATCTGGAAGTGACGCTGGACCGTATGCGGACCGAATTCGGCGTCGAGGGCACCATGGGCGAGCCCCAGGTCGCCTATCGCGAAACCATCACGAAAAAGCTGACCGAGCAATACATCCACAAGAAACAGACCGGTGGTTCCGGCCAGTTCGCCGAAGTGTGGATCACCTTCGAGCCGCTGGAGCGCAGCGCGGGCTTCGAGTTCGTCGACAAGACCGTCGGCGGTTCGGTGCCCCGGGAATTCGTACCTTCGGTTGAAAAGGGCTTGAAGATTCAAAAAGAGGACGGCGTGCTCGCGCATTATCCCACCGTGGATTTTCGGGCGACGCTCATCGACGGCAGCTTCCATGACGTCGACTCCAACGCTCTGACTTTCGAAATTGCGGCCAAGGCGTGCTTCCGCGAGGCCATTCGCAAGGCCGGACCGATTCTGCTCGAGCCGGTGATGAAAGTTGAGACAGTGACGCCCGGTGACTATTTGGGCGATGTGATCGGCGACATCAATCGCCGGCGCGGCGCGATCCAGGACCAATTGGAGCGCGGCGCCAATATCGCCGTGGTCGCCAATGTGCCGTTGTCGGAAATGTTCGGCTACATCGGACAATTACGCGGCATGACCAGCGGGCGCGCTTCGTACACCATGGAGTTCTCGCACTACGAACCGGTGCCGCGTCAGGTGGCCGATGAAGTCATCGCCGAAGTCGCAAAGGCGAAGGCTGCTGCACTGGCCTGAGTTGGTAATTATTGCTTTACACCTCCGCGGCAGCGGCCTATCTTCCGTGAAGTTTAGGTCACATAGGCCGGCCGCGTGAGTAGTGGTACGAATGATAATCGGTGCTGTCCGAGCACCCGCGCTTTGGGCTGAACGCTTAAGACCATTAGAAGCGCCGTCCCGCCGAGCTCGGGAGGCGCCGGCGCGAACTTAAGGGCTCGCGCCGACCTCCTCCGAATCAACGCCTTCTCGTATGCGGCCGGACGGTTCCGGGAGTCCGGCGATGTTCAATTTGTTCAAAAGCATTACTGATGATCCGCGCGTAAAGCAGCTGGGTCCGGGTCTCATCACGGGCGCCGCGGACGATGATCCGAGCGGCATTGCCACGTATTCGCAGGCCGGTGCGCAGTTCGGCTACAGCATGCTGTGGACGCTGTTGTTCACCTATCCTTTGATGGTCGGCATTCAAATGGTCAGCGCCCGCTTGGGCTGCATTACGGGGCGCGGACTCGCCGCCAATGTAAAAACGGTGTTCCCGCGTTCCGTGCTGTACGGCATCGTCGGTCTGCTGTTGATCGCCAATATCATCAACATCGCCGCAGATATTGCCGCCATGGGCGAGGCGCTGCGACTGCTGCTCGGCGGCTGGGCACACCTGTATTCGGTGGCATTCGGCGTGCTGTGCCTGGGATTGCAGGTGTTCCTGCGCTACGCCACCTACGTGCGCTACTTGAAGTGGCTGACCCTCGCTCTGCTCTCCTACGTCGCCGTCATATTTACCATCCACGTGAATTGGGGCGCGGTGCTTACCGAGGTGGTGATGCCACGGCTGCAGCTCGACCACAACACCATCACCATGATCGTGGCGGTATTCGGCACCACCATCAGCCCGTACCTGTTCTTCTGGCAGGCCGCGCAGGAGATGGAAGACCTGCGTGCGGTCACCGCCCGCAATGGTGGCGGCTCGCTGCTGCCGTACGCCGAAGAGGCGGCGCGCAAGCATCTGCGGCGAATTCGCTGGGACACCTACATCGGCATGGGGTTCTCGAACTTGATTGCGTTTTTCATCATCTTGAGCACGGCGGCGACATTGCATGCGGCCGGAATCGTCGACATCCAAACCTCCGCCCAGGCCGCTGAAGCGCTGCGGCCTCTGGGCGGGCAGACCACATTTCTATTGTTCAGCCTGGGAATCATAGGCACGGGGATGCTGGCGGTGCCGGTGCTGGCCGGCTCGGCAGCCTATGCGGTGTCGGAGAGTTTCGACTGGCAATCGGGCCTGGATATGAAGGTGCATGAGGCGCTGGAGTTTTACGGGATCATCGCCGTTGCGACGGTGGGGGGCGTGGCGCTGACCTTCACGCATCTGGATCCGGTACGGGCACTGGTGTGGAGCGCCGAGATCAACGGCGTCATCGCGGTCCCCATCATGGCGATCATGATGCTGCTGGCGGCGCGCGAAGACGTCATGGGGCGATTCGTGATCCGGCCGAAATTGCGCCGTCTCGGCTGGGTCGCAACTGCAGTGATGGCGGTGACCGTCGTGGCCATGTTCGTCACGACGTAACCGGCGCGGTAAGCTAGGCGGCAAATGAAGGATCCAGCTGAGCTTCCCGCCGTCGCCATCGCTCCGGATGCGCGCACCGAGAAGCTAAACATCAAGGCGGCGGGAATAATCGGCGTTGCCGTGATGTGCAGCCGCGTGCTTGGCCTCGCGCGCGACTTGATCTTTGCCGCGCTGTTCGGCGGCGGCGCGGCGATGGATGCATTCACGGCCGCGTTTCGCATTCCCAATCTGCTGCGTGATCTGTTTGCCGAAGGCGCGCTATCGACGGCGTTTGTAGCCACTTTCAGCAAGACCATCGCGCGCGGCGGCGATGGCGCCGCTTGGCGGCTGGCGAACAAAGTCGCGACGTTGACCACCGTGGTGTTGGGCATCTTGTGCATCGCCGGAATCGTGTTCTCGACCGAGCTGGTCGCTACCCTGGCGCCGGGCTTCGGCGCGGACAAGGCGGCATTGACGGTGCAGCTGACGCGCATCATGTTCCCTTTCATTCTCCTGGTCTCGCTCGCCGCGCTGGCGATGGGAATGCTCAATTCCAAGAGCATCTTCGGCATGCCCGCGATGGCATCGAGTTTTTTCAACATCGGGTCCATCGTTGGCGGGGTGACCTTGGGCTACTGGATGGACCCGCACTTCGGTCCGCGCGCATTGCTCGGTCTGGCGGTTGCCACCGTTCTCGGTGGCGCTCTGCAACTGGCGGTGCAATTGCCGTCGCTGGCGCGCTTAGGCTATCGCTTTCGCCCGGACTTTCGCTGGCGGGATGCGGGGGTGAAGGCTATCTTGCTGTTGATGGGGCCCGCGGTGATCGCCGCCAGCACCACCCAGTTCAACGTGCTGGTCAATTCGATGTTCGCCTCGACTCTGGGCGATGGGCCCATTTTTTGGCTTTCCATCGCGTTCCGTCTGATGCAGCTGCCCTTGGGGGTGTTTGGCGTTGCGCTGGGCACCGTCACATTGCCGCTGCTATCGCGCTTGGTGGTGACCGGGCATATGGCTGCCTTTCGCACCGAGCTTGCCCGCGCGCTGCGCATCGGGCTTTTGCTGACCATTCCATCGACGATCGGCCTCATCATGCTCGCGGAACCAATCATTTCCGTGCTTTATCAACACGGAAAATTCAACGCCTATCAAGCGGCACAGGCTGCCGGCGCGTTGCGCTTCTACGCCATAGGCTTGGCCGGATATGCGGCGCTCAAGGTGTTGGTGAATGCGTTTTACGCAATCGATCGACGTAAGACCCCGATGCTGGTGAGTTTCCTCGCGGTGGCACTCAATCTGCTGCTCAACTGGATATTTACCTTTCTTCTGGGCTGGGACATCGGGGCCTGGCTTTTTCCACGGGCTGCATCGCCACCGTCAACTTCCTGCTGCTGTACGCGCTGATGCGCCGGCATCTCAAGGGACTCGAATCGCGCCGCATGCTGGCGATGCTGGCAAAAACGTCGATCGCCGCGGCCGCGTTGGTTGCGGTATGTGCCGCCTCGAGGCATTGGTTGCTGACCGATTGGGCAACGCAGAGTTTTCCCACGAAGCTCGCGTTCCTGTTCGGAACCATAGCGGTGGGCGGGGTGGCGTTCACGGGCTGCGGCGTGCTGCTGCACATCGAGGAACTGAAGCTGTTGCAAAGTGCGGTCATGCGCCGCCTGGGGGGCGCGCGCTAATTGACCGAGTACCTCACCTCGGCTACTTCACCCGGGCGGGTATTTTGAGTCCCCGGACGACCGCCGGGCGCGCGAGGAATGTATGCAGCGCGCGCACGACATGCGGAAAATCCGTGATGCCCACGAGTTCGGCCGCTTCGTAGAAGCCGATGAGATTATTGATCCAGGGGAAGGTCGCGATGTCGGCAATGGTATAGGCGTCGCCCATGATCCAGGCGCGATCCGCGAGGCGCGCGTTGAGCACGCTGAGCAGCCGCTTTGATTCCGCGACATATCGATCGCGCGGCCTCTTGTCTTCGAAGCTCTTGCCCGCGAACTTATTGAAGAAGCCAACCTGGCCGAACATGGGTCCGATGCCGCTCATCTGAAACATCAGCCATTGAATGGTCTGGTAGCGGCCGACGGCATCCTGCGGCATCAGTTGTCCGGTTTTTTCTGCCAGATAGATGAGGATGGCGCCCGATTCGAACAGGGGCAACGGGTCGCCCGCGGGACGGTTCGGATCCAGAATGGCCGGAATCTTGTTGTTGGGACTGAGCGATAAGAACTCCGCACTCAATTGATCGTTGCTGTCGAAGCTCACCAAGTGTGGCTCGTAGGGCAAGCCGATCTCTTCGAGCATGATGGACACCTTGACTCCATTGGGAGTCGGCAGCGAATAAAGCTGCAGCCGGTCGGGGTGCTGGGCGGGCCATTTTCGGGTGATGGGAAATGCACTGATATCATTCATAACGAATCCGCTGATGGGGCAGTGCGGATGTTATCTTAGAATGCCCAAGGGGCCAGGAGTGCAGGGATAGATGGCGAGCACTGCAGTTTGGTTTGGCACATTTGATCGGGCGTACCGAATTCGCCGTCCACTCACTCCCCGCGCCTGGACTTGCGTCGGGGCGCTAGCCATACCGCTATGGGCCACTTGGCCCGCACTCGCCCTGCGTGCCTTCGAAATGCCGGCGTTCGAATGCGTGACGGTGGCGTTTCTGACCGGATGGTTGGTGCTGAAAATCATTGCGCGGGCCGCGGGCGAGCGGGGCGCTGCACGGCAATCAATACTTTCTTGGGTGCCGGCCCTGGCCTGCGCGATAGGGCTGTCGGGATCGAACGGCTTTCACATCCTGGCGACACACAGCATTCCGGCGGCGCAGGCGAATCTAATCTCCTATCTCTGGCCGGTGATGATCGTGGCATTCGGCGCCATGCTGCGCTTGTTCCGTCTGCGCCCGCGGCAGTTCGCCGGGCTGCTGCTGGGATTCGCGGGCGCTGCAATTCTCATGGGCGATGGATCACTGTCGATGTCGGCCGGCGGAATCGGCCTCGCTTTGTTGAGCGGGGTTTGCTGGGCGCTGTACTGCTTATTCCGGCTCAAATGGACAGGCGATTCCGGCAATGTACTGGCGCGAGGCTGCGCAGTGTCCACGTTGATGTGCGCCGCTCTGCATGTGCTGCTGGTGCCCACCATTGTGCCGAGCATCGGCGCGCTGGCGGCCGCCGCGGCGGTCGGCATCCTGCCGCTGGCGCTGGGGAATCTTTTCTGGGACGAAGGTTTTCGCCGCGGCGACAGCCAGCTATTGGCAGTAATGGCCTATGCGACGCCGTTATGCAGCGCCTTGTTGCTGGCCGCGCTCGGGATGGCCGCCGTGACTTGGAGTCTGCTCGCGGGCGCAGCCGTGATCGTGCTCGCCGGCTTTTTGTCGCGCACCTCGACGTTGAGTTAGGCAGGTGCGCCCCATCGACTTGGGATTTTCGATGCCCGCCGAGTGGGCCCCCCATTCCGGGTGCTGGATGGGCTGGCCGGCGCGGGAGTCGATTTGGCATGGACACATCGAGGCGGCGCGCGATGACTATGTGCGGGTGGCGCAGGCGATTGCGCGGTTCGAGCCGCTCAACATGCTCGCCGCGCCGGAACATGCGGCGGACGCAGCCCGAAGGTGCGGTTCCAAGGTTCGCGTGGTCGCCGCTCCCTTGGATGATTCATGGCTGCGCGATTCGGGACCCACCTTTTTGCTCGACGCCGCCGGCAAACGCGCCGCCGCGGCATTCGTATTCAACGCATGGGGCGGGAAGTGCCGGCCATTCGATAAGGACGCGGCCCTCGGAGCAAAGATTGCGCAACTCGCTTCCTCGCCCGTGTTCCGGTCAAGTCTCGTCGTCGAAGGGGGCGGATTTCTCTCGGACGGCGACGGCACCTTGATCACCGCCGAATCCTGCGTGCTCAACCCTAATCGCAATCCCGGATGGACCCGGGCGCAGGCCGATGCGGAATTGCGCGCGATGTTAGGCATGAAAAAGATCATCTGGCTGCCGGGCGATTTGACGGATAACGCGACGGATGGGCATGTCGATGGCTATGTCGCCTTCTTCAAGCCGGGCGCAATTCTTTTGGAAGTCGTCGCCGATCCCGCAGACCCGAGATATCCCATCATGGCGGAGAACCGCAAGGTCCTCGAATCCGAGGTCGATGCCCGCGGGCGGCGCTTGGAGTTGGTGCCAATTGCCGAGGCACCGCGCAGCACCGTACCCGATGGAGAGGATATTTACTGCCGTTCGTACGTCAATTTCTATCTGGCGAACGGCGCCGTAATCGCGCCTGCGTATGGCGCAGCGGAAGATGAGCAAGCCGCCGATACATTGCGGCGCGCATACCCCGGCCGTCAGGTCGTAAGTCTTTCGGTCCGCGACTTGTTTCGCGGCGGCGGGGGGATTCACTGCATAACCCAGCAGGAACCTTGCTCCCTGGCTAGTTGAACGGTCGAAAAATAGTAGCCTTGGGCAGCCCCGGCGGTCTATGATCGCGCGAGCCGGCATTGCGCCGAGTCGAAAGACATCAGGGGACATTCGTGCAAAAGAAAAAATTCAGTGTGCTGACGGGTTCTCTGTGCGTGGCTCTGATTTGCTGCGTCGTGCAGGGTGGCGTTGACGCCGCCGCAGCTGATGCGCCTGCTGCCGCACCGGCTGCGGCTGCGGCGCCGGCGCCAGTCAGCGTCATCCGCGCCGGCAAACTCATCGACGTGGTGACGGGCCGCGTGCTCGCGAACCAGGTCATCGTCATTCGCGGCACGAAAATCGAGGCCGTGGGCGCCAACGTGGCTATTCCGGTTGGCGCGAAGGTGATCGATCTGTCGAAGATGACCGTGCTGCCCGGGCTCATCGACTGCCATACGCATCTGGCTGATCTCACCGACGCCGAGCCCTTGAATGTCCTGCAGCGGTCGGTTGCTGAAACCGCCTTCCTTGCCATCCCCAATGCCAGCGTTACGTTGCTGGCGGGTTTTACGACGGTGCGCGACGTGGGTGTCTACCGGGCATTCAACGACGTGGCGATGCGCGACGCCATCGCGAAGGGAATCATCATCGGTCCACGCATGTACGTGGCGGGGGCGTATGTCACCATCACCGGCGGCGCCGGTGCGATGACCGGCCTGCCGCCGGATATCCAGCTGCCGCTGGATCTGCGCTTCGGCGTGGCCGACAGCCCGTGGGAAGTGCGGCAGAGGATTCGCGACCTGGCGCATCGCGGCGCCGATCACATCAAGATTCTGTCCACGGGTGCCGTGCTCACGCATGGCAGCAATCCAAAGTCCATTGAATTCACTCCTGAGGAGCTGCGTGCTGCCGTTGAGGAGGCTGCCAACTTTGGGCTGCGCGTTGAAGCGCACGCGCATGCAGCCGAAGGCATCAAGAACGCAATCCGTGCCGGCGCCGCATCGATCGAGCATGCCACCCTTATCGACGATGAAGGCATTGCGCTCGCGAAGCAGCACGGCACCTATCTGGACATGGATATTTACGACGAAGAATGCATCCAGTCCTCACCGAGCACGCCGGCCGATTTTCTGCAGCATGATGCGGATCTGGCGGAGGCGCAGCGCCGCAACTTCACCAAGGCGGTTCGCGCCGGAGTGAAAATGTCATTCGGCACCGATGCCGGTGTGTGCCCGCACGGCATCAACGCGCGGCAATTCGCCTTCATGGTGAAGTACGGCATGACTCCCATGCAGGCGATTCAGTCGGCCACCGTCAACGCTGCGGATCTGATCGGTCACTCCGAACTATTCGGTTCCATCACGGCCGGCAAGTCCGCGGATATCATTGCGGTGAACGGTGATCCGCTCGCGAATATCCGCGAACTCGAGCATGTTCAGTTCGTGATGAAAGAAGGCACGGTCTACAAACAGGGCGATTGACCGGCAGCAGCGCTGCACCGGCCTTCGCCATTAGGGGGCTTGCCCTGGTCTTGCGTCGCTCAATGGCGACTATTTTACCGACTTTTTTGCGCCCAGAACGGGGTTCACCGAGGATCGGCTATTATGCGGGCAGCATAGTCATTGCGGGGAGTAGGCGCCGTGAAGTTACAACTGCCGACGTCAGTTTGGTCGATCCTGTTGCTGTGGGTGCTGGGCGCTGCCGGCGCCGCAGCGATGCCCATATCCCGTCTCGAAGTTCATATCGTCACCGGTGCCGATGAGCTCAGCGCCGGCAGTTCCTTGGAGCTGCGCATCTACGAGGCCGGCAAAAGCGTCAGGCGCTTGCCGCTGGTGCACGGTGAATCCTGGCCGCGCGATTCCACGCATGTCATTCCCCTCAGGCTGAGCGAGACCCTCGACCCGCGCAATGTGTTGCGCTTTAGCTTGTACTATCGGGGCGCAAGTCCCGTAGCGCCGGCGTTTGAGGTCGTCGCTGCCGAGGTGCAATTGCCTTCCTCATCAGGTTCGCCTGAGCGGCTGCTCGATGCGACGCTGACCGGCATCATCCCCAGGCAGGGCGAGCTTGCGACCATGGATCGCGAGCCATCGGCCATGACCTGCAAGAGCGACGCGGATTGCGACGATAAGCGCGCTTGCAATGGACACGAAAGTTGCGCGCCGCGTGCGGCGGGCGCCGATGCGCGTGGCTGTGTGAAGGGCACACCCGTCGTGTGTCCCGTGAATCAGGTGTGCGGCGAGGGCGCCGGATGCCGCGGAATCTCAGAGCCTCCCATACCTTGAGGGTCCAGACCGTCCTCTAGCGGCCTGTCAGCTTTTCCAAAGCCTGCTGCGCGAGCAGGCGCGTGAGTGGCCCGGCCGGCATCGAGCGGCGTGCCAGCCGCGCGGCCTGCCCCGACCACAGGTTGGTAAAATCTGTGCGGCCCTGGGTTTCGGCTTTGGCTTTGAGCGGTGCCAGCGCCGCGGCGGCTGCAGGGAAGGGCGGAGTGAACGAGGACAATGGACCCTGTTCACGCATCAGGCGATTGACGATGCCGCGCGCCGGACGCCCCGTGAATACGTTGGTAATCATGGTGTCGGCATCGCCGGCGGCGCCGAGCGCCTCGAGGTAGAGCGGCGACACATTGGCTTCCGGGCAGAACAGATAAGCGGTACCGATTTGCACGGCGGCCGAGCCGAGTGCAAGCGCCGCCACGATGCCGCGCGCATCGGCGATGCCCCCGGCCGCGATGACCGGAACGTGCACGGCGTCGGCCAGCTGCGGCACTAGTGCAAAAGTTCCGACCTGCCGCGACATGTCCTCGGCGAGAAAGTTTCCCCGATGGCCGCCCGCCTCGAGTCCCATGGCGATGACGGCGTCGCAACCGTGTTCCTCTAGCCAGCGGGCTTCGGCAATGGTGGTCGCCGAGGAAATCACCTTCGCGCCCGCTGCTCTGACGCGCTCCACTAATGTTTGCGACGGCAGGCCGAAATGAAAGCTCACCACGGCCGGCCGATATTCCTCCACCAGCGTACAGAATTCGCTGTCGAAGGGCCGTCGGGCGGCGGCCGGAAGATCGGCCTCGGGGTCGAGGCCGAGTTCGACGTAGTACGGCGCCAGTCGAGCACGCCACTTCAAACTGCGGTCGCGGTCGATTGCCGGCCTGTGACAGAAGAAATTGAGATTGAGCCGCCGCGATACGCTGGGGCCGATCCGCTCGAGGGCCGCGCGCGTTTGCTGCAGGCTGAGTTGCGCACAGGGCAGAGATCCCAAGCCCCCCGCGTCGCTGACGGCGATGGCGAGTTCGGCGGTTCCCGGCCCCGCCATCGGCGCCTGAATGATGGGTAATGCGATGTCGAACAGATCCAGGACGCGACGATCAGGCCAGATATCCATGACGATCTCCAAGGGCTCAACGAAATGCGATCACCAGCACGGCAGTCAGCGCCAGCAATGCGACGGCTTGATAGCGGTAGTCCTGCCAGAGAGGCACGCCTCTGATGCGCAGCTGTTCCGTGGGATCGAGATCTAGCCTCCACAAGGTCACTGCGCCGGCCGCCGCGGACGGTGCCGGATGGCGCAAACTTACAGCGACCAGAATTGCGGCATCGAAGGCCGTGAGAATGGGCGCCGCGTACAGGAAATGGAAGTGCGTCCAGCGAAACACCACGTTGACCATGAACAGCGCCAAGCCGGCGAGCGAGCCCACCAGCATGGTCGCCGCCGCTCCGTCAGCGTTCGCACCGCGCCAAAACATCCCCACCAAGAACAGCGCGACGATGGGCGGAACGGCATACGCGAGCACGGCTTGCAGATATTGCCAAAGCGATGGGAAGAGCTGCAGCTGCGGCGCCCAGGCCACGGCGACCAGCAGCAGGGCGGCGGTGCTTACGCGGCCGATTCGAACCACTTGCGCGTCCGACACGTGCGGCTTTAATTGCTTGATGACATCCATGGTGATCAACGTCGATGCCGAATTGAGCGTCGAGGCGATGGATACCATCGTCGCAGCGACGAATCCGGCGACCACCAGCCCGACCAGACCGGCGGGCAGCAAGTGCAGGATCAGATTCGGATACACGAGGTCGGCCCGCGGCAGCTTCGGGAACAACAGCAGCGCGCAGGTTCCCGGCAATACGATCAGAAACAACACCGGCAGCTTCAAGAGCCCGGCGAATAGTGCGCCCCAGCGCGCATGATCGGTATTTTTCGCGGACAACATGCGCTGCACGATCGACTGGTTGGTGCACCAATAGTAGAACCCCAACAGCGGTATCCCCAGCAGCAATCCGAGCCAAGGAACACCCGGATCGCCGATCGGCCGGATGAGCGAAATCGCCGCCGGCGGCACGCCCTCCATCACGGCACGCCAGCCACCGGCACGTGTAAAGGCGCCGATCGAAATCATCAGGGCGCCCGCCATCAGCACTATGGCTTGGACCGCTTCGGTATAGATGACGGCGCGTAGTCCGCCCAGGGTCGTGTACAAACCCGCCGTGCCGGCCAACAGTGCGATGATCGGCCATAAGGGCCACCCTGGAAACAGCAGCTGGCAGACCAGCGAGCCGCTGTACAGCACACCGGCCGAATCGACGAAGATATTGAGAAAGAGAGTAAGCAACGCGAAGTGCAGCCGCACCCGGCGGTCGTACCGGCGTTCGAGGAACTCCGGCATGGTGTAGCTTTGACTGCGAATGATGGAGGGCAGCAGAAACAGGCAAAAGAACACCAGGACGACGATGGCGGACCACTCATAGTCGTAAACCGCGATGCCCATGGCGTAGGCGCCGCCTGCCAAACCCACCAATGCAGTCGACGACATGTTGGACGCGAGCAGCGCCAAGCCGATCACCGGCCAAGTCGTTGCCCGAGAGGCAAGGAAGTAGTCGGCGGGCCCAATGCGCCGTCGCGACATCAACAGTCCCAGGACGATGAGGCCCACCATGTAGGCGCCCACCACCAGCCAGTCGAGCAGCCCCAGGAGACCAAAAGAGGCGGCACTACCGGGCATTAGACCCCGCTGATACGGGTCCCTGGCGAGGCCACTCGGCTCGGCGGGGATATTTTGACAGCGCTGACATTTTTTTTTGTAATCCTGTAAGCTGCGTTGTGGCGGCAGGGTTTAGCGATGAACTTGATCCCCTCATAATTTATTAGAAATATAACAATTACATATAGTTATAGCGCTTTAATGCTCATAAAATTAAGTCGCGCCCTTGGCCTTGCCACCACGCCCGTGGCTCTGTTGTTGTGCTGTCCCGTGACATCGCCGGCTGCAGTCGCGAGCGGCAGTGTACATCCTGAACTTTGGACGGCGGTTGCGCCCGCGACGCCCAACGCAACCGTCGAAGCCTTCGGGCAGCAGC
>JANXZQ010000255.1 GCA_025355445.1 Gammaproteobacteria bacterium
CCTGCTGACCTCGAAGCCCAAGCATCACATGCTCTACACGACACGTTGTCTTACTGCCGGAGATCACCATGTTTAAACACGCTCTGTTAGTGCTGGCCATGGCCGGCGTCTATATCTGGATTCGTCGGCAGCAAGACGCCGGGGTCTCACTCAAGAAGACCGATCACACGGCTGAGGCAGAATGGGCCAATGAAGGGGGCGCCAATGCTGCTTCCTCCGTATAAGGCTTGGGGCGATGAACTAATGGTATATATTTCGTTCGCGAAGGGGCTCAATTTCGGTGTGCTCCACGGCAGGGTACACACTATCAGGTAAATTCGGTTTGGGGTTCCTTCCGCGTTACTGTGAACTTCCCAAGCGGAGTAGACAGCTATGCTCGATGCCTTAATCAATCGAATCGCGACGGCGCTGCCGCCCTATGCCGTGCATGAGGGGTTTATCGACTTTGCACTCAGGATGCCGAAAGGCGACAGTCGCCGCGTAGCCCTGTGCAGCCGCATGGCGGAATGCTGGCGATGAACCTCGACCTGTGCATCTTGCATTTGCACGAGATCACGGACCGGGAAGAAATTTTTTCGTTCCTGGTGTTTGGCGATGGCTGCGCGATGGCCTCCCGGCCAAGCCTGGTGGCGACGACGATGCGATTTCGCATGGCGGCGTGAGTGGGGCTTTCGCGCACTTTGGAGCCGGAAATTCTGGATCTGCTGGCGGCCGACGATCCGCGGGCCCGCGCCTCGCGCCGCGACCTGGCGCGGATCAATATCATCATGCGCCAGCAGACAATCATGGTGAATCAGCTGCGGGCGCAGACGCCGCCGCGGCGGTTGGCGGATCTCGGTTCCGGCGACGGAAGTTTCCTGCTGGGCGTGGCGCGGCGCATGGCAGCGCACTGGCCGCAGGTGACGGCGCTGATCGTGGACCGGCAGGATATCGTGAGCGCGCAGACGCGCTCGGGCTTTGCCGCCCTGGGCTGGAAATGCGCAAGCGTCACCGGCGACATATTTGCGGTGCTGCCGCACCTGGATGCCGAAATAATCACGGCAAACCTCTTCCTGCACCACCTGGACGACGCGGACCTGCGTCAGCTACTGAGCCTGGTGGCGCAACAGGCGCGCGGCTTCGTCGTCTGCGAGCCGCGCCGATCGCAGACAGCGCTGCTGGCCAGCCGCATGGTGTTCGCGCTTGCCTGCAATGACGTAACACGGCACGACGCGGTCGCCAGCGTGCGCGCCGGTTTTGTCGGGCGCGAACTGTCACAACGGTGGCCCGCTGCCGGCTGGCAGACGCAGGAAGGACTGGCGCTTCCCTTCACCCATTTCTTCTCAGCTCGGCGCGATGCGGTTTGACGCGGCGGTGATCGGCAGCGGCCCGGCGGGCGCGACCGCGGCGCGGCTGTTGGCACAGGCAGGGTGGTCCGTGGCGCTGATCGAGCGCGCGGTCTTTCCGCGCCGCAAGGTGTGTGGCGAATTCATCTCGGCGGCGACCCTGCCGGTGCTGGAGGCCTGCGGCGTTGCCACTGAGTTCAGGGCCCAGGCCGGGCCGGCGGTGCACACGGTCGCGGCTTATTCGGGCGCGACGATGGTGCAGGCGCCGCTGCCCCATGGGCGGGTGGGATGGGGCCGGGCGCTGGGCCGCGAACATCTGGATGTGCTGCTGCGCGATGCCGCGGTCAGCTCCGGAGCGATGCTGTTTCAGCCCGCCGAAGTGGTCGCTATCGCCAGGCAGGCGGCCCAGCACACGCTCACGCTGCGGCGCGTAAACACCGTTGATGAGATAGACGCCCGCACAGTGATTGCGGCCTGCGGGTCCTGGAACACCCAGGGCCCTTTCGCAGCCGCGATGAGCGCCCGACCATCCGACCTATTTGCCTTCAAAGCGCATTTCCGTGGTGCGGCAATGGCGGCTGGCGTGATGCCACTGCTTGCCTTTCCCGGCGGCTATGGCGGCATGGTGCACACGGACGGCGGACGCGTCAGCCTGTCATGCTGCATCCGCCGTGATGCGCTGAGACAGGCCCGCGAGATTCACTCTGGCAAAGCGGGCGAGGCGGTGATGCGCCACATTCTGGCGAGCACCGAAGGTGTGCGCCGCACGTTGCAGGGCGCAATGGTCGAAGACGCCATCCTAGCCTGCGGGCCGCTCCGCCCCGGCATCCGAAGCCGCTATCGCGACGGCATTTTCTTCGCAGGCAATGCCGCGGGCGAGGCCCATCCCATCATCGCCGAAGGCATCAGCATGGCGATCCAGTCATCCTGGCTGCTGGCGCAACACCTGCTCGCCGACGGTCCGGCGGCCGGCCCGAATTATGCGCGCGCCTGGAAGTGCCAATTCGCCGCCCGCGTGCATGCCGCCTCACTGTTCGCATGGCTGGCAATGAACAATCACCGGCGCGCCGCCGCCGCGCAGCTAATCCGCGCCTTTCCCGCGATTCTCACCTGGGGAGCGGCATTGAGCGGCAAGACTCTTGGCGTTCGCCATGACGCAACTTGAGTCCGGGGCGCGCGATTCGCGCCGGCTGTGGCTGGGCTATGGCGCGATGTGCGTCGGGATGTTCATGGCCATACTTGATATTCAGGTCGTGGCCAGTTCGCTCACCAATATCGCCGCGGCGCTCGACCTTTCGGACTCACAGCTGGGTTGGATCCAGACCAGCTATCTGATGGCGGAAGTGATTGCGATTCCGCTGACTGCGCTTCTGACCCGCGCCTTTTCGCTGCGCTGGATGTTCGCCGCTGCCACTCTCGCCTTCACCCTGGCGAGCATAGGCTGCGCCTTGAGCGGTTCGATCGGAATGCTGATCGCGTTCCGCGTGGCGCAGGGCTTTTTTGGCGGCATGCTGATTCCGGCGGTGTTTACCGCCGTCTTCATCATGATGCCCGAGCGACACCGACTGCGCGCGACC
>JANXZQ010000270.1 GCA_025355445.1 Gammaproteobacteria bacterium
CGGCCTTCTCGAGGATTGCTGGCATCCGAAGCTTTGTGTTGTGGATCTCGCCGACCAGGTTGTTGGCCGGCAGAGTGATGTGCGTGACCGATTCGATCCGCTCGCCGGTATCCGTCTTGGATGAGTCCCAGAGCGCGGCGAAGGCAAAAATCGGTTGATCGTTGGCGGTGATGTAGAACGGAACCTTGGTCTTGCCATCCGGCTGAACCTGCCACTCATAAAACCCGGCGGCGACCTGCAGGCATCTTTGACCACGTGACCATGGGCCGCGGTAGCTCGCCGCCGTCTGAACCGTCTCGACGCGGGCGTTGATGGTGCTGTACTTGGGCGGCACTCCGCGGGCAAAGAATGAAATGAGCCCCCATCGCATTAGGGAGCCATGCGGCTTGCCCTCCACGCTTCGGATCACCGGTACCGACTGCGTGGGCGCGACATTGAAGCTCGACGGGAATTGCCACTCGCTATGCACGAGATTGAACTCGCGCTCAATCGACGCCTCATCGGGGGATACGTAGCGGCCGCACATGCTGATTAGGATAGGCATGGATGAGTCCAAGGTCAAAATGCCAGCCCACAGGAGGGCCTCACGATGCAAATGGCAATCGGATACGTAAGGGTCAGTACGCGGGAACAAGGTCGAAGCGGTTTAGGATTGGCGGCGCAGCGCCAGGAGATCGAAGCTTTCGGGACGCGCGAAGCGTTCACTATCGCGAGGTGGCACCAGGATGTGCAGACGGGTGCAGGAGCAGATGCGCTTCTATTGCGTCCTGGTCTTGCTGCAGCGCTTAAGGAGGCGCGGGCGGCCCGTTGCGCACTGATCGTATCGAGACTCGACCGTCTGTCGCGAAACGTGCACTTCATTACCGGTCTCATGGAGCACAAGGTGCACTTCGTTGTTGCAGCACTCGGCCGAGACTGTGACGAGTTCACCCTGCACATTTATGCTTCGCTTGCAGAACAGGAAAGGAAAATGATGTCGGAGCGCATCAAGGCCGCGAAGGCTATTGCGAAGCGCAAAGGGCAGAAGTCCGGGCTGGCGCTTTGCTCAAAGGCTGAGCGACGGCGCGTTGTTGCATTGGGTATGGCGGCGTGCCAGAAGGCTGCAATGGATCGAGCCGAGGCCTACCGCCTGCACGTTGAGTGGGCACTGCGGCAGCCGGGCTTGCATGAGAGACCGATCGCGTTTACCGCTGCGGCAACGAAGCTCAACGAGCGCAACATTGAATCACCGATGGGTGGGAGTTGGTCGGGGGCCCAATTGCAGAGGATGGCGCGCCGTCTTCAGCTAAATCATCCGCCGGCCGCCTTGCGAGGTGACGTAGCACGAGTACGGATACAAGCGCTATGGAAGAAGCACCCAGGCTTGACTGCGAAGCAAGTGATAGAGAGCTTGGGCCTCACGCACCAGCACCTTCTGGGTGTCGGTCGAGTCCGTCAATTGTTGAGGGAATGTCGGGCCGCGGCTGCCAAACGCAGTCCGGTACACAAGAAGGCGGGGTGGTGGCTTGATAGCCGGACTGCTGATCGAATCCGCATTAGCGCGATATACAAGCGGCACCCCGAGTACACCGCGCATCAGGTGCTCAAGACTCTCGGACCCGAGCACGGCGTCAAGCTTAGGTGGGTCAATCAAGTCATGAATGACTCCTGGCGATCCTTGGGTAGACACGGATCGAGGCAATCCAATGGTTGGACGCCGGCGCGACGCAAACGACAGGCGCAATTAATCATGCAATTTCGACCGTGGGAGAGGGCGACAGGCCCGCGGACACCTGAAGGGAAAGCTCGGGCAGCAAAGAATGGGTTACTGCGGCGAGGCGACGAATGAATGGTGGGGGAAAGGCCGGGCCGCCTATTGATTAGTGCTGCGCGGACTCCCGCAGCATCTTGACCGCCAAGGCTTCCTGGCGCGCACGCCGTTCACAGTCCGTGGGCCGCCGCGACATCAGCCGTTCCCTAATCGCGGTACTCGGTAAGCGTGGCGCCAGCTGCCAGCGCTGGGCACTGCACTGCGCACCAAGCCGGGCAAACAAGACGAAGGCCTCGCAACAGATCTTCTGCGCGGCACAACGGTCGGCTTGGCGGCAGCTGTCACACGGGCCAGCCACACGGTCGGCATCATGCTTGCGCCGGCAGCCGGCGAGTGAATCGAACGTTTGCGGGTAGATAAGCGGGTATCCCTCTTGACTAATATCTAGCATATCTAAGCTATACAATAGCTTATCCCGTCAAAGGCTGATTGTGCGCAATGATGACCGCCGCGGAATTGCGCTGTAGGGCGAGCTTGACGATCTCGCGCGGATGCACGCTGGCGCCGTCGATGGTGCCGCGGAACAGTTCCTGGTATTGAATCAGGCGGTGGCGTTTATCCAGGTAGAGACAGCAGAACACCTCATGTTCCAGGTCGCGCAGCTGCGAGGACAGGAAATCGCGAGTGGCGCGCGGGCTCGCCAGCGACGGGCCGGTTCGCAGTGTCTCCGAGAGTTGTCGCCGGGCGATCTCGACCGCCGCTTGAAGCTCAGCGAACCGCGCGGGGCCAAGGCCACGCTCTGCACAGAATCTCTGGCGATCGGCCGCAATCAGCTTTCGCAGTGAATGAAAACTCTTGAGCACATCGCGCGCCAAATCAAGCGCCGAATGACCCGCAGTGCCGGTGCGCAGCAAGATCGCCAGCAACTCCGCGTCCGACAAAGCCGCGGCGCCCTTGTCGAGCAGCTTCTCGCGCGGTCGTTCGTC
>JANXZQ010000139.1 GCA_025355445.1 Gammaproteobacteria bacterium
AATCGCGCGACACCAACCAGGGCATCGGCCTGCACTGGTGCGCCAATGCGATAGTCGCGCTCGGCGGCAACATCTGGGCCACGAGCGACGGGGCCGGCCGGGGCACTTCGCTTCACCTCAGGTTTCCGGTCTGATCGCGGGGTGTCATTTAGCCGGAGTGCGACCGCAAGAAGTGGATTGCACGGCCATCCGGCCAAAGCCGCCCGATGCTCAAGGGTGCGCTGAGGAGGCGCCAATTACGATGATCCACGTGCGCCGTCCGGCCTCCGCGTGCCGCCTTGCAGGCCATTGACGATTGCGTCGCAATGAGCAAGTACTGCCGCGCGCACCGCGGTTGATTCCGACTCGCCAATCGATTGCCACTGCGTCGCGCGCCTCAGGGCTGCATGTCCGAAGCGAAATACAAATACCTGTCCCAGCAGCGCGATACTCCTGACTTGCAATTCTTCCTTGGTCAATGTGCCTCCCGCGAGACGCTGCAATATTCTGCTGAGCTGCTCCAGAATCCGGCGCATGTAGCCCTCGTAGATGATGTCGAATGCCGGCGAAGGACTCATTTGTTCGCGCAACACGAAGCGCGCGAGTGGCGCAATATCGTCACGCATCATGCCCGTCGCCAATCCACCCATGACCGCGAGCAGCGATGCGCTCGCCCGCCCAGTGACGGCCCCAGTTACAGCGCCTGCGCCTTGGCTGCGACCAGCGCCGGCTCGACGCTCTCAAGCGTGTTCTGCAAGTTGCCTAGAGCCAATTCATAGCCCCAGCGAGAATTGCCAAATGTTCCCTTCAGCCCGCCATTGAGGGACACCGTGCGGTCATCGTTATGGATCTCACCGTTCTTGAAGCCGCCATTTTCTTCGATGGTGAAGTACTTTCGCTGCCACTGCTCTACCTGCCCCGTCGCGAGGTTGTAGAAAGGCGTCGGGGTGGAGTTGTCATCCAGGATATAGCTGTTCTGCCACTGCAAAGGCGTGTTATAGAGAATCTGGTCCGATCCGCCGGCCTGGATATCAAGGAACAGGCTTGCACTGTCGTTCAGGCGATAAGTTGCCGAGCCATATACATTGATCGCCTTGCGCCCGTTCTCCAGGGTGCCGTAGCTGACGTCCCGGTAGCTGCCGCAGTAGTTGCCGTAGTTCTGCCGGGTAGCGTAGACAATCGAGTGCTGGTCGTAATTCGCGAGCGCCGCGCAAGTCGCCGCACCCGGATCGAAGTAGTTCTGGTTGGCGTCCTCGCGCACAAACACCGGGCTCGCAAAGATGTCGGACGGGTCCGCCGGGCTGTCCAGGCGCGAATTTGTGAAGCTACGCTGGTATGCCCACAACGGGTCCTGGTTGTATATTTCCACGGCAAATACCGAGTCGAACCGGTCGTTCGAGTAGCCGCTCGAGATTTGCAGCCGCTGCGAGGCGCCGCCGCCGTGTTGCGTATCCCCCCACACGGAAATCGACGGTGGTGCCATCCGCCTTCTTGACCAGGATAAAGTTGATCACGCCCGCGATGGCATCGGAGCCGTAAATGGCCGAGGCGCTGCCGCTCAGGATTTCGATATGATCGATCAGCGAGGTCGAGATGCTCGAGATGTCGGTGAAGTTGCTGTTGCCTTGGTAGGACTGAGGATAATCCGCGATGCGTCGGCCATTCACTAGCACCAGCGTGTGATTGGGCCCCAGGCCACGCAGGTCAACCGACTGAGCGCCGGGCGAGAAACCATCGGTGTTCTGATTATTCTCAAGCGCGCCCAGATTCTGCGTCGGGCCCGCCATTACATCGGCGACCGTTGCATAGCCGTTATTGCGGATATCCTCCGAAGTGGTCACCGCGGCCGGACCTTGGGCTGCAAGCCGCGGGATGCGCGATCCCGTCACGATGACCTGTTCCAGCGGTTGCCCGCCGGCATCGGTCGGCGGTCCGTACGGTGCGTCGGCCGCAAGAGCCGGCAGGCTGGCTGCGAGCGCCGTTAATACGATGATAGCCCCTGACAATTTTTTTTTATGATGCTCCCAGAAGAAAGTCGCGAGCGCCGCTAAACGCGCCGTTGTCGTCAAACTTCGCCGCGCAACGCTGTAGAATGGATTTTTCCTATTTATACCGGTCCATCACCGCGGCGGCAAGCTGCGCGCCCGGAGAGGCTGGCGGTATATCGAGGGATGGTAGCCATGATTCGAATTCGCCACCGTGCACGAGCACTCCTGATCCTGGCATTACTCGCCACCGCGGCGCGGGCCGGCGAAGCGCCTACGCTCGCGCCAGACTGGGTGGGCTTAGGATTCGAGCACTACGTACAGGGCGACATCAATGCGCCGACGCCGGGTCCCATCGCGCCCGGCTATGCACTGATGGGAGGTGGCGACTGGCCG
The DNA here is from genome assembly GCA_025355445.1 of Gammaproteobacteria bacterium. Taxonomy (GTDB): domain Bacteria; phylum Pseudomonadota; class Gammaproteobacteria; order Steroidobacterales; family Steroidobacteraceae; genus Bog-1198. The sequence goes on from JANXZQ010000139.1 coordinate 2,361, forward strand.
CTTGCATCCTTCCGATGGTTCATACATAAAGCCGGCGGCGGCCATATAGTCGTTCTC
>JANXZQ010000293.1 GCA_025355445.1 Gammaproteobacteria bacterium
GTTGGTGATGGTGAGGCGGAACGGGCGTTCCATGCCGGACTGGTAGATGCCGGCCCACACGTAGTAGGTGCCCGCGGGGAACATGCCGTCGATCGAGGGTTGCAGCCCGCCGAACGAGTCGTCGCTACACGCCGCGTGACCGTCGGGATACTGGACGACCATGGTGGTGTCGGCCGCGGAGTTCAGGAAGAAGCGCATGAACGGCTGCGGGCGATCCAGCGTGACGATGAAGCTCGGTGCCTGCGCGATCCATCCGCGGCAGGTGCCGGTCCCTTGCACGGTCGTCGCGGGAACCGTTGCGTTCGAGATGCGCGCGGTGCGGACCTCGGCGCGGCGCATCGCACCGCGAATCGCGATATGGCAAGTACCGTTTGGAGTTCGCCCACGGGGACTCACAGGCGGCGTTCTTCGGCACGTACAAGGAAGTAACACCGCACTCGCGCCTCGTCTGGACCAATGAGGAAAGTGACGAGGGTTCCGACACGACGGTGACCTTCGAGGAAAAAGGCGGCAAGACGTTGCTGGTCATGCACGAGCTTTATCCCTCGAAGGAAGCTCTCGACGCTGCCGGCACGGGGGCGGCGGATGTGATGGTCGAGACATTCGCGCAACTGGACGAGCTTCTTGTCACCCTGGGCGCGAGCGTGGCACGGTCATGAAGTCGTCGATCTCGCGGTCGCCGCCGCCAGTACAGTCTCCCTATTTGCGGCGCGTCCGTATACAGTCATGCGATGCCTCTCGGCGCGCCAGACCATCTCGACGAGCTCTATTCGAAGCAACGAGTGCTCACTGAGGAAGCCGAGCGTCTCGAAACCGAACGAGACAAACTCGATGCCTATGGCACGGACGGAAATCGGCACTACATCCTGGAATTGCAGATCGCCGCTCTTCTCCAGGAGGCGAACCGAATCGGCGCGCGTATATCGGACATCCTTGAACGCGACTTACAGCGGTAAATATCTATATTGTTCAGATATTTAAGATTCTTATCTAGAATATTTATCATTGAGCGCTTATCGCACTGCGCTTGTTCCGTAATACGAATTTCTGAATCTTGCCTGTCGCGGTCTTGGGCAGCTCGGAAATGAAGCTGAAGTGCCGCGGCACTTTGAAGTGCGCGATGCGATCGCGGCAAAATTGGCGCAATTCTTCAGCAGTCGCGCAAGCATCGGCGCGAAGCACGACAAAGGCATGCGGCGCCTCGCCCCATTTTTCGTCCGGCAGCCCCACCACGGCGACTTCTTGAATGGCGGGATGGCGCAGCAACGCGCCCTCGATCTCGATTGACGAAATGTTCTCGCCGCCGCTGATGATCACGTCCTTGAAGCGGTCGCGAATCTCGATGTAGCCGTCGGGATGAATCACAGCGGCATCCCCGGTGTGAAACCAACCCCCTCTGAAGGCTTGCGCGGTAGCTTCCGGATCACGGTAGTAACCCTGCATAACCAGATTGCCGCGAGCCACAATTTCACCCAAGGCCTGCCCGTCGTGGGGAACCTCCTTGCCGCCCTCGTCGATCACGGTGACCTCGCCGGCGGTTATAAGCTCCACGCCCTGCCTCGCCTTGATCACACCCCGTGCGTCGGCGTCCAGCTCGCGATCCTGCGGACGCGGCTCACAGATGGTAATGATCGGAGCGGTCTCGGTGAGCCCATAGATCTGGGTAATCTCCCAACCCAGCTCGCCTTCCATGCGCTCAATGGTGGCTGCGGCCGGCGCTGCGCCGCCGGTCAAGACCCTGATGCCGCGTCGCACCTCGCGACGCAGTTGCGCGGGTGCATTGGCGAGGGTAATCAACACGGTCGGCGCCGCGCACAGCATGGTGATGCCTTCCCGTCCGATGCCCTCATACATCGCGGCGGCGTCCATCTTGCGCAAGCAAACATGTGCTCCGCCGACCGCAGTCACTGTCCAGACGAAGGTCCAACCGTTGGCGTGGAACATGGGCAGTGTCCACAGATACCGATCCGCCGCCGTCATCGAGTGATGCACCAGTACGCCGATGCTGTTCATCCACGCATTGCGGTGGGTGATCATCACTCCCTTCGGCCGCGCGGTCGTGCCGCTGGTGTAGTTGATGGTGAGCAGATCCGATTCCGCGATCGCCGGCCTCACGAATTGCGTCGAGCTTTCCGCCAGCGACGATTCGTAATCCAGCCAGCCCGGTCGCGTTCCCTCGAATGCGATAAAGCGCTCGACCTTCGGCAATTTATTCCGAACGCAGTCCACCGCCTCAAGATAGTCGGCATGTGCGCAGACGAAACGTGATCCGCTGTGCTCAATCATGTAGGCAAAGTCCTCCGGACTCAGCCGATAATTGAGCGGCACTATCACGGCACCCAGTTGCGGCACCGCGTAGAACGACTCCAACATTGCGTGGGTATTGGGCGAGATGACTGCGACGCGGTCGCCCTGCTTGAGGCCCATTTTCTGCAACGAAGACGACCAACGATCACAGCGATCGAGGAACTGCTCGTACGTCCAACGCGATTCACCGTCGATGACCGCCTCGCGGTGCGGATACAGCTTTCGCGCTCGGCGCGCGAACTCGAGAGGCGTCAGCGGAAGTTCCATCCGCCTTACTTTAGCAGCGATCAGCTGATCTAGGGATACAGACGGCGCAAGATAGGGAAGGTTCCCCGCTGCGCGCGCGCATCACACGGCATAGTCTCTCGATCGTCCGGAATGTTCCGGTCGATTACAGGAGATGAGCGCCATGCGCCGCCAATTGACGATGAAAATTGCAACCCAATGCCTGCTGGTAACCGCCTACATCGGCGCCCTAGGCGCCTGCACTGACGCCTACGCCGCCGACACCTCGACCGTTCAGGGTCTGGAGTTCGCCCAGCGCACCGTCAAATTTGCCGACCTTGACCTGACACGTACCGCCGGTGCGGAAGCTCTGTATTCGCGGATTCGGTCTGCTGCCAAGCAGGTCTGTGCACCGTCGTTCGTAAGCCGGGAATGGGAAGCATCCAAAAACACGCGTCTTTGCATCGATCAGGCGATCACCCGCGCAGTGGCGGATGTGCACGCACCGATGCTGACCAGCTACTACATGGCGAGATCGGGGCAACCAATAAGACTTGCGGAGAAGAAATAATCGCCTGCGGGGAGGACGGTGGCCGTCGCCGTCCTCCGAGCCTGACCGTACGGTCCGGCACGAGGACGGGTAGCCCGCTCGAGTTGCGGCTCCCGCCAATCCGGGCCAAAGTGAGGGGGGTGAACCTCCATTCGAGAATGGCGCTGGGCCTCACCGCCTGTTGGATGTCCGCGGCGCTGACAGGATGTGCCGCGTCGCACGTGGCGCTGGTCGGTAGCACACGTGCGCCGACGTCGCCGGATCAGGTGAAGATCTATCTGCAACCGCCCGGCGGCCGGTATGAGCAAATCGCGAACCTGAGTGCCTCGAGCCGTGGATCATTCGCGATCACTGCGACGGGTAAAATGGACAAGGTCATTGAGCGCCTCAAAATAGAAGCTGCCAAGGTTGGCGCGAACGGCATTCTGCTGCACGGCGTGGGCGACAACACGTCGGGATCGCTGGGCGCGGGAATTAATACGGAGATGGATTCCGGGCATTCACCCTACGGCCTCGGCTTCGGAGTCTCGGCATTCTTCTACGGCAAGTCAGGAGACGGCGTCGCCATCTACGTCCACAACGATTGATGGCCCGAATCAAGCGCCGGGCGCGGCGTTCCGGCACTGCCGCGTGAACTCGTAGCGTTCCGTCTCTGTATCGAGCTCCGTGGCGAGTTTGGCGACCAGCTCATCGAGGCTGCCGGCGTGTAATGCCGCAGCCTTCACCAGATGTTTGGCGAGCGGACCGATGTATCCGGCCAAGTGCCGCTCGATGCGCTGCAGTTCGGCCGCATCGAACAGTTGGGCGACCGTCGCAACACGGTCCATCGGCGCCGGCAGTGAAGCGGCAAACTGCATCTTCAGGTGGGCGCAGAGGCGCGCATAGTGGGGCTCACGCGGCGGCGGGAAAGCGTCCATCCAATGCTGCGTGCTGAGAAAGAATTCGAGACTCTTGGACGGGAGAACATCCTCTATTCGAAACGGCAGTATGCTCAGCTGCTTGTGGACCGCCCTCTCCACCTCGCGCCGCACCTGCGGTGATTGATTGCTGCCGGCAGAGAACACCAAGATCATCGTGCGCGCCGCCGAAATGGCATCCATGATCTCCGCGGCCCAGTCCGCCGAGGGCGCGATGTCGCGCGGTGCGATCCAGCATTGAATGCCCTCGCCTTCGAGCCGCGCCACCAGTTCAAAGGCGCAATCGCGATCCGGCTGCGAATAGCTGATGAATACATCCCGCGCCATCGGCTACCTCTCGATCAACCGCAGAGCCTTCTCGAGGCTCTTGCGCATGCGATTGAAGGAGCGGGTCAGGGAGGCGATCTCCGCGGCGCCGCGCTGCGGAAAGGTCTCCAGAGTCACGCTTCCCAGGCTCAATTGGTCCGCGACGCGCGCAATCCGTCGCACCGGACGCACCACCATGAAGTACAGCACCGCATTGACCACGAGGAACACCGCGGCGAACACGGCCGTCAGCGAAAACATGAAGGCACGTAGTGCCCGGTTTGCGTTCGCGGTTGCGCGCGTGAAGGGAACCGAAACCACTTGCGCCCCCACGATCTCGTTGGCCTGCCAGCCGAAGCCATTGTCGCCGCCGTATCGCGCCACGAGAGATCGCGGCGCCGACGCCGGCGTGCTGTGGCAAGCCGCGCATTCGGCCGCATTACGGATGGGCCGCGCCAGGTAGAGTGATCTGCCCATGGGCGTGTCGCGCTCCCCGACCACCTCTTGCGCACGCGCGTCGTTCCTGAATCGTTGAATGATATCGCCCTCCCAATCGGCGGCCCGATCGCGCGGGTTGGTGGGGTTCAGGGTCGCCTCCTTGTACGTGTACTCCGGATGCCGCTCGCGGAGTTTCAAAAAATTCTGGGTCGCCGCATAGAACGGCACGCTCTGCGGTGGAAAGTCCTGTTGAATTCGCGTACCCAGCAAGGGCAGGATCTCATTGGCGGTGTAGGCGCGCATGGCCAATGCACTATCCATCATCAGGCCGGCCTCGGCGAATACTTCGCGCTGTGCGTTGGCTTCGAGGATATTCCCGCATACGTATCCCGCAATCATTCCGCCGCTGACGAACACGGCGGCGAGGGCCAGATTGATTCGAATCAACAAACTCATGTCGAAACACCGAAGCGGATCGTACCAGCGCGCCTATGGCGAGTGTCGCGGGGCGACAATGCCCATAGTATAGTAGATGATTCGGACCCGTAACTCACGCGGTCGCCGACATTTGCTTTTGCAGGAAAACATCAGAATGCGAGATAGCATCAACATTGACACCCTGGAAATCGAGAAGGTCCTGTACGAATTCGTCAATCGTGATGCCATGCCGGGAACCGGCGTGGAGGCAAGGCCCTTTTGGAACGGCTTTGCGGCCTTGGTTCGAAACCTGGCACCGCGCAACTCAGCGCTGCTGCAGCGGCGCGACGAACTGCAGTCGAGGATCGACACGTGGCATCGTGCAAATCCAGGTGCCGGCTTCGATCGGGCGCAGTACAAGGCGCATCTGTCTGAGATCGGCTACTTGCTGCCCGAGCAAGCTCCGTTTGCCATCGACACCGCCGGCGTGGATGTGGAAATCGCCCAAATCGCCGGGCCCCAGTTGGTGGTGCCGGTCAGCAACGCGCGTTATGCCCTCAACGCGGCCAATGCCCGCTGGGGAAGCCTATACGACGCGCTCTACGGCACCGATGCCATTGCGCAGGAAGGCGCACGCCGCAGCGGTGCCTACGATCCGCGGCGCGGCGCCAAGGTCATCGCCTTCGCGCGCGATTTCCTCGACTCGAACTTTACGCTGGCCGGCGGCTCGCACCGCGACGCGCTCATGTATCGCACCAGCTCGCAGGGACTCACCGTTCAATTGAACAACGGCAGCGTGACGCGGCTCGATGACCCTGCAGCGTTCCGTGGCTTTCAAGGCGACTTGAGTTCACCGACGGCGCTGCTTTTGATCCACCATGGCCTGCACGTGGAAGTGCACATCGATCGCACGCACTATATCGGACGCGACGACCCCGCCGGCATCAGCGATGTATGGCTGGAGTCGGCCATTACCACCATCCAAGACTGCGAAGATTCCGTGGCCGCGGTGGATGCTGAAGAGAAGGTGCAGCTGTATCGAAACTGGTTGGGGTTGATGAAGGGCAGCTTGGAGGCGCGGATCGACAAGGGCGGCAAACCGCTCACCCGCCGCTTGAACGATGACCGACGCTATCGGACGGCCGCCGGCGCAGATCTGGTACTGCCGGGCCGCAGTCTCATGCTGGTTCGCAACGTCGGTCACCACATGCTGTCCGACGCCGTGACTTTGGACAGCAAGGCCATACCGGAGACTTTCATCGACGCGGCGGTGACGGCGCTCATTGCATTGCACGATCTGCGCGGCGCCGGCGCCCGCCGCAATTCGCGCTCAGGCTCGATTTACATAGTCAAGCCCAAAATGCATGGCCCGGAGGAAGTCGCCTTCGCCGGCGAGTTGTTCAGCGCCGTCGAAGATCTATTGGCTCTACCGCGAAATACCCTGAAAATTGGCATCATGGATGAGGAGAGGCGCACCAGCGTCAACCTTGTGGAATGCATCCGTGCTGCGCGCCACCGCGTGGTGTTCATCAACACGGGCTTTCTGGATCGCACCGGCGATGAAATTCATACCTCGATGGAAGCGGCGGCGGTGCCGCGCAAGAGCGAGATCAAGAAGGCCGTGTGGCTCGACGCGTATGAACGTCAGAATGTCGATATAGGGCTTGCCTGCGGGCTGCGCGGCAAGGCACAGATCGGTAAAGGCATGTGGGCTATGCCGGACCTGATGGCAGATATGCTCAAGGCCAAGATTGCCCAGCCGCGCGCCGGCGCGAATACCGCCTGGGTGCCCTCCCCGACCGCCGCGACTCTGCACGCCCTGCACTATCACCAGGTAGATGTTGCGCAGGTGCAAACGCAGCTCGCGGGACGACCGCGCGCATCGCTCGACGATATCTTGACTCCGCCTCTTGCCGCGGCACCCGCATGGAGCGCTCCTGACATCGAAGAGGAACTCAACAACAATGCGCAGAGCATTTTGGGTTATGTGGTGCGCTGGATCGATGCGGGAGTCGGCTGCTCCAAGGTCCCGGACTATTACGATGTGGCGTTGATGGAGGATAGAGCCACGCTGCGTATCTCCAGCCAGCATGTCGCGAACTGGTTGCGCCATGGGATTTGTACCCCCGAACAGGTGATGCAGGCGCTGCGCCGCATGGCCTTGGTGGTCGATCAGCAAAACGCGGCCGATCCCAGCTATCGCCGCCTTGGCGATGATCCCGACGACAACATCGCGTTCAAGGCTGCCTGCGATCTGGTGTTCAATGGGCGGGAGCAGCCGAACGGATACACTGAAGCCATCCTGCACGCTCGCAGAAGGGAGCGAAAGGCGCAGGCATGAGCGCGGCGAGCGCGATGTATTCGTCAGGCCGCATGCCGCCGAAAATGTCTCGCACCCCGTAAGGCGAGTATCAAGCTGCCGGCGAATGCCAGGTAACCGCCGGGGCCGATAGAGATATGCCGCGATATCAAGGCGCCGCCCTGGTGTACGAGGTTGTTGGCAAAGCGAATGACATTGCTGCCCAATGAGTTGGGGTCGGCAGACGAAGCAAGGAAGTCGCCGGATGTGCGCGAATAAAGCAGCGCCGCCGATATCAACATCAGCGCCATAGGCGCCAGGTACGCCGCCCACGCCCAACGCGATCGTCGCCGATGCGGCAGCAGAGGCGCCAGCAAACAGGTGAGGCACACTGCGCCGAACATCACCCGCTGGAAGGTGCCATCGACACGGAAAAAGATCTTCATTGGATTGGCAATGGCCGAGGATATGTCAAAAAAACGCACACCGTGCCGCAGAGAACCCACACTCACGACCAAGGTATCGACGAAGAACCAGCCGATGAGGATAGCCAGCATCGCCGCAAGAGTCACGCCGTCGATTTGACGGGGCGCGCCTGAGGGCCCGTTGGGCGGCGACGGAGCTACATCGACGCTTTCCGGTGTATCCATGTTCTGCCGTAGCCTAACCGTATCGCGTCCCTTTGGCGGCATAATTTCCCCGTGTTAAGCTTAATGGAAATAGAGCGGATGATTCCACTCGCCCAACACCAGAGGAAATCCCGAATGCCTCGGACGCGCCTGCTTGCCGTCGCCGCCATCGCGATCGCAAATATGTTCGTGGGATGCGCAACGGTGGATCAGAAGTTCGGCGATCAGGAGTGGTATCAGAAAAGCAAAGCGGCCTCCACCAAGGCTGTCGTCGTCACTTCGACGACGGCTTCCAAGGCCTACGCGCGCATGCAAAAATATCTTGCCGAAAAAGATGTTCTCAAGACATTTCAAGATGCAGGTGAACACAGTGAAACCGCGGTGCTCGGCGTCCTGCACAAATCAGGCATCGCAGCGGCAACGTCGACTCCACACGCCGCTGCACAGAAACAAGCTAAAAAGCCCGTTGCACCGCCGCCTCTCACCACTGTTCCGGAGCAATATGCGGGCTCGCTACGCTGGCCGCTCGATGCTTACATCGTCAGTTCGGAATACGGTGACCGTTGGGGCAAGATGCACAAGGGTATGGATATGGCCGCGGACGCGGGGGAACCTGTGTATGCGATTGCCGCGGGCGAAGTCATTTACGCCGGTGACGGTTTGCGCGGTTACGGCAATGTCATCATATTGCGGCATGACCGAAAGATCAGTTCGCTGTATGCCCACAACAGCGAACTCAAGGTAAAACAAGGGGACCAGGTGGCTCAAGGCACGTTGATCGCGTTGCTGGGAAGCACGGGACACTCCACCGGTCCGCACGTACATTTCGAGGTTCGCGATGGCGATGCAGCGGTCAATCCCCGAACGGTGCTGCCACAATCGAAATGGGCGAGTGGCCCGGGATTGCCGCCGGCGATGTGATCAACGATCCGGCGCGGCCCAACCACGGCGGCGGGCTTCGCTCTCGCCGGCCTGATCAAGCGGCTCGCCTGAAATCTCTGCTTTGACGGCATTCAATATAGGCGCAGACAGCGCTGAGCCGGCGGTTCTATATTCGGATGCCTCGAGCTTGCCGGGGCCTGTGAGCTGAGACAGAACGCGAACCTGCCACTCCCCGTCATGACGACACGCAAGGCCGGACGGTGATGCCGCACCCGAGAGCGCAAACGTGCGGCAGTACTCGCCGGATTTTGCCAGGAAGCTGACTCCGACTTGCACCACGGAGCCGCGCGATTGTTCCGCAGCGAGCCGGTCCGAGAGTGCCCGCGCCAGTTGACCGTGGGCCACTACAGCCCCGCCCGCGCTCAAAGTGAGCGGCGATAGAGTGCGTCCCCACATCACATATCCCAATCCTGCCCCCACGACGATGCTCGCAGCAATCGCTGCGGCAATCCGCCACTGCGGACGGCGCACACTAGGCGCTTTGCGTTCGGCCGCGGCGCGCGCATCGAGCAGGCTGGCGACTTTGGCTCCTTGCGGACGCGCGGCACCGCGGGCTGCCGCGGTTAGATGCTCTGGAACCTGTTCGGTCAGTTCGGACGAGTATGCCGCCTGTATTCGCTGCCGCAGCGCCCGATGCTGCGCCACGCGCCCTTGCATTTGCAGATCCTCGCGCATCACCGATTCGACCTCCTGGCAAGCCGCTGGGTCCAATTCCCCATCGACGTATGCCATCAGCGTTTCATCGGAAATTTTCATGACACTTCACCCTTGGCCCCTAACATCGCCTGTAACGCTTCGCGCCCGCGCGCCAGACGGCTGGTCAGCGTGCCGATGGGAACATCCAGGACTTGCGCCGCTTCCCGATAGGGCAGTCCCTCGACGAGCACCAGGCTCACCGCCTCGCGTTGCTCATCCGGCAGCCGCGCCATGGCCGACTGCACGGACATGAGCTCGCTTTCCTGCGCGATCGGATCCGTACCGACATTCTCGCCGGCCTGCGCCGCGAGGAAGATCTTATCGCGCCGGCCGCGCGCACGAAGCTCGTCGATCCATGCGTTTCTGACGATCTTGAACATCCAGCTATCGAGCCTCGCTTCGCTGCGCCATTGATCAAGCCGCATCAGGGCCCGTTCCAGCGCAATTTGTACGACGTCATCCGCGTCATGCGGATTGCGCGTCAAGTTCCGCGCAAATCGCCGCAGGCGCGGCAATAGCGTGACAATTTGTTCATGGACGGTTTGCTGCGTGCCAATCGTATTCATTGGGTAGACGTTCGAAGTGCTATGTTTCTTCCATCCATTGTATCGATACTTTGCATATGCGAGCTTCAATACCCTGTCTCTTGGCAATGACGATGATGGCTGGGACCGCGACGGCGCAGCTGCGCCTGCCCGCCGTTCAGGTCCCAGCGCTGCCCTTGCAAACTCTGCCGCAGACCTTGGGCCAGGCGCAGCCACAATCCTTTGAGCAATTGAGCGTTCTGCGCCGTCTCGCAATCAGCCGGCTGATTCACGGCAACCCACGCATCATAGACTCGGACATGAATGGCGAGCCTTTCATTCGAAACGAGGTTCTTGCACTGTCGCCCTCGGATGCCGCATTGGACGGCGCCAGATCCTTGGGGTTCATCAACGATCGCCAGCAGACTATCGGCGCGATGAATATTCACCTGGTGGTGCTTAGAGCGCCGCCGCAGTTGTCCACCAAGAAAGCGCTGCGTGCCCTGCGCGAAGCCGATCCCAACGGAAGCTACGACTACAACCATATCTACAGCGGCAGCGGTATGAATTCGCCGAACTCCCCGGCGATCGGCGCCTCCTCTGCGCCTGACCCGGCTCCCTCCGCGCGAGTGCAAGCCCCGGCCGCCAAGTCCGAAATGCGAATGGGCTTGTTGGATACGGGAATCGACGCAACTCACACGGCATTCCGGGATTCGACGCTCCACAGCTGGGGGTGCGGTGATCACGCCGTCCCCGCTGCTCACGGAACCGCAGTGGCTTCCCTGATGATCGGGCGTAGCGCCTTATTTCACGGCGTGCAGCCGAATGCCGAGTTGTATGCGGCCGATGTGTACTGCGGGCGCCCCACCGGAGGGGCGGCGGATGCGTTGATTGCCGCGTTAGGTTGGCTGGTGCAAGAACAAGTCCCGGTCATCAATATCAGTTTGGTAGGACCACGGAACGCGGCTTTGGAGGCGGTGATACGCAGTCTCATCCGCAGCGGCTACATCATCGTCGCAGCGGTCGGCAATGATGGGCCCGCAGCGCCTGCGCTCTATCCCGCCTCCTACCCCGGCGTGGTCGGAGTCACAGGGGTCGACGCACATCGTCACGTACTGATAGAGGCCGCACGGGGACCGCAGGTGATGTTTGCGGCGCCCGGCGCCGATGTGGCGGCAGCTTCCATGGATCACGGCTATGCATCCGTACGCGGTACCTCGTTCGCCGCACCTTTCGTGGCGGCCTTATTGGCAGCGGGAATTGCAGCGCCCAATGCCGCAGATGCGGCAGCGGCCATCGAGGCACTGGGGAAGACCGCGGTGCACCTGGGTTCGCCGGGACGAGATTTGACATATGGCTTCGGCATTGTCGCCGCCGACTACCGCATCGATCCCGCAACGTTAAATCATCGCTGATGGAAGAAACCGCCTAGCTGCGTCGTATCAACAGTGAAAGCCCCGGAATGTCCGCGGGCAAACGGAGTACGACATGAACAGCAAGCAATTATTGGTCAGTGCCGCGATCGCCGCCGTGCTTGGCGCAGCCTCTCCGGCGTATGCCGGCCACTTGGGCGGCGCAGGCGGCCTCGGCGGAAACTTGGGCGGAAACTTAAGCGGCTTTGGCGGAGCGACTGCGCTCGGGGGCGCAAGCAGACTTGGCGGCACGGGCAACCTGGATTCGCAGGGCGGACTCAACGGCTCAATGAACGCGTTGAACACCAAACCCGTTTCCAAGACCGGCAGCAAAGTGAATGATACCGCCGGAAAAGTTGATAGCACGGCGGGCAAAGCCGATGGCGCGGCGGATAAAGTCGGCGGCGCAGCGACGCAAACCGTTGCGGGCACAACCAGTGGCGCATCGAACGTGGATGCTTCGAAGGCGTCGAGCACTGCCACTCAGGGAACCAGCAAGCCGAGTCAGTCAGCAGGTCTCGCGGGCGGCGCGCAGCAATCGTTGGCGGCAGGCAATCACAGCGCCTCGGGCGCTGCCGCGGGATCTTTGGACGCGCAGCATGCCAAGGGCTCCAGTTCGGCCGCCGCAAGCGGCACCGCAGGCGATTCGCTGAACTGATCGTTTCGGTGATTGCGGCACGGGCCTATTTCGCTTGAACGCGCGAAGTAGGCCTTTTCTGCGGCAAATACCTCGCCTGGACGCAGCAACCGCCTTCGTGTACAGTGGCCGGAGCTTGATTCTCGGTCGGTGCTCGGTCAGTGCCACCCCAAGCTCGCGGTCTGTCCCTGACGACTTCGCATTTTTACCTCCCTCGCTGCTGACCGCTGCGGAAGCCAGGCTTCTGTCGTGCGAGTCCAAAATCTTAAGGATTGTTTAATGTCATTTT
>JANXZQ010000302.1 GCA_025355445.1 Gammaproteobacteria bacterium
TTCGGAAATGACTGACCTGCGAACAGTGTGCTGCTTTGCGGTGGATAGCCAAATTCGCTGACGAACAAGCTGTTAAAGCCGTTGACGTAGTCATCGACGATGCGATTGACCTTCTGATCGGAATAGTAAAGTCCCGCCAACCACGTCAGAGGACTATGGCTTTGCGCACTCGGTTTAGAAGCCAGGCGGATTTCCTGGCTCCACTGCGAAGTATCTGTCCACTGGTATTCGGGACCGGGCAGCGCGCCGAACAGGTTACCGACACCCTTCACACCGAGGGTGGGATCGGTATCAATCAGGTAGCCGAGGTACTGGCTGTTGTAATACGTGGCATCGCCTGTACGGTCGAACTGCTGCAGGAAATAGCTCGTGACCGAAGTCAAATCCGCCCAGCCGAGGTCGGCGTTGATCGTCAGGCTCGGCACCGACAAGTTCATCTTGCCGACCTCGGGGACGATCTTGTTCTGATTCCACAAGCCCATGGCTGGATAATAGACGGAGGTGTCGTCCATGGTCAGGCGCATGTAATAAATCGACGGTGTAATGCTGAGCGCATCGTTCGGTTTGACGAGCAGGCTGATTCGCGCGGCAGCCGTGTGGTCCGAGTTCACACCACTGCGTGCACGCGGACCTGCAGGCGAGTAATTGTCGATGTAGCCGCTGTCCATCGTGTAATCGGCGGCGAGCCGCAATGCCGACACGCCCGATTGCAAGGGCAGGTTCAGAACGCCGGTCACCTCGTTATTGATGCCGCCGTGAGCGGTACTCGACACGTCGAGGCTCGCTGAGCCCCCGAGCTCGGTCAGATTAGGCTGGTTACCGATCATGCGGATAGCGCCGCCCATCGCGCTCGAGCCGTACAGCGTGCCCTGCGGCCCGCGCAGCACCTCGACCCGATCGATGTCGAATAGCTTGGGCTCGATCGCCCCGAGCCAAAGATTCTTGACGGTGATCGGCACTTCGTCCAGGTACAGCGCCACAGTGGCAGCACCGGATGAGGAGCTGATGCCGCGAATCGCAATGTTGTCGAGGCCTGGCCCACCGCCGCTCAGGAACGAGACGCCTGGCACGATGCGGGTAATGTCCTCGTACGAGGTGATGTGTTCCTCCTGCAGCATTTCTCCTCCGACCACGGAAATGCTCAAGGGTACGTCCTTGATATCTTGGGAGCGCTTTTGCGCTGTGACGATGATTGCCTCGAGCTGGCTGCCGGTCGCGTCCGCCTCACTTGTGACCGCCGCGATCGCTGTGGCAGAGGACATCCACGCAAACCCGCCGATAAGCCCCGAGATGCAGGCGCTGGTCATCCGCTTGCTAATTCTCATATAGCGCTCCTATGGATTGAGGATATCCAATTTCTGAGTCATTAATGTTCATCTGTTGAACATTTCTGTAGTTTCTTAGGCATTTATGCAGTAATGTATATTCGTCTTATGAACATCTGTCAACGAGAACCCAAGGAGCGCGATTTCCAGAGCCCCGGGCGTTCGGGGGCGATAGGCACGCGCTGCATGGTGGCAACCTCGCATCCGCTCGCCACCCTGGCCGCGCTTGAGATCCTGCGCGAAGGTGGCAACGCGGTGGACGCTGCGGTGGCAGCCGTCGCCCTTCTCGGTGTTGTAGAGCCGACCCAGACCGGCATCGGCGGCGACTGCTTTGCGATGTATATGCCAGGCGCACATGGACGTGTTCATGCTCTTAATGGTTCTGGCTGGGCACCAGCGGCCGCTGATACCGCATGGTTCCAGAATCTGGGCATCGCCAGCATCGACCCGGAAAGTGCGCATGCGGTGACGGTGCCTGGCGCCCTAGCCGCATGGCAACGCCTGGTGGACGATCACGGCCGCTTCGGCCTGGATCGCTTACTGGCGCCGGCGATTCGCGCTGCGGAGGACGGCTACCCGATTACTGAGCGGATTGCGCGCGATTGGCGGCGCCAGACGGACAAGCTTGCCAGGCGGCGAACGACAGCCGAGGTATTTCTCTGCGACGGCCTTGCGCCCGTCGCCGGCAGCGTGCACCGCCAACCGAAGCTGGCAAAGACGCTGCGCGCTGTGGCCGAGCATGGCGCCGCCGCCTTTTATGGCGGCGCTATCGCGGCGGACATCGTCGCCAGCCTGCGCGAACTCGGCGGCTTGCATACACTGGAGGACTTTGCGACCTACCGGCCCGAATATGTCGATCCGATCTGTGCCTCATACCGCGGCTTCGACATCTGGGAATGCCCGCCCAACGGACAAGGAATGATTCCGCTGTTGATTGCGCGCATTCTCGAGAAATTTGACGTACCGGCGCTACCTCCGGGGAGTCCGACGCGCCTGCACCTGCTCGCCGAGGCGGCGCGACTTTCTTACGCCGTGCGCGATGCGGTGCTCGGTGACCCTCGCAGCGGTCACGTGCCTGTCGAGCACTTGTTGAGCGACGAGTATACAGGCGAGCTCGCACGCCGAATTTCCCTGCGTGCGCGCATTGATGACCTCAGTCTTCCGGTCGGGCCGGCGCATCGCGACACAGTATTTCTGACGGTAGTGGACGCCGACCGCAACTGTATTGCTCTCATCAATTCTATTTTCGACGATTTCGGCAGCGGCATCGTGGCACCCGAGTCCGGCATACTGCTGCACAACCGCGGATCCGGCTTTGTCATCCAGCCGGGGCATCCGAACACCATCGCCGGGCGCAAGCGCCCGATGCACACTATTGTTCCTGGGATTGTCACCAGAAATGGTCGTGCGGTACTGCCCTTCGGTGTCACCGGTGGTCATTTTCAGCCGATCGGGCAAATTCAGCTGCTCTCCAATCTGATCGATCACGGTATGACAGTGCAACAGGCAATCGATCAGCCACGCATATTCGCGCGCGGCGACACATTCGAGGCCGAGCGAACCGTCCCGGCAGCTGTGATCGAAGGGCTCCGGGCGCTCGGCCACACGCCCGTGCCGGCAGAGAATCCGCTCGGCACCGCGCAGGCCATCTGCATCGACTGGGAATCCGGCGTACTGCACGGCGGCGCCGACGGGCGGCGCGACGGCATTGCGCTCGGCTGGTAATCGTGAGGACATAGTGCATGTCGTTGCTGCCTACATCGCCCATTCAGCTTTTTCACAACGACCGGGTGGATCTGGCTGAAAGCTATGGCCTTGCGCGGCAGGCGCAGTTGGGCGGTGAGCGTTTCCGCACTGCGCGCGATGAAATCACCCGCTGGCCGGGCTACACCGTCACGCCGCTGGCCATCCTCAGAGGGCTCGCCATTCGCGCTGGCATCGAGGC
>JANXZQ010000307.1 GCA_025355445.1 Gammaproteobacteria bacterium
TACCTCGAAGTGTTCGTGAACGCCAGCAACCTCACCAACGAGTACCAGCGCTACTACCTGGTATGGACCGACCAGCCGGCGCACTCGACCTTCTCCGAACGCATGTTCACGTTCGGTGTCCGTGGGCAGTGGTGACCGCTGTGCCGGGCATACGCACCCTGGTGATGGGGATGCTGGCGGCGCAGGTAGTGCTGGCGGGCGCGTCGCCCGCTTACGCCGAAAATGCCTTCGCTCTCACACAGGTGGGTGGCGACGCCGGGTCCGTAACCGCCATCGCTCATTGGCAGATTCAAACGAGCGCGAAAGCGCAGCAAAGCGGCGCCGAAGTCTCTTCTGCCGGTTATTCAACCCACGAGTGGTACCCGGCAAGCGGCCGTGCGACGGTGATGGCGGGACTGCTGGAGAACGGCAAGTACGAGAACGTGTTCTACGGCGACAACCTGCGTGCGGCCGCGGAGCCCGACTCCAGCGGCAGCGTTTTCGTCGTTCCCTGGTGGTATCGCACCGAGTTCGCGGTTGACAAGGGGTCGCAAGGAACACGGACGTTGCTGCGTATCAACGGCATGATCCCGAGTGCCGATGTTTGGTTGAATGGGAACCTGGTCGCTGAACAGGCAGACGTCGCCGGTGCTTATCCGGTGCAGGAGTTCGACGTAACACGTTGGGTGCACGCGGGCACCAACACCCTCGCATTGCGCGTGCACCCGGGCGACCCGAGGACGAGCTTGGTCGTTGGCTGGGTGGACTGGAACCCGACGCCGCCGGACAACAACATGGGCCCGTGGCGGGGCGTGGATATCGTGCGCACGGGCCCGGTCGAGATACGTTTTCCGCAGGTGACCCCGACCCTGTCGCTTCCCGCTCTCTCTCGCGCCGCGCTGACCGTGAAAGTGGAGGCGCGAAACCTCGACGCGTCCGCACACGACGCAACAATCACGGGCGTCGTGGCCGGCGTTTCGCTGCGCCGAACGATCCACCTCGATCCCGGTCATACGCAGACCGTATCATTTTCTCCTAAGAGCGATCCGGGCCTCGATCTCAACCATCCGCAGGTCTGGTGGCCGGTCGGCATGGGTGCGCATCCGTTGTACCGTTTGGAGATGACCGCTGCTGTTGATGGTGCGATCTCTGACCGGGCCGCCGCGACGTTCGGCATACGCAGCGCCAGCTCCCACCTCACAAAGGACGGTTATATCCAGTTCGTCATCAACGGCAAGCCTGTCCTGATCCGCGGCGCGGGCTGGGCGCCGGACATGTTCCTGCGTGACGACCTCCAGCGCATGGAGACCGAGTTCAGTTACGTCGTGAACCTCGGGCTCAACACCATTCGCAGCGAGGGCAAGCTGGAAGACGCACGATTCTACGATCTCGCCGATAGCCACGGCATCATGATCCTCGCCGGCTGGGAATGCTGCGACAAATGGGAGTCCTGGGCCAAGACGGGCGGCGAGACTTGGGACGCTTCGGACGAGAAGGTGGCGGCGGCCTCGATGGCGAGCGAGGCGCGCCTAATGCGAAACCACCCGTCCGTGATCGGATTTCTGATCGGCAGTGACAACGCGCCGCCGGCGGCGATCTCAAAAATATACGTCGACACCTTGCATGCCGAGGACTGGCCGCTGCCGATCATCGCGGCGGCTGTGCCCCAGCCTACAGCTGAGACCGGACCGTCCGGCATGAAGATGGAGGGGCCCTACTCGTGGGTTCCGCCGGCGTATTGGTATGCCGAGAAGTTGGGCGGCGCCTTCGGGTTCGACTCCGAAGTCAGCGCAGGCGCCTCTATTCCGCTCATGGACGACCTGACCCGCATGCTTTCGCCGCAGGAGCTGGAGTCACTGTGGAAGGACCCAGAGGCCCGGCAGTATCACGCGTCGGCCGCCTGGTCGGTATTCGCGACGATCGAGCCGTTCGACACCGCGCTGGCGAAGCGTTACGGCCCACCCAAGAGCCTCGAGGACTACGTCGCCAAAGCCCAGCTCGACAACTACGACAACGTCCGGGCGCAATTCGAGGCGTTCAATGCACGAATGGACGCAGCCAAACCCTCGACCGGCGTCATTTACTGGATGCTCAACAACGCCTGGCCCTCCCTGCACTGGCATATATACGATTATTTCCTGAATCCCGCCGGGGCCTACTTCGGCGCCAAGATGGCCAATGAGCCGGTGCATATCCAATATTCATACGATACGCGCGCGATCATGCTGGTCAATCACACGCTTGACCGTGAGCATGGACTGCGGGCGGTCATCCGCGTGCGCAACTTGGACGGCAGCGTGGCCTACGAGCGACGCCTGCAGGATATTGATCTTGCGGGAAACGGTGCGCGGCAAGTGGCGATGCTGCCGGCGCTGAATGGCTTGTCGCGTACCTACTTTATCGAGCTCGACCTCGCTTCAGCCGTGGGTAAATCGATCAGCCGCAACGTCTATTGGCTCTCCACCCAAACCGACGAGCTCGACTGGGCACATTCGAATTGGTATCTCACGCCGGTGACGCGATACGCGGACCTGACCCCATTGCAATCACTGCCGACAGCAACGAGCGAGGTACGGGCAACGATACGGCACGAGGGAGCCGAGGACATCGCCACGGTCACGCTGACGATACCCTCCTCCTCCAAAACCGTGGCGCTGTTCCAGCACGTGTCGATCAAGCGACCCGCGGGCGGCGAGCCCATGTTGCCGATCCTGTGGAGCGACAACGACGTCACGCTGTGGCCCGGTGAATCGCTTACCCTGACGGCGCATTTCGCGACGCCAGGAGCGGCCACGCCGGTCGTCGAAGTGAGCGGATGGAACATTCCAACGCGGAGCGTCCCGGTCACCGTCGAGGGCCGAACGGCCGCTTTGCAGGAAATGATTCATTGAATCCGGCACAATCTACGTCACCGATCACAAGAGAGGGCCTACATGCCTGCCGCACCCCACGTCGCGAAGTCAACCCGGAAGTTCCACTTCATTTCCGGAATGCCGCGCTCGGGTAGCACGCTCCTCTCCGCCATCCTCAACCAGAACCCGCGTTTCCGTTCGGGCATGACCAGTCCGCTTGCCGATATCATGGGAGTGGTGATGGCGGAGGCGAGCAGCAAGAACGATTTTTCGTTCGACGTCTCCGACGAGCAACGCGTTGCAATGCTGCGCGGCCTGGTCGAGAACTTCTACCCGGGACAAGCGGACGCCGGCGTCGTGTTCGACACCAGCCGGCTGTGGTGCAGCCGGATGCAGTTACTGGAGACATTGTTTCCGGAGGCGAAGGTCATCGCATGCGTTCGCCAATTGTCCTGGGTGCTGGACAGCATGGAACGGCTGGTGCGCAGGCAACCGGTCGGCGTCAGCAAGGTGTTCCGGTTCGACACCAATACCACGGTGTACTCGCGCGTCGAGGCGCTGACCGATCCGCGCGGCATGGTGGGGTTCTCCTTCCAGGCCACCAAGGATGCATTCTATGGCCAATATGCCCCGGGCCACTTGCTGCTGCTGACCTACGAAAGCCTGGCGCGCAATCCGTCGGCGGCCATGCGCGCGGTCTACCAGTTCATCGGCGAACCCTGGTTCGAACATGACTTCGAACACATTTCCTATAACGCGGACGAGTTCGACGCCCGCGTCGGCATGCCCGGCCTGCATACGGTGCGCCCGAAGGTGGAGCCGATCGAGCGAACCGCCATCCTGCCGCGCGAAATCTTCGGCCGCTTCGTAAACGAATCGTTCTGGATGGACCCGAAGAACAACATCAGCCAAGTGCCGGTCGTGTAGTCGCGCCCCGCCCAACTTCAACGAGGCTCGATCGAATGACAATGACATCCGCGGTGCGCACCGCAACCGGAGGCAGAAGCCGATTTCTGGTTGGGGTCGTGTTTTTCGTGTTTTTCGTGATCTCCTTTCTCACGAATATCCTCGGGCCATTGATTCCAGACATCATCGCCGACTTCCACGTGTCCCTCACGATGGCCGCCATCCTGCCGTTCGCGTTCTTCATTGCGTACGGCGTGATGTCGATTCCTGCGGGCTTCGCGGTGGAGCGCTGGGGAGAGAAGAAACCCATGGTCGCCTCCTTCGTTGCGGCGACACTCGGCGCGGCAAGTTTCGCGGCCTTCCCCAGTTATTCAATGGCCGTGACTTCGCTCTTTGCAATCGGGGCCGGGATGGCTGTATTGCAGGTTGCGATCAATCCCCTGTTGCGTGTGGCCGGAGGCGAGCAGCACTTTGCATTCAACTCAGCGTTCGCCCAGCTCATCTTCGGCGCCGCTTCCTTCATCAGTCCTTTGGTCTATTCCAATCTCGTG
>JANXZQ010000316.1 GCA_025355445.1 Gammaproteobacteria bacterium
CGCACTGTTGTCTCCTGCATGTCGGAATTGAGGCTGTCACGTCGCTCGTAGGTGCCTTTGTATATGGGCCAGATGAGGGCTCGGCCGCTCTTGATAAGGAACAGCAACCGGTTGTCCACGAGACTGGCGTCGAAGGCGCTCTGGTTAATGCCATTCGAGCCCGGAAAGAACACGATCGGCTGCAGCCGGCCCTTGTGGTGCTTCGGCAGGAAGGCGTGCACCAGCAGCCGCTCATTGTTGTACCCAGCATCGATCGAGACGGTTTCGGACCGATAGGCATCCGTCTCGGTCGCCCTCTCCAGCTTGGCATTGACCGGCGTCTTGTCATAGACGAACTGGCGCGCGAAGACGGCGAATGTTACATCGTCAACCGGTTTTTCCTGCGTGTAGTCGCGAAACGCCATGACGATAGGCTGCTCAAGTTTTGCGAGCTCCGGGTCATCGCCAAGAGTCGTGATGCAGCGAAAACCGTTGGTCTCACTCCGATCGAGCGCCGGCTGGATGAAACTGTCGTTGAAGGTGTAGGAGGGGTCCGTGTAGCCCCCACCGAGGATGAAGCGCTGATCGGATCTGCCGCTCGGGTTCGCAGTCCACTCGCGGGCGTTGCCGGCAATGTCATAGACGCCGATCGTACTGATACCCCCTCGACCGCCGACTGCGATCGCCGACTTGCCGTTGAAGTTGCTCACCGGCAGTAGAAACTCCGACCTTGAGGTGTCGGCGACCGCGGCGAAATGAAAGGCGGTCGGCAGCCGTTTGTGGGCGAAGGCAGCGTAAGCTGCTGCCTCGTACCAGGACACGCCGGTCACCGGCTGGTTTTCGCTGCCGTCGGGATAGGTGCCCGCCTCCCAAGTCGACGGACCCATCCGTCCGGTCCTGTCCTGGAACCGCGCCAACGCCTCCTTCAGCGGGATCTCCTTCCCGGCCTCTAATACAGGCACCTTCCAGTAAGCCCCGTTCGTGTAGCCGCCGGCATCCACGAAGGCCTTAAACTCCCGATTCGTGACCTCGTACTTGTCGACGAGGAACTCCGGCACCTCTTTCGGGCCGTACTTCTCCAGCCCAACAATCTGCATGGTTGTCTTGGACTTCGGCATGCGCACCATACCCACCGGCAGCTTCCCCGCGGGATCGAGCTTTAGTCGCTCGTTGAGTGTCGGAAAACCACCGAAGGTTCTCGGCGCAGCGAGTTCTACGGTCTGAAATCCTTGCTTTCGGATCTCGAGGCGCAGGAACGTCTTCGGCACTCGCGCGTCATTCAACGGCGTGCTTCCGAGCCGGCGCCAGTCCTCCGCCGGCTGGTCGTAGTCTTTCCAATACACCTCGGCGCCCTCGGGGTCCGTATCGAGCGAGAGCCGCGCCGAGATCAGTGGCCAGAGCTTGGTCAGAGTCGGATCGTTGGGTAGCGTCGCTTCGACCGCAGCGGCAAGGTCTAGTAACTCGCGATTGCTGCGCGTCATCGCTTCCACCCTCTCTTGCAGATGCGGCAGGAGTTCACTGCGCGCCTGCTCCCGGCGGAGCCAGGGCGGGATCAAAACCGTAGCGACAATAGCCACCAACGCGACGGGTGCCGCGAGCGCGAACGAGCGCCACCGCTTCGCTGCCGGAGTGCGCGGGCGTGCGCTCGAAGCCGCAGGTGCCGACCCCTCACGCAGCGCGGGCGCTGCCGCGGCCGGGCGCGACTGCATCACACTGACCGCAACCTGCGCGACGGCGGCCGGACTCGTGTCCGCGGCTCCAGTCAGGCCCGCCACGCGCGCGACGAACCCCACCGTCGCCTCGCCAGCCGGTAGGCGCGTCCACTGAACTTCCCGGAACTTCTCAGGCACACGCGCGGATGCATCGGGCGTGGCATCGATGACAACGGGGAGCAGGAACGCGCGATCAGCGGCCATGTCGAGCGTGCGAGCCACGGCCAGATTCCATTCCCGGCGAAAATAGCCTTCCTCTCGGGCCTGGGTATTGACCGAAATCACCGGCATGAAGAGGTAACAGGTCTTGATCTGGCGCCGAATGGATGCATCCCAGTCGTCTCCACCGCGCAACTCGGTGCGGTCGAGCCAGACTTCAATACCCGCTGCCCGAAGAGCTTCGCAGAGGCGGCTGGCTGCCTCCGCGTCCTGAGAGGCATAGCTCAGAAAAACGGCACGCGAAGGGTCGCTCAAGATTTGAAGCCGTCCTTAACCATGTCAAGGTCCCCGTACAAGCTAAGCATGCTCGCGGATGAGTGATAGGTTGGCAACCGACATTTCTGCGTGGCGGAGGAATGCCCGCTTTCGGGCAGCCGATCTGGAACAGCTGCGACTATTTGCGGCTGGCGTCCGATCAATTTCGGGCGCCTGCGCGGCGCGGGGGTTCCGCTGGTTGGATGAGGCATTGCCGACGAGGGCTTCGCCTCTTTTACCACCCCGACGGGTGACATAGGTAAAACTGTTAGAATTATCGTCCGTTCAGCGACCATCCCGTACGAAATCGGGTGTGACCGGCTACCGTAGCGAGTTGGATTTCATGACGTTCACAGATCTTCCGCTGCAGCCCGAACTCATCGCTGCGCTCTCGAAACAACAGATATGGGACCCCAGCCCCATTCAAATCGCCGCAATCCCGCCGCTCGTTGCCGGAAAGGACGCGTATTTGCGAGCGGAGACGGGTACAGGTAAAACACTGGCTTATCTGCTGCCGCTCTTTACGCGCATCGATCCTGCGCAAGCAGCGACCCAAGTCGTGATCGTGGCGCCAACGCACGAATTGGCCATTCAGATTCACCGTCAATCCTGTGAGCTTGCGCTAAACGCAGAGCGTGGCATCCGCTCGGTGCTGCTCATCGGAGGCACATCGACCGACCGGCAGATCGACAAGCTCAAGGCCAAGCCGCACCTCGTGGTGGGCTCGCCGGGCCGCATCGTGGAACTGATCGAACGGAGCAAGCTGAAGATGGCGCACATTCGCGCCGTCGTCATCGACGAGGCAGACCGACTGCTCAACGACGAAAGTCTGAGCTGGATTCAGAAAATCGTCAGCGCCGCGCCGGCGGGTCGTCAGTTGATTTTCGCATCAGCAACGATCGAGCAGCAGACTCGCCGGGTCTTGGAAACCCTGGCTCCTGGTGTCGTGATGCTTCGCGGGGGTACGGCGGCGGTCAACGAAGGAATTGAACATCTGTATCTAATTTGCGAAGACCGGGACAAACCGGACGTATTGCGCAAGCTGCTGCATGCGTTCGATGTGCCGCGCTCGATCGTATTCGTGCACCGCAACGATGTGGCGGAAGAGGTCGCTTTGAAGCTGACCCATCACAAACTGGCAGTTGCAGACCTGAATGCCGAGTTATCTAAGATGGACCGCAAGCGGGCGATGGACGGGATTCGCAGCCGCGCCATCCGCATCATGATTGCATCCGATCTGGCTGCACGCGGACTCAATATCCCCGACGTGACCCACATCTTCAATCTCGACGTACCAACGATGAGCAAGGCCTATCTGCACAGGGTCGGTCGCACTGCGCGCGCCGGCGCGAAAGGCACGGCAGTGTCACTGGTCACTGAAGCCGAGGCCCGCCTCGTCCGTCGATACGAGCAGGACTTGAGCATCTCCCTGCAATGCATACGAGTTCTTAATGGCGAAATCGCGTTGTCCAGATCCCGCTAATGCGCCTTCTAGGCTTTGGAAAGGAGTGCCATCACGTCCATTGCGCTAAATGCTACTTATCATGTGCAATCCAATGAGTACTTTCGACCCGTTGCGGTCGGTGGCGAAGGGCAGCTCTGCGGAGGGCCAGTTACGGCCCCGACGTCTCTGTAAGACTCAAGCCGAGTTGTATGTGGGGGCCTACTAAGCGCACACTCGAGCGCACTAAGAACGCCACCGTAGCGAGGAGCGCATCATGCAATCAGTGTTCCGAATAACAGTCACCGCCGGCCTGGTCGGGCTATTAATGATGCTCTCGCCCGCTCAAAGCGCTATTGCCGGCGCGCCTGTGCCCTCTCCCGTAATCGCGACGAACTCACCTGTCACTGTGGGAAGCCCGAGTACGCTATTGGTAACCAACATTGGATTTTCAACCTACACTTTGAACTGCCTAGCCGTAGGCGCCACACTGAGTTTTTCTTCTGGGACTTTGACTTCAGGGGGGAGCATTGCCTCGCAGATTACGGCCGCTAGTCCGGGTACAGGCGTCGTCAGTTGCGTGCTGATCGACAGTAACGGAAACACATCAACCCCTGGAACGACCAAGATCACTTTCTTGCCGGCGCCACTCCCGCCCGTTATAACCGTTCCATCCTCGGTCGCTGCGGGCAGTAAGAACGTCTACGCGTCGGTCTTAGCGCCCCCAGGGTCGCACTTTAACTGGACAATATCCAACGGCACAGTCACGAGTTTGGGCGCCTTGGCGGGTAATTTCTCGGGGCCGTACAATTTCATCCAGTTCAACGCTGGTAGCTCCGGCAGTGTTGTTCTCAATTGTGTCGAGGCGGACCCCGCAGGCGCAGTGTCGAGTCCAGGCACAGCGACGGTGACAATTTTCTAGCTCGAGGCATCGGGACGCAACAAGATACGATTAACAGGCAGAAAAAGTAAATCCCCGGCGCATTTCAGAGAAGGCCGGACTCACCGGCAAGCCTCTTTGCAGAATTTAGTGGTGGCGCAAATCATCAGCAGGACCGATTCGATTGGGCGCGCATGACCACAGAAGGATGATGGCTTTACGTTCATGATGATCCCGCCAAGCACTATATCCTGAGCGCACGATGCCAATCTAATAGTCACCCGCTAATAATCATTCGAACATCAATTAAACTGCGCGACTATCAGATTATTGCAAATCAGCTTTCAAATATTGGGCGACGTCGCGTCGGCATGTATCCCGTAGACCCGAGCGGCCGCATTCGGGTGGTTATTTCTGAAACGTCAATGTCCGGGTTTGGCCGCCTGCGACCGATGGGACCCGAACTCACCCTTTCGACCCCGTTCCGGTCCTTGGCAACCGTCAGCTGACAGGCAACTCTTTAGTAGAGCCTGTCGTCCATCCCAGCCAGATGCCAGAGTGCGGAAATCTCGCTCCCGCTGGTATAAGAATCTGTTCATGGTCTCGCCCACTCGACCTCATCAGGGGGCCCGACTGCTGACGCGCTTTTGTTTGCTTCATCAAGGAGGTCTATTATTGTCCTATCCAACTCCGCGGAGCGGGCGGCTTTTTATTGCTCATGAAGCGAGTTTACAGTACGTAACGACCGACCTCCTTGGTCAACGCAGATGGTGCTCCCTTTGTGACAATCCACTCGACACCCGATGCCCACGTTGAGGATCCGCGTGCCTTGCTCCAGCTCATTGAAGCGCTGCTCAATGCCAACTAATCCCCCGAGGGACGCTGAAGAGACACGCGCGCTGGCTCGCACATTCGACCCACAGCGGCTGACCGCCGACTTCTACGAGAGCCCGTATGCGACGTATGCCTCGCTGCGCACGTGGGATCCCGTGCACCGCTGCGCCGATGGCAGTTACTTCCTCACGCGTTATGCGGATCTTGATCACGTGTACCGTGACCGGGCGCGATTCAGCTCCGATAAGCGTACCGTGTTCGGTCCGGTGTTCGGCGTAACTTCGCCGCTCTATGCGCATCACACAACGAGTCTGGTATTCAATGACGCGCCCTACCACACGCGCGTGCGGCGACCCATCGTCGATGTGCTCAGTCCCTCTGCGGTACGTGGACTCGAGGTGAGTGTCACAAGCTTGATCGACACACTGCTCGAGCGCCTGCGGGATCTGCAGAAGTTCGATCTGATCGAGGACTTCGCCGCTCACATCCCGGTGGATGTGATCGGCAACTTGCTGGGCGTGCCGCGTGTGGACCGTGGTCCGCTGCGTGGATGGTCTCTGGCCATCCTGGGCGCCCTCGAGGCCACCACTACGGCTGCGCAGCTGCAGCAGGGCAACGAGGCAGTCAGTGAGTTCACCCGCTACCTGCGCGAATTGATCAGTGAGCGGCGCCGGCACCCCGGGCCGGACACGGACCTGCTCACAGGCCTGTTGCGGGAGAAGGAATTGTCGGAGGACGAGCTGCTGCAGAACTGCATATTTCTGTTGAATGCGGGGCATGAAACAACGACCAACATCATCGGTAACGGCCTGCACCTGTTGCTGCGCACACCAGCTGCGGCGCAACGCCTGGTCGAGGATCACACGCTGATGGGTTCTGCGATCGAGGAGTGCTTGCGGCTGGAGAGCCCCAACCAGCTCGGAAACCGGCTGGTCAGCGAACGGGTGACGATCGGCGGCGTCGCGCTGGAGGCAGGTACATATCTCACTCTGTGCATCGGCGCGGCCAACCGTGATCCGGAGGAGTTTGCGCAGCCGGATCTCTTCGACATCACCCGCAAGCCCAATCGGCATCTCGCGTTTGCCGCCGGCGCTCACGCGTGCGTCGGCATGGGAGTGGCGCGCTTGGAGGCGAAAGTCGCCGTGCTCCGAGTGCTGCAACAACTGCCCGGGCTGCGTCTGCGGGGCGAGGGGCAGCGTGGCGCGCGGGCGCGTTTTCGGGGTTTTGTTTCCTTGCCGGCCGAAATCGGCTGAAGGGCCGTCGCGATTTCAGGAAATTCCTCGGTTATCGACCACACGATGCACGAGTGGCAGCTTCGAAGCAGTCATCTCAGGTCTGTCAATGACCGGTCATGGCCTCGCTACCCCGGTACAATTCAAGGAGACGATCCGATTTGCGTACCACCACCAAGTCCACCTTGACTTCAGGAGGCAGCGGCAAGTACGGCCAATTGATCCAAGTTCCGACGCAAATGACCAGCATACCTACAAGGGCGAGACCAAGTTTTTTCGTGGACTGATGCCGAATCACAGCGATGGATGCGAGTTCATTTTGCGCTTGCTCTTCGTCGCCCGCGGAATAGCCACCAGACCAATAGAGGCAGGAATAACCACCATATTGGGCCGATAATCGCTTCGGCTTCAGGAATCGGGAAGACAGCATACGAGAGTGAAATGGGGAAGTCAGCAATCCAAAGCGGAAAATAAGAGAGCTGCCACTGTGCGTCGTGGTTTTGGTTCGCGTAGATAATCAAGAAAACGGCGACTCGGTACCCGTGACGACCCTGACTTGACCGTCGCGACTGGCATCTCTGGGGAAACGGTGTTCTACACAAACCGAGTCAGGATGCCGAGCGATGCCACAGACCAGGAGCATATCGCCGCACCGAGGATAATCCAGAGCGTGTCCAGCTTGGTTGTGAGCAGCAAGGCAAAACTGATGGCCGCAATCACCACTGTCATCGGATCTGTGAGTGCGTCTCGTACAAGCGGGATCGCCGCCGCGAGCAGCAGGCCGGCACTGGCAATGACGACTGTCTGCAAGATAGATTTAACTCGAGGGTGCTCCATCCGGCGACCCATAAAATGGACCAGCGGGATAATGAGCAGCGCCGGAGTAATCATCGCCAACCAACCTGCAATAGCTCCCGGAACGCCGGCAACGAAGTACCCGACGCTGACAACGTAGAGGCCGACCGGACCTGGCGTGCTTCGCGTGATCACGACTGCCTCGTTGAGCTGCGTATAGGTCAGCACGTGGCGCTGCATCACTAGTTCGTCCTGGATGACCGTCAGCGACGCGAGGCCCGCAAAGGCGGTAACCGTGCCCTTGAGCAGAAGCAGGTACAGAACTGCGACATTCATCGACGCACCGTCGGCAGCAGTGCGCCAATTGCGCCCGCAATCAGCAATACCTCGATGGCGGGGAGCCTTGCCCAGACATAGAGCAGGAACGCCGACGCCGCGATCAGAATCACCCGGACTCGGGCACCTGATTGAAAGTGAGGGTGAGCAATCGTCCAACAGGTTTTGACGGTGATGGCGACCGCTGCCGCGATGGCGCCGTGGATAGCCGCCTGCGCCCAACGATTATCCTGCCAGTGGCTGAACAACGCCGTGGCGGCGATTACAATAAGAGCGCAAGGGATAGACGCTGCGAGTAACGCAACGCCTGCGCCTGCCATGCCTCGCAGGAGCCAACCGATGCCGGTGCAAAATGCGAGCAGATTCGTCCCCGGTGTCAGCCGAGCCAAGGCGAAGCAGAGCGAGAATTCGTCGTTGCTGATCCACTTCTGCTTTTCCAGAATCTCGCGGTGCAGTACTGCTACCGTGGCGCTGCCACCACCCAGCGTAAAGTTCGCGTATCGGCTGAGAGCGTTTGCGATCTGGATCAAGCTTGGTCCGGTCTGTATCGCTCTGTCGGCTGTGTATCGCGCGGCAATCAACTTGGCAGGGACGCGTCAATCAAGATGGCAAAGGATCACGCGGCGTCTGGATCATGCCGCTGATGATTGTCGCTGGCAAGCATTACGTTGAAGGTTGATTGTCGCTGGGCGTCAGGGAA
>JANXZQ010000341.1 GCA_025355445.1 Gammaproteobacteria bacterium
TTCATACCTTGGTCCTAATAATTTGCGCAGCGGCGCGCGAAAACATGGGCGTCAACAGTTTATAGAGCAAATAGACGGCAACAGGCGCGACCATGATCCAGGCGAGGCCTGCGTGCAGAATCGCGTCCCACAGCACCACAATGGCGTGGCCGGCGCCGCGCGCCAAGAGAGCAAGCCCCTCCTTGATGGACAGAGGCTGTGGAGGCAGGCGCAAAATCCATTCGCCGAGCCGGACGAAAGGAATGATCAGCAGGATTTGGGTGGGTGCCATGGCAGCCTGCACCAGTTGAATTGCCGGCAGATTGAGACGAAAGGCGAGAGCAATGGTGGCGCACAAAATGGTCGAGATGCCGAGAATGGGGATGTTGCCCACGACCACGCCGATCGCCACGCACAGCGCAAGCCGTTCCGCCGATACGCCCTGGCGCAATAAAGCCAGCAGCGGCTCGAGAATTCTACGGCGCAGCCAGTTCCTCACGAGGATATTCAACGATTCCGTGTCGAGAGAATGGCCGGCGCCGCCTGGTCGGGGCGCAATCGCAGCAATTGCACCAGCACGTACGCCGACATGGCCATATTGCCTAGAAGCATGATGGCGACGAACCAGGCAATTTTTGGCAGCAGTCGCACTTCCTTGAAAAAGACCCAAATGTAGAAGGTCAGAAAGCCGAAGTAGGCGTCCATGAGGGTTGCGAACGTCCAATAGCGATCGGGTCCCGTCGTCAGCCCGCCCCATTGCAGCACGGGCTGTCGGCTGCTCGCCCACACCGTATAGATGAGCAACGACAGCAGGATGCAGGAAAACAGGACTTTGAGAGATGCTTTGCTCGACATATGGTCACATTCCCCAGTTTATTCGATGAAGATTACTCATCGGATTCACCATCTTCCTATATATCGAGATGGCTTAAGGCCGGCGGAGCCGTTAGAGTCGATTCCAGGGAGAATTATGCATGTCCAATGAAAGCGCGATCCGTCGCGAAGTGGGCGCCGTCGCTCTGATGTTCACGGGCCTGGGATCCATCATCGGGTCGGGGTGGCTGTTCGGCGCCTGGCGCGCCGCCCAGCTCGCGGGTCCTGGCGCCATCTATTCCTGGATCATCGGCGCAGTGATCATTTTGTTCGTGGCGTTCACTTACGCCGAGCTCGGCGCCATGTTTCCCGAGTCGGGGGGTGCCGTACGCTATGGGCACTACTCGCACGGCTCACTGGTCGGATTTGTCGCCGGCTGGGCCGCTTGGATTGCCATCGTCTCGGTGATTCCGGTGGAAGCCGAGGCGTCGGTGCAATACATGAGTTCCTGGCCATGGGAGTGGGCGCAGCAACTCTATGTGCACAAGGCGAACGGGCAGGGCGAGCTGACCGTACCCGGCCTGTCCATTGCGGCCGTGCTGGTGGTGATCTACTTCCTGCTCAATTTCTGGAGCGTGAAGGTTTTTGCCGATACCAACACCGCCATTACTTTCTTCAAGCTGATCGTGCCCGCGGCCACCGCGATCGCGCTGATGTGCACCGGCTTTCACTGGGAAAATTTCCGGGTGGGCATTCACGGCGGCCACCATGTAGGGAACCTCGCGGCGATTTTGACTGCAGTAGCCACCAGCGGCATCATCTTCAGCTTCAACGGATTCCAGAATCCGGTGAATCTCGCGGGTGAGGCTCGCAATCCCGGGCGCAGCGTGCCGTTCGCCATTTTCGGATCCATCGCACTTTCCACCGTGGTGTACCTGCTGCTGCAGGTGGCCTTTTTGGGCGCCGTCGCGCCGGACCATTTGCACGAGGGCTGGGCCGCACTGGAGTACAGTTCGCCGTTCGCACAACTGGCGCTGGCATTGAACCTGAACTGGCTCGCCCTGTTGTTGTACGCCGATGCCTTCGTCAGCCCCAGCGGCACCGGCACCACTTACACTGCGACCACCGCCCGCCAGGTCTACGCGATGCAGCGCAGCGGCACGGTACCGGAGGTGCTCGGCCGCGTGCATCCGCGCTACGGCATACCGCGGCCGGCCATGTGGTTCAACTTGGTGGTTTCGTTTATCTTTCTGTTCTTCTTTCGCGGCTGGGGCAAACTCGCCGCGGTGATCTCGGTGGCCACGATCATCACTTACCTCGTGGTGCCGATCAGCGTCATGGTGCTGCGGCGTACGGCGCCCAATATGCATCGGCCGTTGCGGGTACCGGGGTTGAGCGTGCTTGCGCCCATTGCCTTCGTGCTCGCCACGCTGATGCTGTTCTGGGCACGCTGGCCGCACACCGGCGAGATCATGTTGCTGCTGATTCTGCCCATGCCCGTGTACCTGTACTACCAAGCCAAATCCGGCTGGCCCAATTTCGGGCGACAGCTTCGGGCCGCCTGGTGGTTGATTGTCTACCTGGTGGTGATTACCGGCCTGTCTTGGGCCGGCAGCAAGGAATTTGAGGGGCACGACTACATCAGCTACGGCTGGGATCAACTGTGCGTCGTGTTGGCCTCGTTGTTCTTTTATTTTTGGGGATTGCGCAGCGGCTGGCGCACGCCGGCGATCGAAGATGCAGAGGTTCGGCATAAGGAGTGAACATGACAACGCGAAAGGTGAGATTCAACATCACTAGCCGTTCAAAATGTGCGCACCGACCGGCCAGGTGACGGGAGTCGGCTCCACGCCCAGCGGCGAGTCATGATTGGGATCGAAGGCGCTTAGTTGACTCCGCAGCCAGGCGCCGAAACGTTCATCGCCAGCAAGCCGTGCGGCATCGCTGCCGCGCGCGTAGTCCTGCAGCGCCGCTTCTTCGATCACGATGCGGATCATCCGCGATCGTTTGCTCGCGCGAAATGCGTCTGCGGGCAGGCGCCAGGAAGCGAGAATCATCATGTCCTGGCCGCCGCGCGGCGTGAGGATGCGCGATTCATCCGGTAGCTGCACTTCAACGAGATTGCGAAAATGGCTGCTGTAGTCTTTCATCGAATGGTGACTATTCGGTTTTGATTCCTCGCGGCGGTATCCTACTCGAATCGATCTGTCATGTGCATTCGCATGACTAGCAGGAAGGCGAGCGAGGTCGAGCGCGACGGGTGGGCTCCGCGGTGTACGGATCATCGGGCCAATAGTGCTTCGGGTATCGACCTTTCAAGTCCTTTTTGACTTCGTGGTAGCCGCGATTCCAAAAGCTCACCAGGTCTCGGGTGATCTGCACCGGACGCCGCGCCGGCGACAACAGCTTCAGCAGCAACGGCACTCGTGCGGCGGCGACACTCGGTGTCTGGCTCAATCCGAACATTTCCTGCAGAAGAACCGACAAACTGGGTGTATCGCCGTCCAAGTAGTCGATCGGTATATTCGATCCACTGGGGACGGTGAAATACGTTGGCGCCTCCCGCTCCAATATAACTCCCTGTGCGTAGCTCAAACGAGATCGCAGCGCATTGCCCAAGTCCATCCGCGCGAAATGCTCGCGGCGGGTAATGCCGGAAATCCAGGGGGGTGCCCATTGCTCTAGGGTTGTCGCCAGCGTGGTGTCACTGACGTCCGGCCACGGCTCGGGCGACGCGACGGTATGCTCGCGCATCAACGTCACCCGTGCCTGCCACTGCCGCAGGTCAGCGGACCAGGGCAGAGCGGCCAGCCCCGTCTTTCGCAGGCCCACAAGCACCGCGTTCTGCAGCGCCTCAGGATCGGGATTGCGCAGCTCGGCAGACTGCAGGATCAGGGCGCCAAGCCGACGCGCGCGGCGCGCGCGGATCGCGTTCTCACGCTCGTCCCATAGGATCTCGGCCTGATCGAGGATTTGCTTGGAGAATTGCTCTTTGAGGTCCGTTAGCCGTACCGGAGCGGCAAGAAAAATCCGCGCCTCGCGCTCCGCGCCATCCAATTCCGCCGCGACGATGTACTCGGCCTTGGACAGCGCCTGCGGTTCGCTGAAGTGGGCGCCGCGGCCATTCGCCAACAAGTATCGCCCGCCGTCGCCACGCGCCTGGCCGATGCGGTCGGGGTAGGCCCACGCCAGCAGGATTCCAGTGGAATCGTGTGGATCGACCGAGTCGGACCCGCCGCGCGTCAGATCGCGCTGCCAAAGTGCGGAGCTACGTGACGCCTGACTCATGGCGCGCTGATCGATGGTGATCCCCGGCGGCGGATTGCGCACCTCGCCTCGAAGTACTGATACCCGCAGGCGTAGATCCACATCGCGTGCGCCGGCCGCCGCGCGCAGGATGTCTCGCTCGCTCAAGATGGCCGCGAGGTCGCATGCCAGACGCGGGGCGCCAAACGTGTTGGCTTTGACGAGCATGTGCGCAAGCCTTGGGTGGAGCCCGAGCTTCGACAGTTGCCTTCCGTGCGCAGTGACCCGCGCGGCCATATCGATGGCGTCGAGCTGTCGCAACAAATCTCGCGCCTGTTCCAGCGGCGCCGTGGGGGGCGGATCGAGCCACGACAGGCTCGCGGCGTCTACTGCGCCCCAGCAACTGAGTTCCAGCGCCAGCGGGGCGAGGTCGGCATGCAAGATTTCCGGCGCCGTTTGCGGCGTCAGCGACGCCTGTGTGCCCTGGGACCAGAGGCGGTAGCAGTGGCCTGCGCTGAGGCGGCCGGCCCGTCCGCGGCGCTGATCGGCCGCGGCCTGAGACACCTTGGTGGTTACGAGGCGGCTCATCCCGGTAGCCGGATCGAACTCTGCATAACGGCGCAATCCCGAATCGATGACTACGCGTATGCCTTCAATGGTCAAGCTGGTTTCCGCGATGCTGGTGGCGAGCACGATTTTCCGCCGGCCCGCCCGAGCGGGAGCCAGCGCTGCATCCTGTGCCGCACCCTCGAGCTCGCCGTACAGCGGCATTACGCTCACATTGCCGTCGAGCCCGGCGTCTTCAAGCGCACGTTGCACACGGCGTATTTCCGCGGCTCCCGGCAGAAAGCACAGTATGTCGCCTTCGTGATCGCGCAGCGCTGTGCGCACTACCTGGGCTGCTTGCTGTTCAAGGTAGATCTCCGGGCGCCGTGCCACGTACTGCGTCGTCACTTCAAAACTGCGGCCACGGGCGGCGATAATGGGCGCATCGCCCAGCGAACCGGCGTCTCCGAGCAACCTGGCGATGGGCTGCATATCCAAGGTCGCGGACATGACCACGAGTCGCAAGTCCTCGCGCAGGTTCCGCTGACTCTCAAGGCACAGCGCCAACCCTAAGTCCGCGTTCAGGCTGCGCTCATGAAACTCATCGAAAATCACGCAGCCGATGCCCGCCAAGCTCGAGTCCTCTTGCAGCATGCGCGTGAGAATGCCCTCCGTGACCACTTCGGTGCGTGTCTCGCGGCTCACCCGGGACTCGAGTCGTGTGCGAAACCCGACGCTGCGCCCCACCGGCTCGCCCAGTAGGTACGACATGCGGGTGGCGACGGCGCGCGCGGCAATGCGCCGCGGCTCGAGCATCAAGATCTTCTGCTGCTTTAGCCACGGGCTTTCTCGCAAGAACAATGCACGATCGTGCTCTTACCGGCCCCTGGCGGAGCCTCCAACAGCACGCCGCGTCGATCGGCCAGAGCCCGGGCCAGCGCGGGCAACGCCTCGTTGATCGGCAATTCGGGCAGAGGGCGGGATGTCACAGCCGCGTAAGATACCTCACGGGCGGCAGCCCCGGTCTGACGGCATGCCATCAGACCAAGGCACGGCTCCGCATGCTACGATGACCCCCGTCGGGCCTGTAGCTCAGTTGGTTAGAGCAGGGGACTCATCAACAATGGTGCCTTTGCATCGCAAGGTGCAAAGTGGACGGGATGAATTCAGGGAACCCTTACCAGCGCGAGCGCTGCTGGCAACCCTGAGCCAAGCCGGCGGTACACCGCCGGAAGGTGCAGAGACTACCTGAGCGCGTAAGAGTCGCGCTTAATGACAGGCTAGAGCGTCCCGCACCCCACGTGGGTGAAGAGATAGTCCACTCCCTCCGGAAACGGCGGGGCAGAGTGAATCCCTTGGTCCTCGGTTCGAGTCCGAGCGGGCCCACTAATTTTCGATGGTCGGGGACGATCGGTAACGATTGGAGAGGGACGGCATTCGGGTCAAAGCACCGGAAAAACAAGTGTGTCGGACTCGAATTAGTCCGAATTGACGTTCGCTAATGTTCGGCAAAGTTCGCTACCAGCCGCACAAAACCTGGGTAACTTCCTGGGTAACTCGCGATGCCTCGATTGAGTTACCCAGGAAAATTCAGTTTAGTGTCCGGACATTGTGGAAAAAGCTGGCACTTGGTCAGACGCGATTGCTTTTCTCGGACCTGAATTCGATTTCGCGCCCCGAATTCGAACTTCACGCAACGCCCACCAGGATGTGCTCCGCGCGTGAGGAGATTCTGCGGTGGTCGTCTCCCGGCCAAATGCGGACCACAGCTGCGCCGAGAAGGTCGTCCGTAAGCTGCCGTTCCCGATCGACCGAAGAGGGGTCGGCTTGGCAGTTTTTGGCCATCAGCTAGATTAGACTGATGAATTAGCCTGAGTAGGGTGAGTGGTCGACCAAGAACAAATCCTTTACCGGGGACTCACCCGCTGGCATACGTTGGCGGTGGTGGTCGGATCCATCATCGGTACAGGAATCTATATCCGTCCCGCCTCGGTCGCCCAGCTGATGGGGAGCCCAATACGAATCCTGGTGGTTTGGATCTTGGCCGGAGCGCTGAGCCTTACCGGCGCATTGACATATGCACAGCTGGCCGCGCTGATTCCACGAGCTGGAGGCGAGTACGCGTTTCTTCGCACGACGATCGGAGAGTTACCTGCATTCCTATTTGGCTGGATGCGATTGACTGTGTCCGTGGGTACGTGCGCGGCGATGGCAGTAGCCGTAACGGTGTTTCTGTCCGACCTCGCGCCGCTTGGACAACCGTGGGTGCAACTTGCTATTCCTTGGCCAGGTACAACATCGCCCATTGATATCGGACTACGGCAGATTCTGGCAGTCCTGATTATCCTGAGCCTTGCCGTCTTGAATCTCCGCGGTGTCGGTCATGCTGGCCGGTTCCAAGCTGGTGTAACTACACTTAAGGTTGTCGGACTGATCGGCCTGATTGTTGGCGTTTTGGCGTTTGGGCATGCGCCGGACAAGTCGATCCCCGATCACGCCAGCCATGCGTCCGCCGTCGGTTCGACGGGTTTCAGTGCTGCCCTGCTCGCGGGCCTGGTGGCATTCAATGGTTGGTCGAATGTGGCGATGCTAGCCGGCGAGGTACGCGACGCCGAGCGCACCGTTCCGTGGGCGTTGCTGTGGGGGATATTGGGCGTAATCGGCTTATATGTGATGGTAAATGTTGCCTACCTCTATATCCTGCCAATGAGCGATATCGTTACAGCCAACTCCTCGGCTCACCCTACGGCCTCAAGTATCGCAAGCCGGGCAGCCCTCGCCGCCCTCGGGCCACGGGCCGGCGTCGTGCTACCGTTCCTTTTCATGATCTCGGCTCTCGGGACACTTCACTGTAACCTGATGGCGGTTCCGCGAGTGTTCTACGCGATGGCTCGAGATGGCTTGATGCCCGCTGCTCTCGGGCGCGTCGATCCAACCGCGCGCACGCCGGCGGTGTCCATCCTGACCATCGCATTCATTGGCGCCTTCTTAGCGGTGATCGGCAGCTATGACCGCCTGAGCAGCATGGCCACGTTCGGCAACATCTTGTTTTTCGCGCTCAATGCGTGGGGCCTAATTCAGTGGCCCGTTGGCAAGGAGACCTCGATCCGGCGCGGGAGCGGTCGCTGGCTACCGTGGATGTTCCTGGTGGGTTCCATGTGGCTGCTGGTCACGGTGATCGCACGTGGCAGCGTTGAGATTGTTTGGGCACTTGTTCTGATCGGCGTCGGGGTGCCAGTGTATTTCGTTATTAAAGGTGCGCAACGCAATCGACGTGCAAATCTGCCGGGGAGTCCACCATCTGGCTCGGCATCTAGCTAATTTAACTCGCACCCGGACTACAGGAAGTCCTCGTATAACGCCACCACGACGAGCACATCCTCGACCTCCCGGGGCCATTTCAGAGCCGTCCGCTTCGGTCCCAACTGTGATTTACTGCATCGCGTTCGTTATGTCGGAATCATGATCCCAAACACAATAATGGTCGATTTCCGGAGACGGTCATGAACAACTCAAACCCCATTCGCCAATACTGGTGGACGTTCGCTTTCGGCACATATTTACTTCTTGCATGCGGAGTAGTGCTGCCGGCCGAGCGGAGCGTACTCCCGAAAGTGGTTGTGATAGGCACCGGTGGGACAATCGCCGGCTCGGCTGCCAGCAGCACGGAATTTCACGAATACAAGCCAGGCAAAGTTGCCATTCAGGCACTCATCGATGGAATTCCGGGACTACGGAACACTGCGGATATCAGGAGCGAACAGCTCTTTCAGGTCGGAAGTGCCAGCCTGACGAGCGATCACTGGCTCAAACTTGCCCATCGCATCAACAAACTCCTGGCGCAGGACGACGTTGACGGTATCGTGGTCACTCACGGTACCGACACGCTCGAGGAGACAGCGTACTTCCTGAATCTCGTGGTGAAGAGCCGCAAACCTGTTGTCATTGTCGGGTCAATGCGACCGTCGTCGGCCATTTCGGCGGACGGTCCTATCAATCTGTACAACGCCGTTTCGCTGGCGGCAAGCCCCAGCGCTGCAGGCAAGGGCGTCTTGGTGGTCCTCAATGATCAGATTAGCGGGGCACGCGACGTAACCAAGACGAACACATCAAATACGGACACCTTCCGTAATTGGGAACTTGGATTCATGGGATACATGCGCGACGGCGTTCCCCATTTCTACCGCGTCTCGACGCGCAAGAGCACCGCTGATTCGGAATTCGACGTTACGGGCATTGATGTGCTGCCGCAAGTCGATATCGTGTACGGCTACGTGAACATGAACGGCATCGCGGTCGATGCCTTCGTGAAAGCTGGGAGCAGGGGGATCATCTATGCTGGCGTGGGAGAGGGTACGATTGTGGACACTGGAATTGAGACGGCATTGATCGATGCTCGAAAGAAAGGTGTTGTCATCGTCCGTTCGAGCCGGGTCGGGAACGGCATGGTTACGCACAGTGTTAAGGAACGGGACGACGAGTTCGGGTTTATTGCGTCTGACACGTTGTCTCCCCAGAAAGCCCGCATCCTGACGATGCTTGCCCTGATGCGAACAAGCGACGTCGGCCAAATTCAAAGAATGTTCTACGAGTACTAACAGAGGACCGCAAAGCAGCCGATAGCGCCGACACCGCTCGAGCGCGCTCTGGAGGCGCTCGCAGAGCTGAATGCCTGCCCCACTCTCGAGTTCATCGGCGAGGCAGATGGCTACCTCGATAGCCTTGCAGGGAATCGCACTTGTTGCGCGCGTGCAAGGCCGGGCGATCCACGATGCGAGAATTGCCGCGATCTGCCGCTTTCACGGAGTTCGTGAGCTATGGTCCGCCGACCGGGACTGTTCACGATTTGCGGCGGTGAAGGTTCGTAACCCCCTGTTGGTGTAATGCCGCACTGAGAACGGGACTGGAGCGAAGACCTCAGCATGCCGGCTGGCCGAGCGGACTTTTTCAGTTCACAGTCACACTTACTGGCGTCGAAGCGATGCCATTGGCCACGACGGCCAGCAAACTTGCTCCTGTCTCTGTGCCCGCTGGAACGTCGAACAGGGTGGAAACGATGGTGTTGCCGGTCGCCACACCCATACTGCTGTGGCCGTGGGTGCGGGCGTAGACCACGTGGCCGGAGGCCGCATGGGTGATGCGCACCAGCGGATAGTTGGTGGCGGCGCTTAATTCATCACCGAGAGCGGCGGCCTGCGACAGACCGTTGAACTGCGTGCCGGAAATGGCGTACGTGGAGGCGCGTGCCACGATGGTCGGGGCGGCGGTAATCGTAGGCGACCATGCCGGATTGGTGCTGCCGCTGTCGCTATAAACCTGCGTTACGCCGCCGGTCACGAGAATTTGGCCATTGGGGAGCGGCAGAACGAAGTACACCGTGTTGCCGCCGTTGCTTGGCAGCGTCCCGGTGACCGGCATCGCTGTACCGTCATATTCGTAGAACCGGCCCGAGGCCGCGGCGATCAGTACATGACCGGACGGCAGTAATGCGGCACTGGCGTCACCGGCGTCGTCGCCCGCACCGAAATCTGGTCCTGGTATAAAGCTGCCGGGGTCAGCGGGTGTCGGGCCGGGGGTGTAGATGGCCGTATGGGCCGTGGTTCCGCCGGCCGCGGCACCCGTGGCGAAAACCTTGCCATCTGGCAGCAGCAGGGCCGGGCCGACTTCGCCTGGTGGAAAGTAGGTACCTGTCGGCCCTGGACCGTAGCTCACTCCGCCGACAACCTGAACCGGGGCCGGGCCATAGGTCAGGCCGCCCGGTGTGCCCGTGGGCGAGGTCAGTCCCATTGGCGTATTGCCGTCGCTGTACCATTGTGAAGCGACTGGGTCGTAGTGCTCTGCGTGGGGCGGATTGCCGACATCGATGGTGAAGAAATCGCCGTCAGGCAAAAGGGTCCAGCCTTCTTCGGCGAAATCGTCGGCCTTGCCGGTGGCGGGCACCGAGCTCCAGGTCAGGAGGACCGGGTCGAGTCGCCACATTTCCCGCCCCAGCTTGGTGCCGAAAACGAAGCTGCCGTCGGGCAGAACGACCGAAGGTGAATCGCCAATATAGGCGACCCCGGGCGGTGCGGGGATCATCGTCCAACTATCGGTAACCGGATCGTAGACAGCGGACATATTGGTCAGGCCGCTGGGGGCGAAAGGCAAGTTGTACTGGTTCTGGTTATATTCGCCGCCGACGAACAACACCCGCCCGTCGGCGAGTACCGCCTCCGCTCCGTCAGCTGGTGCGTAACCGACCGGTGGGCTGGAAAGCTGACGCCAGGTCCCGTTGATGTAGTCGCCGTTGGCGTCCGGCGTCAGACTGTAGAACACGCCGGCGTCGTTGACCGACTGCATCATGACCCTGCCATCGGTCAGTAGCAGGCTCAGATAGCCGAACTCCGGCGGCTGGTTGGCGAGGACGGTGAATGGCACGGTTGCGCAGGCGACGGCCACATTCGTCACGTTTGCGGTATCTACGGTCCCGGAGCCGTTCGTGACCACACAATTCTGCGTTGGCGCGGCGGGCTGCGTCGCCACGGTGACTGAATAAGCAGCGCCGCTGTTGAGTTCATTCGTAAAAGTGAATGTACCCGGCGCGGAAATCGCGAGGCTATTGCCGACGTTATTCTGCAAGATCAGGCCTGAGCCACTGAGTCCGGTGACCATCCCCCCGATCGTGTAGGTAGCCATCGGTGCGGATGAACTACCGCCACCACCGCACGCGGCAAGACACAAAAATAACGTCGGCGTGACAATTACTTTCGCGAAATGCGCCCATCTATTGTTCATCATGTTGCATTCCCCCAGGACGGCCAGCACACGTTAGCATTCGGGGAGAGGTTACGCGCGGTGCCAATGTCGACGGTTTGGGCTTGAGTGATCGGCAGACGAGTGGAATTCGTTACTGCCTCCGGCCATACGCAAGCACTAGTGACGCTACTAGACTTGTGCGGTGCACACCATGGTCAATCGCGCTCGGCGAGTATTCGCGAAGCGGACAGCCGCGCACCGAGCTAGTGTGGAGGTATGCTGCTATCCGGCTGGTCAAGAAACTCGCGTATTGCGAGATTGACCAAGTCCGCTCGCGTCGTGAACGTTCCATGGTTACTCGCCGGCACAACGAAGAGCTGTCCCTTCGGTAAGGCGCGAAATATCTCGGCATTTTCTTCGATCGAGGTAAAGTCGTGGTCGCCGGCCATCACGAGCACTGGTATTGAGATCCTCTGGAGGTCTGCGGGTTCGATCACGATGGGCTGAATCCACATCTGGTAGCACTTCGCCATCAACTTCATCCAATGATCGGGACCATCGGGACTGACCTTCGCGTAGTCAGTTCGAAACCATGGTGGCAGCGAGTCGGCAACCGCCTGGACCTTTTCGGCCACTTGCTCTGGCGTCCAATGACTGCGCCGTTGCACTTCATCCGCAGACAATCCCGATCGAAGGTTTGCACCGGAAATGACCAATCTACGCACCAATTGCGGGTGATCGCGTGCGAGGATCAGCGCGAGATCGGCACCATCACTGTGTCCAACAACGTCGA
This sequence comes from Gammaproteobacteria bacterium, assembly GCA_025355445.1. Taxonomy (GTDB): domain Bacteria; phylum Pseudomonadota; class Gammaproteobacteria; order Steroidobacterales; family Steroidobacteraceae; genus Bog-1198. The sequence continues at coordinate 12,113 of JANXZQ010000341.1, forward strand.
CAGGGCCAAGGTTTAGCTGCTCGATTACCGCTGCCGTGTCATCGGCCATCATCTTGTAGGAGAGCGGCCAGGCGCCGTCGGGGCTATGACCGTGCCCCCGTTGATCAATTCCGATGACCTTACGATAAGCCGCAAAATAATCGCGCTGCTTCGCGAAGCTGTTATCAAAGAAAACCATCCCACCGTGCAGAAATACAACAGGGGCGCCATGACCGTATGTTTGCGTATACAGCTTGGCGCCCCGTACCTCGTAGAACCTTGGGGTGGCACTGGGGGTATCCGCATACCCGGCCGCGGCCGCGAGTGCGCCAACAACGGCAAGAATGGCGCATGTGAAATTATTCAAATCCGGAATCGCCCCGTGAATTGCCACTCGGCCGCCGCCGCACCAGAAAGATTGTCAGAAGCAAGCAAGCGCCCAGACTCGCGCATGCATCTACTATTAAGGTTCCGTCAACCCCACGCCAAGTGTATCCCCACCCGTCGATGAGAACCATGTAGGTATTCGGAATATTCAAGACTGATACCATGAGGCAAAAAGTCGTCGCCGCGAGCGGATTGCGCTGACCGATCGTTGCAAATGAGATCGCAATCGCTGTGGTGATGGCCGCAGATTGAAATATATTTTCGCCGATCATGGCCACAGCGAAGGTGAAGGGAGTCCTGGGCAGCAACATCAGTGCCAGGGTGAACACCGCGCCGACGACCCCAATCGAGAGATACAGGTAGCGCAGCGGCAGGAGGTGGTCGATCAGGCGAAACATCAGGCACCCGGCGATGCCGGCGGCCAGCACACCCGTTCCGCCCACCGCGCCGACGAAGCCTAGGGACGCGTGGAAATTGCTGCCCACTCCCGCGAGCAGGTTCACCAAGGCAAACGAAGCGGCAGGGGTCACGAACATGGCCAGCGTCAGCAGCACCTGGCGGCGCTTCAGCACGCCAATGACTTCCGCGAAGAACTGTTTGAAGCTATCACGAGCCAATTGCCGATCGGGCCCTGGCGCCGCGATCCACGGAAATAGACCGATGGGTAGCAACAACACCGCGCCGAGCGCGACCGCCGTCACGGTCGGCGAAAAGCGTTCGGCCAATTCACCTGCTATGACTGCCATGGCCCCCCCGCCGCTGATGTTGGCGACGCTCAGCCAAACGCTGAGCGCGCTCCGTTCAGCGGGCGCGATGATGCTGGACAACCAGCCGCCGAGAGCACTTTGATAAAGATTCGCGGCGAAGAAACCGGCGACCAGCAACGCCTCGGCCGCGCCGACGTTGTCGAGATTGAGCAGCGCCAGCGACAACAACACGGCCGCTACTGTTGCCGTCACTACAGAGTACCAGCGCCGGCTGAAACGGACGTCCAGCATGGGGCTTGCCACGATGGACCACAGGCCGGGTGAAATTGCTACCGCCGTCACTGCGGATATCGTCGACTCGGGCACATGCCGAGCGTTCAGCAATTCGGGGATCGAAATCACCAGGATACCGCCGAACATGCCGAACGGCGCGTTCGTCATGCCCATGAGCCATAACGGCATGCCGGTACGGCGCGCAACCTTCACTTGAAGATCATCGCATCGCCGCGCGATTCATGGCTCTTCCCAACGGCCCGATGTGGCGGAACGGTACAGCGCGTCGATGACCCGCATGTTGGCGATCGCATCCTCGATCGGGAATTCCTGCGTCGTCTCGCCGCGAAACACCGTCGCAGCGAGGTCGCATTGTGCTTGATACTGATCGAACGGCTCAAGATCTTCGAAGACCGCCGACGTACCATCGAGGCTGCCGCCGGAATCAATGACGATCCGACAGCGGTGTTCCTTCGCCGGCGTAAATGGCACCGCCACTTCGATACGTCCCTCCGAGCCGAGAACGGTCACCCGCTGATACAGCGCCAATTGCAGCGCGCTGGTAAACACCAGCTGGCCGCCGCCGGGAAAGGCCAACAAGCCGCTGGTTACCCGATCGACTCCCAACTCCGTATCCCTGGCTATCAATGCAATGGCTTGCTTCGGTTCGGCGCCGAAGATATAGCGGGCCGTGACGATCGCGTAGCAACCGACATCGTAAAGCGCACCCCCGCCGAAATCAGGCCGGTTGCGCACGTTATTCGGGTCGCGCACCGGGAATGTGAATGCGGATTGCAGAACTCGAACCGTGCCTATGCGCCCGTCCCGCACCAGAGCGCGGACCCGATGCCATTGCGGATGGAAGCGCACCATGAATCCTTCGATCACCCGCTTGCCGCTGCGCTCGCGTGCCTCGACGATGGCCTGCGCTTCGGCCGCATTAAGTGCAATCGGCTTCTCGCAAAGCACGTGCTTGCCGGCATCGAGCGCCTTCACAGTCCACTCGACGTGCAGATGATTAGGCAGTGGGTTGTAGACTGCTTCGACTTCAGGGTCTCGCAGTAATGCCTCGTACGTGCCGTAGCTGCGAGGGATGCCGAAGCGCGCGGCGATGCTCGCTGCGCGTGCAGCGTCGCGAGACGCGATGGCCGCGATGTATCCGCGTTGGCCGGCGAGAATCGCGGGGATAACGCGCTTGATACCGATATTCGCGGTACTAAGAATGCCCCAGGCGACTCTGCTCATTTCTCTTCCGATCGGCGCAGTGGTTGCTGCACATGTTAGGGCAGATCGGGCCCGGGGTGGCTATTGTTTGCTGAAGCTCTTGCGCCTGGGTTTCGTTACAATCGATTCCGCGGAAAGAACGTCGCTAACAGCGGCAGGGAGTCGTGAGATGAAACGAATGATTGCTTTTGGGGGTATTGGTTTGCTCGTCTCGTCTGTTCTATTGGGTCAGGACGCGATGCAGTACGGAGTCAAGCACCTGAAGGTTCTCGCCGAGGACGACAAGGTACGGGTGCTCGAATATTCGCCCAAGAAAGGCGACAAGACTCCGATGCACTCACATCCCCCTTCGGTGGTCTATGTGCTCAAAGGGGGCCGGGTCAAATACACCCTGCCCGACGGCAGCACCAAGATGGTCGAATTGAAGACGGGTGAAGCACTGTTGCGCCCTCCGGTGACACATTCGGATGAGGCGCTCGATGACGTCGACTCAATCTTGATCGAGCTCAAAAAATAGCGAAGTTACTTGGGTTGAAGCCGTTGGCGGCGTCCTACGCAGAGGTAAATTCCTTCGGAGCGTGACTGATACCGCCGCGGCTCGGCACAAAGATCATCCCAATGGGCGCGATTCGGCAAGATACCCCTTCAATCCGGCGAATCAATTGGGGAAGTAGAATCAAGATCGCCCGTGACAATTTCTTGGTAGCATTCTGGTTTAACTAGAGCCATATTAATCCTGGGGGTTTCATGAAGAAAGTGATGTGGCGGTCAGCCGCCGGTGCAGTGCTGTGCAGCGTTCTTGGGATGACCTCCGGTGTGGTGAAGGCCGACGTCACCATTGAGCGCACCACCTCCGTTGAGGGCGTGGGTGCAATGGCGTTCGGGAATATGTCCGGCACCTCGAAGACGACCATCTCCGGCGATAGGTCGCGTACCGACAGCGACATGAAGATGCAGTCAAAGATCATCGGGTTTCTGGCACGCAACGCCGTCGGTCCTAGCGCCGAGATCGTGCTGCTCGATCAGGACAAGCTCTACCATCTCAATATGGCCAAGAAGGAATACACCGAGACCACGTTCGAGCAGATGCGTGCGCAGTTTCAGAAGATGTCCGACCAGATGAATTCGAATGACGGTAAAAAGCAACCGTCAGCCGTAGATCAGTCCAAGTGCCAGTGGTTGCCGCCCAAGGTTGCCGTGAATAAGACCGGGGAGAAGGCGCAATTCGCCGGTTACGATTCCGAACGCGTCACCATCACAGCGTCGCAGCCATGTGAAGATAAGGAAACGGGATCGATCTGCGAGGTGGCATTGGTTCTGGATCAGTGGACCGCGGCCGGATTCACGGAGAGCGCCGAAGTTCGAAAGTTCTACACCGCTTACGCCTCGAAGATGGGCATGGATCCCTCGAGTTCACAGGATGCTACCCAAAGAGCGCAGGCCCTCTTCAGCCAGTACAAAGGCATCTGGACAGAGGTGGCATCCAAGATGCAGAACGTAAAGGGCTATCCCGTGAAGAGCAGCTTTACTCTGGCGCTAGGGGGTGCCCAGTGCAAAGATTCGAAGGCTCAGCAGGGTCAGTCGGGTCAAGCTGACGACAGTTCGAGCAGTGGCGGTCCGGGCGGCGTTGCAGGCGCACTGGCCGGCAAACTCGGCGGTCTGTTCCATAAGAAGAAGGACGATGCGGACGCCGCACCTGCCGCACAGTCAACGCCGGCTTCGACACCCGTCGCAGTACCGGCGGGTGACGTGGCGTTGATGACCGTGACCTCGCAGTTGGTTTCGGTGTCCACCAATGGCGCGAGCCCTGATGCGTTCGTCGTTCCGGCTGATTTCAAGAAAAAGGAAATCAAGGCGGAATGAACCACCTCGTCCGATTCTCGAATCCGTCGAACCAGGCGGGAAGCACGCGCGCGCCATGAACGTTGGTGAGGCCGTGAGGAAATTGCTCGCGGCCTATGGAGTCGACACGGTGTTCGGCATGGCCGGGACGATGACGGTTGAGTTGTATCGCGGCATCGCACTCGCAGGGCTACGGCACGTGCAGTGCCGTAACGAGCAGGGCGCCAGCCTCATGGCCGATGGTTACGCGCGCGCCACCGGCAAACCGGGTGTTTGCACGATCATTGCCGGCCCGGGCGTCACCAACGCGGCGACCGGCATTGCGCAGGCTTACTGCGATTCGCAACCTATGCTCGTGCTGTCCGGAGCGTGCGCGACGCGCACCCAGGGGAAAGGCTGGGGAGCAATCCACGAACTCGCGGACCAGTCTGCGGTGACGGCCGGATTCACCGCGTTCAGCGCCATGGTGCGATATCCTGAAGAGTTGCCGGAACTTATCGCTCTTGCCTACGCGGTGTTTCGCAGCAGCCGGCCTCGTCCGGTTCATCTATCGCTGCCCAGAGACGTTCTCCCGGAACCCGTCGAGGCCGACTGGAAACCCCGTCGCGCTCCGTCCTTACCGATGCCCGACCCGGCGGCGATCGAGGAGGCTGCGAATCTTCTAGCGCAGGCAAAGTGCCCTCTCATTCTGGTCGGCGGCGGTGCGGTCGGCACTCGCAAGCCACTGACCGACATCGCCGAGCACATCGGGGCTCCGGTACTTTCCACCAACGCCGGCAAGGGGATACTTCCGGAATCGCACCTTTTGTCCTTGGGCGCGTCGATCGTGCGGGCACCGAGCCAGCAGGCCCTGGCCGATGCCGACGTGGTACTGCTGGTGGGTTCCCAAGTCGGCGGGGGCGATACCTTCCTGCCTAAGCTCGATATTCCGGGCGACATCATTCGAATCGACATCGATCCAGCCGAGCTGGCATCGGTGTATTCAGCCGCGGTGCCCATTCAAGCGGACGCTCGTGCGGCGATGCTCGCCCTGTCGTCCGCCGTTTCCAGCCGCAAGCCGGCGGCGCACCGGTCGCAGGGCGAGATCCGGGTCCGGGATATCCTCTCGCGCATTGTCGCTACGATGTCCGATGTCGAAAAGCTGCACGCGCGCGTGTGGAAGATAATTCGTTCGGTACTGCCTGCGGACGCAATCGTGATGGGCGACGCCTCGCAGATTGTGTATTCCGGCTCTTTTGCAATGCCGATGGAAATGGAACGTTGCTGGTACTATTCAGGCACTTACTGTTCGCTCGGTGTGGCCCTGCCGCTGGCCATCGGCGCCAAGATCGGCGCGCCGCAGCGGCCGGTGATCGCCGTCGCGGGCGATGGCGGGATCATGTTCACGGTCAATGAGCTGGCCACGGCAGCGGAAGAGCGAATTGCCCTTCCGGTCATCGTGTGGAACAACGATGCGCTGAAGGAGATCGTCGATCAGATGGACCAACGGCAGATTCCGCGCATCGGCGTGGAACCGAAGAGCCCGGATTTCCTGCGATTGGCGCAGAGCCTCGGCTGTCACGCGGTTCGCGCCGCCGGCGCCGAACATTTGGCGCAATCGTTGAGGAATGCGCTCGCCGCTGACCGTCCGACCCTGATCGAAGTCCGGCAAGACAGCCCGTGGCTGAGGGACTAGCGATGGCCTAGCCATCGGCCGCCGAGTCTCGCTTGGGCCTGCGAACGGTTCTGATTTTGCCGCTACGTCCGCCACCGCAGAAGAACTGATCGCCGCCATCGGATTCCAGCCCCGACACGAAGGTGCCAGGCGGCATCTCGAGCGTTTCCAGGACCTCTCCCGTTCGAGCATCGACTCGCCGCAGTTCGCTCTCGTCTGCCTCCCACGTGCCGTGCCAGAGATCTCCATCAGTCCAAGTGACGCCGGTGACGAAGCGGTTAGATTCGATAGTGCGAAGAATTTCCCCGGTTTGGGAATCGATTTGATGGATTTTACGCTCTCTATACTGCCCGACCCACAGCGTGCCTTCGGCCCAGGCCAGCCCCGAGTCACCGCCGCCCCCCGGCGCCGGAAGGGTAGCGAGCACGCTGCCGGTCGCCGGATCGATCTTTTGGATGCGATCCTCGGCGAGCTGGTACAGGTACCGGCCGTCGAATGCGGTTCCGGCATGCGCGGCGACATCGATCGAGCGCAGCGTCTTTCCGCTCGCCGGATCGAACGCGTTCAGGGTGTCTCCGGCAGCAAACCAGACGTTCTGACCGTCATACGTGACTCCGTGCACGTGGTCGACGCCCGGTTGGTATTCACGCAGGATTTCGGCTGTTGATCGCTTCATGCACCCATCTTAGTCACCCGGCAGCGTAGCCGGGAGTAACAATGTCGTCGTGAATCCCAGTTCCGGTGCGGGTCTCCAACGGCGTCCTCGACCACGGCCAAACGACAGCGCCTTGCCCGCTCTTGCAAGCGAGTCGAGCGCCCGCTGCACGGTGCGCTGGCTGGCGCCAAGCGCGAGCGCCAGGGCCGAGCTCGACCATAACTCACCGTCGGCCAGGAATGCGAGCACCGCCGCGTGCGGCTCATCGACGGGCCGCGCGAGTACGGCGACTTCGCGTGCATGGCAGGGCACCAGCGCAAATCCATCCTTTGTGGAACTGACGCCTGCAAGCCCTCGCAGCGCTCTGCGAAGTCGACCAATCTCGACCCGCAGTCGGGCGCGGTGCGATTCATCGGCAAGCTTCGCTCTGAATGCCCGCGCTACGAGCCTGCTTCGCGGCGCATCTGCGGGCCACGCTTCGCCCAACGTGCGCACCAGCGCAAACAACACCGGCCTTCTTGCGAGCGAGACCACCGTGCGTGCGTCGCGCACCACGTGACGGCATGCGTCCACGATCAGCGCTTTCGACGCCTGCAACGCCTCTACGTCCTCGAGCCGCAGGGGCCGCTCCCGGCCGCGCGCGATCAGGCGCGCCGCGGGCATGTTGAGCACGCGGGCTGCGCTCTCAATCTCTGCCGTCAGAGCAGGGATACGTGCCTCTCGCGCGGCGAGCCCGGCCCGAACGAGGGCTGCGCGCGCCGTCTTGGCCCGCAGGCGCCGCATCGCAATTCCCGCAACCACCAGCTCGTGGGCCGCCTTCAATGCGGGCGCGAAGAGCGCGGGATCGAGTTCGGCGAGCTTACGCTCGGCCTCATCGAGGCGCCCTATCAAGAGCAGGCGCCGCACCTCCAGATACCGCGCGTGCGCGGCATTCGCACGGTCGCCGTGCTGTTCGAGCGTCGCCCGCGCCGCGTCGAGCGTTTTCGCCGGCCAGCTTAAGTCGCGTGAGACGAGCGCAATCTCGCCCTCGGCGACGATACATCTGGCGCGGGCCACAGCCTCTTTCGGACCGAAGGCTCGCGCTGCCCTTCGCAGCAGAGCCTTCGCGCGGGTGAAATCGCCGAGCTGCGCCATCGCGACGCCTCGCAGCGCCAGTGCAGGCGCGTCGTCGCGCAAGGCAACCCGGTTCAGTGCGCCGAGCGGATCACCCGCCGCGAGCGCACGGGCCGCCGCCGTGATCAGCGAGTCCATCGTAATCCCGCCACACTTGTCACTCCCACTATTCGGCAACGCGAGGCTAGTCTAGCTCAGCACTAATCGGCACGCCGTATCGAGAGCGATACCCGTGACGAATAACATCTAACGGAGAGCAAAGTAATGGCGAATCACATGACCGGAACACGTAATGACTGGCTGGCGGCGCGGCTCGACCTGCTGCAGGCGGAGAAGGAGCTTACGCGGCGCAGCGACGAACTCTCGAGGCGCCGTCAGGAGCTGCCATGGGTCCGAGTCGACAAGGAATATCGGCTGGAGACTGATGAAGGCGGCGCGTCGCTGGCAGAGCTTTTCCGCGGGCGCTCGCAGCTCATGGTCTATCACTTCATGTTCGGGCCCGACTACACAGCGGGATGCCCGTCCTGCTCGATGATTGCCGATGGGTTCAATGGTTTCGCTGTCCATTTGGCCAATCACGACGTCGCGCTTGCGGCGGTGTCCCGCGCACCGCTCACGAAGCTGCAGGCCTACAAGCGTCGCATGGGATGGACGTTTCCGTGGGCGTCCTCGTTCGGCAGCGATTTCAACTCCGACTTCAATGTCTGGTTCACAGAAGAACAACAGCGCGAGGGGAGCATCGAATACAACTACCGGCGCGCTGGCCACGCCATGGATGCGGCGCAGGTTCCGGAACCGGTGGCGCAATTCGCGGCTACTTGCGGAACGGACGCGCTGACGTACACACGCGAGAGGCCGGGTGTGAGCGCGTTCGCGCTCGAGGACGGCGTCGTCTATCACACCTATTCCGCCTATGCGCGTGGACTGGATGGCCTGTGGGGTGCGTACCAATGGCTCGACCGCGCTCCCAAGGGCCGCAACGAAACTGGCGTCTGGTGGCGCCGCCACGACGAGTACGGCAAGCGTTGAGCTCGGTTGCGGGTGCTGAGCGAGCCTCCTCGCGGTGCGCCACCCGGCGGTGCGCCATCTCGCGGTGCGCCTTCTTCGGCGTTTCGGCGCTGATCTTTGTCGGCAGCGCGGCGGTGACGTTCATCCGGTGCAGATCCATGACGGCGATGGGCCAGATGGCGATGCCCGATGATTGGAATATGTCGATGGCGTGGATGCCAATGCCGGGACAGACACGGCTGAGCGCCATGTCGTCCTTCACCGGCATGTGGGCTGTGATGATGTTTGCAATGATGCTGCCGTCCTTGATGCCAATGTTGTGGAGCTACCGCCAAGCCCTTGGCGGTAGTCGTGAGAAACGCCTGAATGAGCTGACCGCGCTGGTCGGCCTGGGATACTTCTTCGTCTAGACTATGGTCGGCATTGCCGCCTTTGCACTGGGCGGCGCGCTGGCTGCGGCCCTGATGCGGCTGCCCACGCTGGCGCGTGCCGTACCGACTGCGGTGGGTGTGGTGGTCCTGATCGCGGGCGCGCTTCAGTTCACCTCATGGAAAGCCCGTCGCCTCGACTGCTGCCGGCAGGCGCCGGGGTGTGGCACTACGTTGCTGGCGGACGCCGGCACGGCTTGGCGATACGGCCTGCATCTTGGCCTTGAATGTACCTACTGCTGCGCGGGGTTAACGGCTATCCTCCTCGTTTGCGGGGTCATGGATGTTCGCGTCATGGCCGTCGTGACGGCAGCCGTTACGCTCGAACGTCTCGCGCCCGGCGGTGAGCGCGTCGCGCGGCTCATCGGAGCCGCCTTCGTCGGGGTGGGATTGTTCTTGATAGGGCGAGCAGCCGCGCTCTAGATTCCCAAACGCGCAATAAAGCCGGTAT
>JANXZQ010000190.1 GCA_025355445.1 Gammaproteobacteria bacterium
AAAGCCGCTGATCTTGCAGCAGGCCAGCACTTCAGGCAACGCGGCCGAAATCTCAGTACCGGTATCGCGCGTGGCCCGGGAGCGCATGAATATATTGTCGGACTCAATGGCATTCATGCGAATGCGATCGCCCAGCAGCGCGCCTCCGGTGCGCTTGCGCGATGGATCGATGGAGATGACGGCCACGCGGATCTTGTCCTGCTGATCGAGGCGCAATCTCAAGATGAGTTCGTCCGTCAGCGAGGATTTGCCGGCGCCGCCGGTCCCGGTGATTCCGAGGATCGGAGTCTTGATGACGGCCGCCGCCTGCAGCAGGGCCTGACGCGCGCGCATGCCATACGTTCGATTCTCGACCGCCGTGATAACCCGTGCCAGAGCGCGGCGGCTGCCGGAACGCAGCGCATCCAAGGCATCCGCCTCGGTAGGCGCCAGCGCGGACAAATCGTAATCGCTGGTGCGAATGACGTCATCGATCATGCCCTGCAGGCCCAACTTTGCGCCATCCTCCGGCGAATACAGGCGCGTCACGCCGTAGGCCATGAGTTCCCGGATTTCCGCCGGCACGATGACGCCGCCGCCGCCGCCGAACACCTTGATGTTGTCGCCGCCGTTCTGGCGCAGCAGATCCATCATGTACTTGAAAAACTCAACGTGGCCCCCCTGGTACGAGGTGATCGCCACGCCCTGCACATCCTCTTGCAAGGCGGCATTGACGATTTCCTGCACCGACCGGTTATGGCCGAGGTGAATAACTTCCGCTCCGGAAGCCTGCAGCACTCGGCGCATGATGTTGACGGAGGCATCGTGCCCGTCGAACAAAGACGTTGCGGTGACGAACCTGACTTTGTTCGCGGGCTGATAAGAAGCCGCTTTGGCGGCAATGGGGACGGCGCTCATGGAATGCTCGCGTTCTGGGTAACCAGGTATCAGGCTTATACCCTTATTTTAGAGAACCGGCGCACCGAAACAAATGCCCAAAACCGTCGTCGGCATTGAGCGAATTTGCAACATTGGCCTGATAAAACAGGCGTTTCGGCGAGTCTCGAGGCGGTCGAAATATCCCAGTTTTACGATTTCCCGCCGTCCGGTCGCCAGTCGGGGGCGCGCTTGCCGATGAAGGCGGCGACCCCCTCCTGTGCAACTTCGTCGATCATTTTCTCGGCCATCGACTGCCCGGCCAGCCTGTAGGCCGCTGCGACGCCTAATTCCAGCTGGCGATAGAACAGCGCCTTGCCCTCGGCAATCGCCGATGCTGGCTTGGCGACAATCGCGGCCGCCAGCCTGTCAATTTCTGCGTCGAGACGATCCGGCGCCACGCAACGATTGATGAGTCCGCGCTGCACCGCGGTAGGCGCATCGATGAACTCGCCGGTCACGAGCATTTCGAATGCCGCCTTACGGCCGACATTACGAGCGAGAGCAACCGAGGGCGTGGCACAGAACAGGCCCACATTGATGCCGGACACCGCGAAACGCGCGTCATCGGCCGCGATGGCAAGGTCGCACATGGCCACGAGCTGGCAGCCGGCAGCGGTCGCGATACCGTGAACCCGCGCGATCACCGGCTGCGGCAACGCCTGAATACGCAGCATCATCCGGCTGCAATCGTCGAATAGCCGCTGGTAGTACTCCAAGCTCGGATTGGCCTTCATCTGCTTAAGATCATGGCCCGCGCAGAATGCCTTGCCGGCACCCCCCAACACCACCGCCCGTATCGATGTATCGGCGGCAATCCCATCGAGCGCAGCCTGTAGCGCCGCCAGCATCTCCTCGGAGAGCGCATTGAAATGCGACGGACGATTCAGCGTGAGGTACGCGACGCTGCCCTTGCGCTCTTGGCAGACCAACTGGTCGGGATCGGTAGTATGAGTCGGCGCGTTCATGTCTATGAGGCTACAGGCATTGCTATTCAATCGACAAGTTAACGCACGCACGAAATTCCGCTAGCAAGCGATCCAATTTGACAATGTAGCCTCATGAGGCTACATTACAGCAATGAAGACTGTGGGTATCCGCGAATTGAAGAATCACTTGAGCAAGTACCTGCGCGAAGTGCGCCTTGGCGAGAGTGTTTTGGTTACGGACCGCGGTGAGGTTGTCGCGGAATTCTCGCCACCAACGCGGGGGTTGGTGGAAGCAACGTTTCCGGCGGGCTTGCTTACCCTCGCAAGGCGGGGACTCCTCACGCTCGGCGCACCCACTGATCGTGACGTTTATGCGCCTCTGCCGCGATCCCATCGAGGCCGTCGCACGGCGGCGCAGTTGCTTGACGAAGAACGCGGTCCGTCGTGAACCTCTATGCGGAGTCCAGCGCCATCTTGGCTTGGCTACTCGATGAGCCGTCCGCGCCCGTGGTGCGCCGATTTCTGGCCGACGCCGAGATCATCCTCGCTTCAGATCTCACGCTGATCGAGTGCGACCGAGTGCTGATTCGCGCGGCCGCTTTGGGCGAATTGACTGAATCGGAGGCAGCGGATGGGCGCGCGCGCCTATCCGATGCGGCAAGTCATTGGCAGATCATGCGAATCGCTGCCGAGATAGTTGATCGAGCGCGGCAGCCATTTCCCGAGGAGCCGATCCGCACGTTGGACGCCATCCATATGGCATCCGCCATGACCGCCAGAACCGCCGTCGCCGGACTCAAGTTGCTCAGTCTCGATGATCGCATCCGACGATCGGCGAAGAAGCTGGGTTTACAAGTCTTGCCTGCGTAAATCCAGCGACGTCCTGCGGGCGTGCGTGACGCGACTATTCTGCCGTATGCGACGCCGGCCGCAACGCCACCAAATTAATGCTCCGGCACGTGAATACCGTCTCGTCCCGTTGATTCAGCAGCGTGTAGCGGTACTCGGCGATCCCGCGGCTGGGATCCTTACGGCTCAATCGCTTGGTCAGTGCCTCGGCGCGCGCACGCAGCGTATCGCCGGCGCGCACAGCCTGTGGCCAGCGCACATCCTCCCAGGCCACGCCGCAGATCCAGTGTATGTCGCCGCTGATCTGATGATCGAGCGCGCGCCAAAGTGCGGCGCTGTGAATGCCGGAGGCGATGATCTCGCCGAAGATCGATTGCTTGGCGGCGATGGAATCGGCGTGAAAGTACTGCGGATCGTAGCGCGTGGCGAATTCCAACAGCTCATCAAGGGATATGGTGCGCGCGCTTGACTCCACCACCTCGCCGATGACAAGGTCCTCGTAGTAGCGGCCTTCGGCGGCATTCATGGAGTCCCTCGGATATGAACACAAACCCCTCGCAAACTCCCCTCGCCCGCACCACGGAACAACGCCTTGCCCGGCTCGAGGCCCGCGCCGAGATTCGCGAATTGGTAGCCCGGTACTGCTTCACCATCGATGCGCGCGACATCGAAGGCATCGGCCAGTGTTTTACCCGCGACGGTTCGTTTCGGTCGCTGGATGGCGTCATGAACGCCACCGGCCGCGACGCCGTCATCGCACAGTTCCACGGACGCTTCGCCGTCTTGGGGCCCAGCAATCATTTTACCCACGACCATGTCATCGAATTCGACGAGCTCCATTCCGATCACGCCACCGGCATCGTCAACACCCACGCCGAAGTGGTGCGCAACGGCGAGCCTTTGTTGGCATCATTGCGTTATCACGATGATTACCGTCTTGAGGACGGGCGCTGGCGCTTCCACGACCGCACCCTCGCCTTTTTCTATTATGGGCGCCCGGCCGATTATCGGGAAATCATGGGCGGAGTGCTGCGCAACCGTGCCTACGCAGAACCCCAGGCCGCGGATTTTCCCGAGCGCCTGCCGTCGTGGAATGCCTACTATCTGGTGCATCCCCGCAAATAGTCCGTTACAACGACTCGGGGTTCTCGAGCAGACCGCGCAGAGTGCTCAAAAATGCCGCGCCCACCGCTCCGTCCACCACTCGATGATCCGCGGACAGCGTCAGCGTGACCACCTCGGCGACCGCCAACACTCCCGCGCGCACCACTGGGCGCTGCGACATGGCGCCCACCGCCAGGATGGCCACCTGGGGGGCATTGATAATGGCGTCGAAGCGGGTTACGCCGAACATTCCCAGATTCGAGAGGGTGAATGACCCGCCGCTGATTTCATCGCGCAGCAACGAACCGCGCCGCGCGCGATCGATGAGGTCGCGACTTTCCCTGGCGATCGCAGTCACCGGCTTAAGGTTGGCATTGCGCAGGATGGGGGTCACCAGCCCGGCCTCCGCCGCCACTGCAATGGCGATGTCCGCATTCTCGAACTGCAGGATCTCATCACCTTCCAGCTGGGCGTTCACCATGGGATGCTGAACCAGCGCGAGCGCGGCGGCGCGCAGCAACAGGTCGTTGACGGTAATCCGCCCGTTCGAGGAGTCCGGCTGGGCGCGTTTGTGCAGCAGCAGCTTCCCTAGATCCACATCCATGTCCAAACGGTAATGCGGAATCGACTGCTTCGACTCGAGCAGGCGGCGCGCGATGGTGCTGCGGCGCGCGCTCATGCGGACTCGGCGCACAGGGTTGGCTGCAACGGGGACGTCGGCGGCGGTGGCGGTGGCGGTGGCGGCGGCGGCGGCGGCGGCAGGCAGCATAGCCGCGGTCGGTGCGGACGCCGCAAATGTTTCCACATCTTCCTTGGAGATACGTCCGTTGCGGCCGGTGCCGGTCACTTTAGACAGGTCCACGCCCAGCCGTTCTGCGACGCGCCGAGCGATCGGGCTGACTCGCGCCTCATCGGAGGTGGCCCCCGTCTCGCCGCTCACCGCAACAACCGCAGCGACTGTGGGGACTGTGGGGGGGACCGTGGCAACTGCGGCGGCGGCCTGCGCGGGCGCCTCGTCGGAATCGAATGAAACCACCGCAGCAACGAAGCCGTCGATGAATCCCTTGATATCGGCGTCGCTGACGCCCGGCTCCGCGATCACGCCGATGAGCGCGCCCACCGCCCGGGTGTCGCCGCTGCCTGACAGGATTCGCCGCAACACGCCGCCGGCCGGCGCCTCGACGGCGTTGACAATCTTCTCGGTCTCGACGTCAAGGATCTCCGCTCCGCGTTCGACGCGTGCACCGACTTCAACTCGCCAACCCGTGATGGTCCCTTCCGTCATCTCGATGCCCCACTTGGGCATGGTGATCGCGCTGATGAGATCGGCCACTATTCGTCCTTCAATGCTTGGCGGATGGCCGCCTCGATTCGCGGCGGCCCCGGTACGTACACACGCTCGAGCGCGGGAGCAAAGGGAATGGGCGTATGCGGCGGCGTCACCTGGATGATCGGCCTCTTGAGCGAATGGAAGGCTTTCTGCGCCACGATGGCGGCAATATCGCTGGCCATTCCGCAGCGCGGCGGCGACTCATCGACGATGACCAGCCGTCCGGTTCCTTCCACACTCTCGATGATCGTCTCCTCATCGAGCGGTGACGTGGTGCGCGGATCGATCAAGTCGCAGGTAATGCCTTCCTTCGCGAGCGCATCGATGGCGCGCTCCGCGAAGGGCACCATGCGCGCAAAGGCGACCACCGTCACGTGCTCACCCTCGCGCACCAGACTCGCCTCGCCGAACGGGATGGTGTAAGAGTCTTCCGGCACTTCGCTCTTGCGCGGGTAGAGCGCCTTGTGTTCGAAGAAAATCACTGGGTCATCGTCGCGAATCGCCTGGACCAAGAGACCCTTCGCGTCATAGGCATTGGACGGAATGACGACTTTCAGCCCGGGCACTGCCGTCAGCAGCGAATAAATGGTCTGCGAATGTTGCGGGCCCATATTCATGCCCGCGCCCATTGCCATGCGGATGACCACCGGACAGGTGCTCTTGCCGCCGAACATGTAGCGAAACTTCGCAATTTGATTGTAGATCTGATCCATGCACACACCGACGAAGTCGGCGAACATGATCTCGGCAACCGGCCGCAGACCGGCGAGCGCGGCCCCGGCCGCGGCACCGACGATCGCCGACTCGGAAATGGGTGTGTCGATGACCCGCCCCTCACCGAACTTGGGCAACAGCCCCTTGGTGACGCCGAATATACCGCCGGACGCTTCGCGTTCGCCGGACGTCCCGCCCGCTCCGCCGGAGACGTCCTCGCCGAGCACGATGACGCGTTCGTCGCGCGCCATCTCTTGATGGAGTGCTTGGTTGAGTGCGTCGCGCATGGTGAGCTGCGGCATGGTGGATGTTCCTTGAGAATCAGTACTGAATGTAGACGTCGGAGTACAGATCGGCTTCGACAGGCGGCGCCGCGGCCTTCGCGTCCTTGACGGCGCCATCGATGAGCGCCCCGGCCTCGGTGTCGATGGTGTCGAGTTCGGCCAGGCCCACCGAACCGTCCGCCTCCACACGCTGCCGAAAGCGCTTCAGGCAGTCCATCGTCACCCGCAACCCCGCCACCTCGTCCTTGGCCCGATAATTCTGCGGGTCGCCTTCGAAATGGCCGTAGAAACGGGTGATCTTCGCCTCGATCGTGCTCGGACCCTCGCCGTTCTTGGCGCGCACCACCGCGCGGCCCATCGCGTCGTACACTGCGTGGAAATCCGCGCCATCGATGCATTCCGCCGGCATGCCGAAACCGCGTGCGCGGCCGGCAAGATCGCCGGAGCCCACCGCATAGGCTGCACCGGTGTGTTCGCTGTAGCCGTTATTTTCCAACACGAAGATGGCCGGCACGCGAAGCACCACGGCCATGTTCATGGCCTCGAACACCGTGCCTTGATTGGCGCTGCCGTCGCCGCCGAAGGCAACGCTGACGTTGCGATTGCCGCGCAACTTGCAGGCAATCGCCGCACCGACAGCGATGGGCGGCCCGCCGCCGACGATGGCGTTGGCTCCCAACATGCCCTTGGTCATGTCGGCGATGTGCATGGAACCGCCCTTGCCGTGGCACAGTCCGTCCTTGCGCCCGTAAATTTCCTTCATCATGCCGCCGATATCGCAGCCCTTCGCGATACAGTGGCCGTGGCCACGATGCGTGCTCACGATATAATCCGAGTCGGACAATTGCTCGCACACTCCCACCGCGATGGCTTCCTGGCCTGCGTACAGATGGGTAAAGCCAGGGATGTCGCCGGTCGCAATTTCGACGTGCAGCCGTTCCTCGAAATCCCGGATGAGCTTCATCAGTCGGTACGCCCGCAACAGCCGTT